>JAGCFB010000066.1 GCA_017650345.1 Kiritimatiellia bacterium | reverse complement strand
GGGAAAGGCCTTTCCGGGCGGGCCGTTCTGTTCGGACACTCGTCCGACTGAACAGCAGCATAGTCTACCATATTCCGATTAGACAAGACCTGTTTTCCCATTCGGAATGGGAATCAAGGTCTGACCTTCTTTCCCATTCGCAGTGAGACTTTTGGGCAGACCTTCCGTCTCATTGTTGCATGGGATCCGACGGAGCCGGTTGCGACGCGTCCGCTTGTATTGCAACGTCAAGGCGGATGGAACTTCTTCTATACCCATGACGGGAACAAGAACGTCTCCGACGTCGTCTCCTTCCAGCAGGCGCGAGGCGTCCCGGCGCATTACGAGTACGCGCCTTTCGGCGCGGTGACCGCCGCGACGACAAACACGGCATTCGCGGCATTCAACGTCGCCGAAACTAACCCGTTTCGCTTTTCCTCAGAATACTCCGACGACACGCTTGGCTTGGTGTACTACAACTACAGGCATTACAATCCCATAGATGGAAGATGGCTGAACCGGGATTGCCTACAGGAAATGGGAGGCTTCAACCTCTATGTGTTTACAGATAATAGTGTTCCTATGAGGATGGATGTGCGTGGTCTTCGGTCTTTTACAATAGAAATACGTTTGTCATCACAAGCAATTCGCATCATTCGAGATGTATCCGAAAAAATAAATGCTGCTAAAGAGAAGATACGACAGGCTGTCGCTTGTATGGATTCTATACGCCGCGCATTTGAACGAAAAGCCGATGGGATGTATGATAAATTGAATCATTGTATAGCATCATGCGAGATAGCGAAACGCCGCGCATTTGAACGAAAAGCCGATGGGATGTATGATAAATTGAATCATTGTATAGCATCATGCGAGATAGCGAATGATTGCAGCCTTGAAATTGCGGAGGCGCTGGGTGTTATAAAAGAAATACGAGATTTGTATGCAGGAAATGTTGAGTGGGGTTTGTCGTGGATTCTGCCCAAAGAGTGGGAAGAAGAATTGCATGAACTTATCCAAGGCGGAGATTTTGAGGCTTCGTCAGCAGATTTTATGGCTAATCTCGCCGGGTTTGGCTGTAGAAACTCGTCAGAAGGATGTGAGTGTTGCTGTAACATGCAACATGGGGTTTCCTACGAATAGCGACTTTTGCACGAAGGGAAAGTTTCTTATGAAGCATCTATTTAGAACAATGTGTCTAATTGTTTTTCGGATACTCGGCGGATGTTTGGTTGTGACAGGAGGGACGCTGTGTATAGATGTTCTTGTCCCCAAGTCAAAGACAGTACCATGGGGGTGGTTGAAAGAAATGTCATTGGGTTTTATGTTCATAACAATTGGCATCGCCGTATATAAGTGTATAAGAGAGACGCAAGATGATTAGACTACTAATAGTGACTGGTTGTGGGATCCCGCTTCTGAGTGCGGCGACGGCGATCGTGGTTGCATCGCTCGACCGTAGTCGGGAGTTGGTTGCCTCAACCCGATGCGCCGGTTACGGTGTCGCCAGTAGAAGTGCAGGTCAAGGCGGTGGAGCGGAAGGCGGCACCGGTGGTGCAGGGCGATGCCGTGTCTCCATCTCGCGCTGTTGTGGTTACTTGCGGCGCGAGCGAGGCGACGTTGGACCGATACGAGATTTTGAACAATGCGTTCGTATGGTAAACCAGCGAAACGGGAATGTGTTATTATATCAGGTATGACAATGCGAACAAGTAGATCAACGTTGAGTCGCGGCGGCTTGGGTTGTCTCGTCTAACATTGAGCTACGATATGTCATCAGATTCGACAGTTTTTGACCGTATCGTTAATCCATTTACTGTGTTTGAGAAAGATATCAATAAGGTCATTGATGATATAACTAGCAAGGTGAAATCATATGACCCCAGGCCGGGGCGGGTGAATCATGGCAACAAATGAAAGATGAATTGGAAAAATTGTTTGGTAGTGGTGTTAATGTAATCCTTCACCCTACTGATGTACAATGGTGTTACGGGCAATCAGGGGAAGGTGTTAATCCTGATAAGACACTAAAACAGGAGCAGCGGAGTTTGAAGCGATGAAACGAAAGATAAAGAACTTATTGTATGTATTTCTTGCCTTGCTATCAGTGGCAACAGCTGTGACATTGCCGGTCTTGGCTGCGGCATTGTACCCCGTAGAGGATGGAAGTAATATGGCTTTTGCGATGAAAGTCATTTTGTCAGACTTGCGCAGGATTCAAATAGAAGACGAAGTGCTTCTGAAAAGCGTTTTTGAAAGCTTTCTTACATTTGGTCATGCTCACATCTCTCTTGCGGCGCTTTAAGTATGGCCAAGATTTAAACAGGCATGGAAATGACAGCATAATTGCGGTCAGAATACGAGAGCAAAGAGGTTGCGGAATTGTAGCGGCGAGGGGATTGTGGTAGAATACACACTGTCGTGGCGGAGGCCACGCTTCAACAACCAGAGGAAAAATGCAGGAAGAACGATATCTCGAGTACGACCGCTCATTCATATGGCATCCGTACGCTTCGCTCAAGTCGCCGCCGCGGGTGCGGCTCGCGCGCTCCGCGTCCGGCGTGGAGATCGAGCTAGCCGACGGACGCCGGCTCGTTGACGCCGTGTCGTCGTGGTGGTGCGTCGCGCACGGACACAACCATCCCGCGATAGTCGAAGCCATACGCCGGCAGAGCGAGCGGATGTGCCACTTGATGTTCGGCGGCTTCACCCACGAACCTGCCGTCGAGCTCGCCCAGAGGCTCGCGGCGTTCGCCCCTGGCGGACTCGACCGCGTGTTCTTCGCCGATTCCGGCTCCATCTCCGTGGAGGTCGCCGCAAAGATGGCGATACAGTACCACGCCGCCCTCGGACATCCCGAGCGCCGGCGCATCCTCGCCCTCAAGGGCGGCTACCACGGCGACACCTCTCTCTGCATGGCGCTTTCCGACCCGGACGGCATGCACACCCTGTTCAAGGGACTGATGACGAGCCATCTCTTCGCCGACAAGCCGACGTGCCCGTTCGGCGACGAATGGGATCCCGGCTGCGCGAGGTCCCTCGAGAACCTCATCGACGAGCACGGACGCGAAATCGCCGCCGTGATCTGCGAGCCGGTCCTCCAGGCCGCGAACGCGATGAACTTCTACCATCCCCGGTACCTTCGCGAAATGCGCCGGCTCTGCGACGAGTCCGGCGCGCTTCTCGTGTTCGACGAGATAGCGGCCGGACTCCACCGGACCGGTCCGCGCTGGGCGCAGGACCACGCCTCGACCACGCCCGACATTATGACAGTGGGCAAGGCGCTCACCGGCGGACACATGACGCTCGCCGCGACGCTCGCCTCCGCCAGGGTCGCGGACACCATATCCAACGGACGCCCGTCCGCCTTCATGCACGGTCCGACCTTCATGGCCAACCCGCTTGCCTGCGCCGCCGCGTCCGCCTCGCTCGACCTCTTCGCCGCATCCGACTACGCCGCCAACGCAAGGCGCATCGAAGGCTGGTTCGCAAGCCGCCTCATGCAGCTCAAGGACCTGCCCAACGTCGTTGACGTCCGCACCCTCGGCGCGGTGGCGGTTGTGGAGGTCCGCAGGATGCCGTCGCAGTCCGACATATCGGACGTGATAGACGCGCACGGCGTGTGGCTCCGTCCGTTCTGCAACTTCATCTACTCCATGCCGCCTCTCGTTTCGGACGAGCGGACCATCGACCGCATCGCGTGCGCGATCGGGGACCTGGCCTCGCGTCCGCCGGACGTGGCGCCGATGGACAGCGACTTCCATGAATGAACCACTTTACTCCGTAAAGATGCGCGCGTCCCAATCCGGCGCGCACATCTCCGGCGCCGAACGGATCGTCCCATCCTCCGCCGCGCCGCGCACGGCCGCCGCGCTCGTCGCCCGCGCACTGTCCCACTCGAAGGGCACGCCGGACTTCATCAACGTGAAGCTGGAGCGTCCTTCGTCCGTCATCCGCCTGAAGTCCCTCCCCGTCGCGACGCACGCGACGCGCACGCCGGAAGAGGGAATGGCCCTCGTCGCGGAACTCCTCTCGAAGGACGGCATCGTCCGCGTCGCCGAGATCATGGCGAAGTTCTCCGATACGTACGCGCTTCGCGGCGCAATGCTTCTCGACGCCGACACCCTCGAACGGCTCGACCCGGATCCGGAGCGCGGCGTACGCGCGACTTGCATGGACGACGCCGACTCGACGGCGAAGGGCGTCCCGTCCGCAAAGAACCATTTCGCCGAGGCCATCGTCCTCGCGACGAAGGTGCAGAACGCCCCCGGGATCGTCGCTGAGATCTGCGTGTCGGACGACCCGGACTACACGACCGGCTACGTTGCGACAAAGAGCCTCGGCTACCGTCGGATAACGAACATCAAGGAGCGCGGCTCGCCGCTTGGCGGACGCATCTTCCTCTATAGAGGTCCGCACCGGGACGTCCCGGAGACCATCCGCTTCCTGGAGCGGCAGGCCGTCCTCGTCGAGGACGTCCCGTCGATCGCCGCCGACGCGGCGGGGGACAGGTTCGCGTCGATAGCCGAAGAGCGGAACGTCCGTGCGGAGCGCGGACTCCTCCGCTCCTGCCGCACGCTGGACGCCCCGACGGGTCCGCGCTCGCGCATCGACGGACGCGACGTGGTGGTGCTTTCGTCGAACGACTATCTCGACCTCGCCAGCGACCCCTCCGTCGTGTCCGCGGCGGCAGACGCCGCGAAGAGGTGGGGGGCGGGCTCCGGCGGCTCGCGCCTCACGACCGGCACGCAGCCGCCGCACGTCGCGCTGGAGGAGCACCTCGCCAGGTTCAAGGGTACGGAGTCCGCTCTCGTCTTCCCGACCGGCTACATGGCGAACGTTGGCGTAATCTCCGCGCTCGCGCGCAAGGGGGACGTGATCCTATCCGACGAGCTCAACCACGCCTCCATAATAGACGGATGCCGCCTCTCGGGCGCGGACGTCGTGATATACGCACACAACGATATGTCCGACCTTGAGCGCAGGCTTTCGTCCTGCCGGGGCTACGGAAGGCGCGTCGTCGTATCCGACGCCGTGTTCTCGATGGACGGCGACATCCTCGACCTTCCGCGCTTCATCGACGTCTGCCGCCGGTACGACGCATTCTCCGTGGTGGACGAGGCGCACGCGACCGGGGTCGTAGGAGCGACGGGACGCGGACTCGTCGAGCGCTTCGGATGTCCGCATCCGGACGTCATCGTTGGAACGCTCTCCAAGGCGCTCGGATCGACCGGCGGTTTCGTCTGCGCCTCGCGCACGCTGATCGAGCATTTCGTGAACTCCGCCCGCTCCTTCATATTCTCCACGGCGCAGGGCGCGCCTGCCGTCGCGGCGGCGGACGCCGCGCTGTCGGTGCTGGAAGCGGAGCCGGAGCGGGTTTCCGCTCTCCGTGAGAACGTGGCTTTCTTCGTGGCGGAGCTGGCGCGATACGGGATTGAGGCGCGGACGGACTCGGCGATCGTGCCTGTCATGATCGGCGACGAGCGCCGTGCCATGGAGGCGGCGGAAGGACTGCTGAAGCGCGGGCTCCTGATCCCGGCGATACGCTATCCCACGGTCCCGCGCGGCGCCGCGCGCCTTCGCGTTGCGATCATGAGCTCGCACGCGAAGTCCGACCTCTCCCGCGCCGCGCAGTCCATTGCCGAAGCGCTCGCGCAATAGTCCGGTTGCGGACTTGATGCCAGGGGCGTCGCCGGACGGCGGCGCCCTTGCGTTTTTACATCGTGCACGGCGAATGCCGCACGGCGGTTACAGTATTTGTAAAGAATCGGGCGTGGATGGCGGGCGAAGCGCTCTGGCGCGCGTTGTGCTATGGGTTCCGTATCATGAAACTCATCATAGCATACATCCAGCCGGAGAGGCTGAACGCCGTCAAGCAGGCGCTCTTCGCCCGCGAGATATACAAGATGTCCGTCACCAACGCGCTAGGGTGCGGGAAGCAGGGCGGCTACCTGCACCTCTACCGCGGCGCGGTGGAGGAGGTCACGCTCCACAAGAAGATGCGCCTCGCAATCGCGGTGAACGACGACTACATCGAAAAGACGATAGAGGCGATCGTCGAGGGTGCGCGCACCGGCGACATCGGCGACGGCAAGATATTCGTCATGCCGATGGAGGAGTGCGTGCGGATCAGGACCGGCGAGCGCGGTCCAGAGGCGATCGGATAGCGAAAGGATGAAATGCCATGGAAACTGAAATTACCTCAACGGCGGTCCAGGCCAACCTCAACGTCGTCTGGACCATGGTCGCGGCGATACTCGTCTTCATGATGCAGGCGGGGTTCGCGCTCGTGGAGACCGGCTTCACGCGCGCAAAGAACGCGGCGAACATAATGATGAAGAACCTCATGGACTTCGCGGCCGGCTCGCTCGCGTTCTACGTCCTGGGCTCGGCGCTGATGTTCGGCGCGACCACGGCGGCCGGATGGATCGGCTGGGGCGGACTCGGCATGCCGACGCTCGCGAACGGGGAAGGGGCCTGGGACTGGACGTTCCTCTTCTTCCAGACCATGTTCGCCGCGACCGCCGCGACGATAGTGTCCGGCGCGGTGGCGGAGAGGATCGAGTTCAAGAGCTACCTCATATACTCGGTGATCGTGTCGGCGATCGTCTATCCGGTCAGCGGACACTGGATATGGGGCGGACTCGCAGGCGCCTCTTCGCAGGGATGGCTCGAGGGGCTCGGCTTCCACGACTTCGCCGGATCGACGGTCGTCCACTCCGTCGGCGGATGGATCGCGCTAGCTGGGGCGATCGCGCTGGGTCCGCGCATCGGCAAGTACCGCCACGACGGAAAGGCCAACCCGATCCCCGGACACAGCCTGGTCCTCGGCACGCTTGGCGTCTTCCTGCTCTGGGTGGGCTGGTTCGGGTTCAACCCCGGCAGCTACACGGCCGGAGTGGGGGCCATCGGACGCGTCGCCATGACCACCAACCTGGCCGCGTGCGCCGGAACGATCTCCGCGCTCGTCACGGCGTGGATCATCATGGGCAAGCCGGACCTCACCATGGCGCTGAACGGCTCGCTTGCGGGGCTGGTGGCCATCACCGCGCCGTGCGACGTCGTGACGGCGAACGCGGCGGTGGCGATCGGACTCGTCGCCGGCGTGCTTGTAGTCGTCTCGGTGTTCGCGCTCGACCGCGTCCACATCGACGATCCCGTCGGCGCCGTGTCCGTCCATTGCGTGAACGGCGTGTGGGGTACGCTGTCCGTGGGGCTTTTCGCCGCGCCCGTCTCGGCCGGATACGGCAACGGACTGGCAGGCCTCTTCTACGGCGGCGGAGCGAAGCTTCTCGGCGTGCAGCTTGCGGGCGCGGGCGCAGTAGCCGTCTGGGCGTTCGGATGCGGCACGGCGATATTCTTCCTCCTGAAGAGGTTCGGCATCCTCCGCGTCAGCGCCAGGACGGAGCTGAAGGGGCTCGACCTGGTGGAGCACGGACAGGACGCCTACGCCTCCTTCCAGTTCTTCAGCAACATCTGAAGATCAGAACAGGGTGTCGTTCTCTCGCACCTCCGGCCTGTTGGGGTTGAAGCCATCGACAGGCCGGACTTCCTGTCTTCCGGCCTCGGGCGCGGGATCGGGCTGGGCAGCGGCAATGTCTTTTTTGGTATAATATTCCGGCGATGGAAGATTGGATCGACATACAGGCTGACCCGGCGCACGTGAGGCGCGAGCGCGAGAAGGCGCGCGCGCTTAGGGCGACGGACTGGTGGCGCGCGCAGCTGCAGAAGGGCGTGTGCCACTACTGCGGACGCGCCGTCGGCGCGGCGAACCTGACGATGGACCACGTAGTCCCTGTCGCGCGCGGCGGGCGGAGCGTCCGCACCAACTGCGTGCCGTGCTGCAAGGAGTGCAACAACGAAAAGAAGGCGAAGACGCCAGCCGAGCAGATACTCGACAGGCTTTTCGGACAAGGAGGCGGCGAATGAATTTCCTCAAGATGCTTTTGCGCTGGTTCAAGAACCTCGCCATCGGCTGCGGCACGACGATGATCATCCTCGTCGTGGTCGCGATATTCCTGCCGGACGTCAAGACGGACGGCGAAGGAGAGGTCCGCGAGCCGTCCGAGGTGAGCCGGTCCACCGTCGTCGCCACGGATTCCGCGTCGCAGGACGGCGAATACGACGCCGAGGCGGAGCTGAAGAAGGCGCTGGACGAGCTCGACTCGCTCGTCGGACTGGAGGGAGTGAAGTCCGAGGTCAGGCGCATCATGAACAAGGAGAAGGTCGATGCCGCCCGTCGCGCGCAGGGGCTTCCCGTCTCGCCGCGCTCGCTCCACATGATCTTCACCGGCAACCCCGGCACCGGCAAGACCACCGTCGCTCGCATCGTCGCGCGCATCTTCCGCGCGCTCGGCGTGGTCGAGAAGGGACAGCTCGTGGAGACGGACCGCTCCGGGTTCGTGGGCGGATACATGGGCGAGACGGCGAAGAAGACCGCCGCGCTCTGCGACAAGGCGGTCGGCGGAGTCCTCTTCATCGACGAGGCGTACCAGCTCTGCACGTCGGACAGCGACGACTACGGCAAGGAGGCCATCGCGACTCTCCTGAAGCGCATGGAGGACGACCGCGGCAGGATGATCGTCATCGCGGCGGGATACACGGACGAGATGCGCGACTTCCTGAGGGCGAACTCCGGGCTCGAGAGCCGCTTCGGGATCAAGATCGAGTTCGCGGACTACACGGCGTCCGAGCTCGCCCAGATATTCCGCTCCATGTGCAAGAAGAACGGCTACAGGATGTCCGCCGACCTAGACGCCGGGCTCGACGCCATGATCGAGCGGCTAACGCGCCGCCGCGACAAGACCTTCGGCAACGCGCGCTACGTGCGCCAGCTCTTCGAGGACGCGACAGGACGCCAGGCGGACCGGCTGGCGGAGTCCGGCGGCGAGCTTTCCGGCGACGCGCTCGCGACGCTGGAGGTCGCGGACCTCGGCGTGGGCGCGAAGGCGGAGGACGTGCGAGCGCCGACGATCGAGGAGGTGCTGGCGGAGCTGGACGGGCTCACCGGCATGAAGGCCGTCAAGGACGAGGTGAGGCGCCTCGTCGCGACGTGCAGGGCGAACAGGCTCCGCGAGGCGCAGGGCGTGGAGTCCGCCACCATGAGCTACAACTTCGTCTTCACGGGCAACCCCGGCACGGGAAAGACTACCGTCGCGCGCATAATCGCCAAGGCGTTCCGCGCGCTGGGGATCCTCGACCGCGGACACCTCGTGGAGACGGACCGTTCGGGGCTGGTCGCGGCCTACGCGGGGCAGACGGCTCTCAAGACCAACAGGCTGATAGACTCCGCCGTCGGCGGCATCCTCTTCATCGACGAGGCTTACACCCTCAACCAGGGCCAGAACGACACGTACGGATCGGAGGCGGTCGCGACGCTCCTGAAGCGCATGGAGGACGAGCGCGGACGCATGGTCGTGATCATCGCGGGGTACAAGGACGAGATGAAGCGGTTCTTCGCCGTCAACTCCGGACTCGAGAGCCGCTTCAACCGCGAGCTGTTCTTCCCGGACTTCACGCCTGAGGAGCTCGCAACGATCTTCCGCCAGACCGCGAAGAAGAACAAGTACGTCCTTTCCGCCGACGTCGAGCACTGGCTTGACGGATACATGCGCGTGATGACGAAGGACCGCGACAAGAACTTCGGCAACGGACGCTGGGTGCGGAACCTCTTCGAGAAGACGGTGGAGCGCCAGTCGCTCCGCGTCGTCGATCTGAAGGATCCGTCGCCGGAGGAGCTTCTCACAATACGCATGAAGGACGTTGGGATATCCCTCAAGGACCCCGACCTGTCCGACGAGGACTGAAGGAGCGTGCCGCAATGGAAACTGCCGTAGAGATCAAGGACGCGACGCTTTCGTTCGGAGGGACGAAGGCGGTGGACGGACTCACGCTTACGCTCGGGAAGGGCGAGATACTCGGCTTCCTCGGGACGAACGGGGGGGGGAAGACGACCACCATAAAGATGCTGCTGGGGCTGCTCCGCCCCGACTCCGGGACGGTGTCCGTCATGGGCGGCGCCCCGTCCGACCCCGCCGTGCGCGCGCGCATCGGATACATGCCGGAGATCGCGTACTACTATCCGTACCTGAACGCGCGCGAGCTGCTGTCCTTCTACGGCGGACTGTGCGGGATGGACTCGCGCGCGATACGCTCGCGCACGGACGTGCTGCTCGAGGCGGTGGGGCTCGCGGACGCCGCGAAGCGTCCGCTCCGCACGTACTCCAAGGGCATGCTCCAGCGAGCGGGTATAGCGCAGGCGCTGCTTGCGGACCCGGACCTGCTCGTCCTCGACGAGCCGTTCACCGGGCTGGACCCGCTCGCGCGCATCCATTTCCGCGAGCTGATGAGGTCCCTGCGCGACGGCGGCAAGACGATATTCTTCTCGTCGCACGAGCTGGGCGAGACGGAGCTTCTGTGCGACAAGGTGGCGATCATGAAGAAGGGTCGCTGCTTCTACCAGGGGACCGTCGGCGCGCTGGCGGGCGACGGGGAGAGGAACCTGGAGCGCATATTCCTGGACGTCCTGGAAAGGGGCTGAGGCGGATTTATGGTCAAGGCGTACATATTCGACATGGACGGGACGCTCGTGGACAACTGCGAGTGGCACGTCCTTGCGTGGCGCGAGTTCGCGCACAGGCACGGGCGCGACATATCCAGGAAGGACATCCTGGACTGGATGGGCGCGACGAGCGCGTACTACATGGAACGGATATTTGGACGCGAGGTGGGCGCGGAGGAGTGCGCCGAGCTGACGCGCGAGAAGGAGGCGCTCTACCGCGAGATGTACGCGCCGCACCTCGCGCTGCCGGACGGGCTGGGCGACATCCTCGCGGACGCGCGCAGGCGCGGCGTCCGCCTCGCCATCGCCACGGGCGGGTCCATCGACAACGTGGACTTCGTCCTTGACGGACTCGCCCTGCGCGACGCCTTCGAGGTCGTTGTGGACGCCTCGCAGTACGCGCGCGGCAAGCCTGCGCCGGACTGCTATCTCGTCGCGGCCGAGCGGCTGGGGGTCGATCCTTCGGAATGCCTCGTGTTCGAGGACGCCGTGGGCGGTGTGCGCGCTGCGAAGTCCGCCGGGATGAAGGTCGCCGCTGTCACTGCGACGATGCCGCGCGAGGCGCTCGCGGCGGAGGGTCCGGACATCCTTTGCGGCTCCTTTGTCGAGATGAAGTCGCGTCTGATATGATATAATACCTAAAAATCGGAGGACAACAGAATGATGGAAGAGAAGATAAAGGCGCGTCTCGAGGAGATGCGCGGCGGACTGCAGGCCGACGGCGGCGACCTCGAGCTCGTGAAGATCGAGGGCAAGGTCGTCTATCTCAAGCTCGTCGGCCACTGCGGAAGCTGTCCGTTCGCCATGATGACGCTCAAGCAGGGCATCGAGGCCGGGCTCCAGGAGATCGATCCCGAGATCACGGTCGAGCGCGTCATCCCCGAGGAGCCGATGCCATGAAGACCGTAAACGTTTCGCTCGTCGGCGTCGGCGGGCAGGGGATCATCCTAACGGCGGACCTTCTCGCGAAGACCGCCGCGATCGCCGGGATGGACGTCAAGAAGAGCGAGATCCACGGCATGGCCCAGCGCGGCGGCAGCGTCAGCTCGCAGGTGCGCTTCGGCGAGTCCGTCGCCTCTCCGATCATCCAGGAGGGCAGGACGGACATCCTCGTCAGCTTCGACAAGCTGGAGGCGGTCAGGAACGCGCACCTTCTCGCCGCGGACGGCGTGGCTGTCGTCAACGACATGTATCTCGTGCCGGTGACGGTGTCTTCCGGACAGCAGAAGGACGTGGAGGACCTCGACGGCAAGGTGAGGTCGGCGATAGCGAACCTCAGGCTCGTCGATGCGATGAAGATCGCGGAGGAGGGCGCAGGAAACGCGCGCACGATGAACATGGTGCTCGCGGGAGCCCTCTCGACGCTGTGTCCGTTCACGGTCGATCAGTGGCGCCAGGCGATGTCCGAGCTCCTTTCCGGCCCCAAGGCGAAGCTCCTCGCCGTCAACGAGAAGGCGTTCATGCTGGGACGCGAGGCGGTGGCGTGATGGCGATGTGGAACAGGGCGGCCGAGACGATGCCGCGCGAGGAGCTGGAGAAGGTCCAGCTGAAGGGATTGCAGAAGACGCTCCGCCGCGTGTGGAAGAACGACTTCTACCGCGAGCGGCTGGAGAAGGGCGGACTCTCCTCGCCGGACGACCTCAAGTCGCTCGACGACCTCAGGAAGCTGCCGTTCCTCACGAAGGACGACTTCCGCGACGCGTATCCGCTCAAGATGTGCTGCGTGGACAGGCGCGAGCTGCTGGAGTTCCACCAGTCGTCCGGCTCCACCGGCACGCCGGTGGTCATGGCCTACACGAAGAACGACCTGAACCAGTGGGCCGAGTGCATGGCGCGCTGCTTCGCGATGGCTGGGCTGGAGAAGGGCGATGCGTTCCAGATCATGCCGACGTTCGGACTGTTCAACGGCGGGTTCGGGTGCTACCACGGCTGCCGCAAGGCGGAGCTGTTCTGCGTCCCGGCGTCCAGCGGCAACACCGAGCGCCAGATCAAGCTGATGCGCGACTTCCGCGTCAAGGGCTTCTGCTCCGTTGTCTCGTACGTTCCGCGCATCATCGAGAAGCTGGACGCGGACCCGAACGGCGACTTCGACATCCCGTCGCTCAAGGTGGGCATATTCGGGTCCGAGACGTTCTCGGACGAGATGCGCCGCCGCATCGAG
>JAGCFB010000065.1 GCA_017650345.1 Kiritimatiellia bacterium | reverse complement strand
CCCTTCCTCGCGGCGGAGGTCGCCGTGGCATGCATCGTCGTCGTGATGCTGTTCGGACACACGGCCATAGTGATCTCGAAGCACGGCGGCAGCAGGTTCACGGGCATCGGAAGCCTGGGCTACACCAAGACGTTCGCCTTCCCGGAGGACGGTGAGATCGGCACGGACGAGACCGTCTCCTACGCCGGGAAGGGCGGCCCCCGGACCATCCACCGCCTCGTCGTGAAGACGCGGCAGGGCGCGGACGACCCGATCGTCATATACACCTCCCAGAACCCCGGACGCATCGGTTCGCTCTTCAAGGCAGCCGGCGAGTTCTTCGGAGCCTCCGCCGCGCCCGCCGGTGTGCAACGCGCAGAAGCGGCGTGCGAGGCGGAATCCGCCGAAGCCGCGGCGGCCGAAGCGGACCGCAATGACCGCGCCCTGCTTGCGGGCAACCCTCCGGACGGCGTCTCGGTCGTCCGCGACTTCGAGGGACGACTCTTCGTCACCCTGCGCCGCGTCGGCTGGGGGACCGCGCTGTTCGTCGCCTTTGCCGCCTCGGTCGTCGCCACGATACTGTGGGCGAACCGTGCGCAGATTCCGCAGTCCGCATACCTGCCGATCGGCATCGGCGCCATGGTTCCGCTGGCGTTCCTAGTCAGCGCGTTCTTCGGGAAGCGGACGCTGACCCTTGACAATGGCGAGGGCGTCGCGTTCGCAGGCGTCGGCGGGATCGGAGTCCGCAGGCGCTTCAGCTATGGCGGGCAGGTCGAGGTGGCCCTTGCCGACGCCAACCTGGTGGTCAACGGCGCGCATATGCGCGAAATCGTCCTCACGCAGACGGACGGGAGGTCCGTGAAGCTCTGCACGACCTGGCCGAACGACGTGAAGCCCTACCTCGCCGCGCTGATCCGCCATCCGGAGTCCGTCGCCGCAATGCCGATGATGCCTGCGATTTGAACGCCTGTGCGATATTTAGTATAATGTAGCGTAATGAGAATTTCCAACTTGAAAAGGAGACTTGCAATGAATAGGGTTAGGTTCGCCGCGATCGCAGCGCTTGCGTTCGCCTTGTCGGCGTTTGCGGAGGCGGAGAAGGGGATGTCCATGCAGCCCGTGCTGGTCAAGGCGGGCGGGACGGAGCTTTCGGTGCCGACGTCCGGGCTTGCGACGAACGGCGAGCTCGCGGCGAACCCGAAGGCGGCCCGGCTGTCCGAGCGCGTCAAGCGCAAGGTGCAGGACTTCCAGACCGTGCGCGAAGGCGGGCTCGAGGCGAAGTGCTCGGTCGTCCTTGGCGTGAAGGGGCGCTACAAGCGCGTCGTGCTGTCCCTGAAGAACGTCGGCAAGGAGCCCGTGACGATCGACGACGTCAGCTTCCTGCGCGACTGGACGCCCGGCGAATCGCGTGACGGCGTCCGCAGCGGCAACACGGACGGCTCGGTGGCGGTGTTCCCGTCCAGCAAGGTCTTCGCCGGCGTCGAGCATCCCATGGCCAAGCTGACGGTTGACGGCGGCGCCGTGACGGCGCACCTGCCGCGCGGCTTCGCGATGCGCCCTGGCGAGGAGTGGACCTTCTCTTACGTCGTCGGACGCTACAAGGGCGACTCACCGCGCCGCGACTTCCAGTCCTACCTCAACGCCGAGCGCGCGCACCCGTACCGCGTCCTGCCGCACTACAACAGCTGGTACGACATCAACATCGGACGCAACGACGGTCCGTGGCAGAAGCGCATGAACGAGGCCGAGGCGCTCGGCGTCATGAAGGCGTTCCGCTCCGAGATGGGCAAGCGCGGCGTGTTCATCGAGTCCTACCTCTGGGACGACGGATGGGACGAGTGGAACTCGCTCTGGGACTTCCATCCCGGCTTCCCCAACGGCTTCGACAAGCTCGCCGAGGAGGCGCACCGCGACAAGGGCGCGTCGATCGGATGCTGGATGAGTCCGTGCGGCGGCTACGGCGGCAGCCAGGCGGCGCGCGTGGCGTACTCCCGATCCAAGGGCTACATCGGACAGAACGAGTCCCTCCTCCGCATGGCGAACCCCACCTACTACGCGGCTTTCCGCGACAGGGTCATCGACATGATCAGGCGCTACGACATGAACATCTTCAAGTTCGACCGCATGGGCAACGGACACGACGCGGACGGGTGCGACGTCAAGCACGCGCCGGAGATGGACGCGATCGTCCGCCTCCTCGGCGAAATGCGCCGCGCCAAGCAGGACGTGTTCGTCAACTGCACCGTCGGAACGTGGGCCTCGCCGTTCTGGGTGATGTTCGCGGACTCCATCTGGCGCGGCGGCGACGACTTCGACAGGGCCGGGACCGGCAGCGACAGGCAGAGGTGGCTCACCTACCGCGACAACAAGATACACGACCGCTTCGTCGTTCCGTGTCCGCTCTTCCCGCTCAACTCCATGATGATGCACGGCATCATCGTCAGCAGGCACGGTCCGCCCGGATGCATGGACCGCTCCGACACTCCGCAATCGACGCAGGACTTCGCGGACGAGGTGTGGATGGGCGTCGGCTGCGGAACGGGCCTCCAGGAATACTACATCTCGCCCGACCAGATGCACCCGGGCTGGTGGGACATCCTGGCGGACGGCGTGAAGTGGCTCAAGGCGAACGAGGGCGCGCTGCGCGACGTCCACTGGTTCGGCGGCGACCCCGTCGGCGAGGGCGGACGCGGCGCGATCTACGGCTACGCGAGCGCGGGCGCCGGCAAGGGGATCGTCGTCGTCAGGAATTCGGCGGACGCCAAGCTGGACTTCTCGGACAGGCTTTCTCGCATCCTTGACCTCCCCGAGACCGCCTCGGGCGCGAAGGTGACCTCAAAGAAGGTCGTCTATTCGCACGGCGCGAAGATCGGCGACGCAAAGAGCTGCGCCGACACGCTCTCCGTGTCCCTCGAGCCCCACTCGATGGCGGTCGTGGAGTTCGCGCTCGGACGCTGAGCCGGGGCGACCGGCCGCCCGCCGGGGTTCGGGATTCTGGATTCTTTTACTCAATCTTGCTATAATATTGCAATCATGAGACAAACACCCGCACCGCACGACTTCATCCTGAAGTGGAGAGGCGACACGCTGACCGTCACGCTCGAGCTCGACTCGCCGCGTCCGGGCCGCGCCGCCTTCCGCACGAACATCGGCCGTCAGCGCGTCCGCCGCCACGAGATCATCGCGGAGACCGAGCGCGGAGAGACGCCGCTCGCTCGCGCGTGGACGGACATTCCGCTCCCCGAGGTGCGTCCGGGCGTGTTCAGCGCCGAGATTCCGCTGGACGAGGTGGGCGTCTTCTCCGGAAAGGCCTGCTTCTTCCCCGAGGGGTCCAACGTCCCCGAATGGCCCGAGGGCAGCAACACCCACATAAAGGTGGAGAGCGCCGAGACGCGGCACAGCAACACGATCTACACCGTCTTCCCGCGCCAGTTCGGCTCGTTCCGCGAGATCGTCCGCCGGCTTCCGGTTATCATGGACACGATGGGCTTCCGCATCGTCCAGACGCTTCCGCCGTTCCCGGTGCCCACGACCTACGCCGTCATGGGCGAGTACGGGTGTCCGTTCGCCGCGCTCGACTTCCTTTCCGTCGATCCGTCCATGGCCGAGTTCGACGAGTACACGACCCCGCTCGACCAGTTCAAGGAGCTGATCGACGCCGTGCACGCGAGGCGCGGACTCTTCCTCGTCGATCTCCCGGCTAACCACACCGGCTGGGCATCGACCCTCCAGACGCACCATCCGGACTGGTTCCACCGCGAGGCGGACGGGCACTTCGTCTCGCCGGGGGCGTGGGGCGTGAAGTGGGCGGACCTCGTGGAGCTCGACTACTCCAACCCCGAGCTCCGCTCGTACATGGCGGACGTGTTCCTCTTCTGGTGCCGCCACGGCGTGGACGGCTTCCGCTGCGACGCCGGCTACATGATCCCCGCCGCGACCTGGGAGTACATCGTCGCTCGCGTCCGCGAGGAGTACCCGGACACGATATTCATGCTCGAGGGCCTGGGCGGCGAGCTCAAGGTCACGGACCGGCTCCTCACCGAGTCCAACCTCGACTGGGCCTACTCCGAGATATTCCAGACCTACGACCGCGGCGCGTTCGAGTGGTACCTTCCCAGCGCGATCGAGCGCAGCGAGAAGTACGGAACGCTCGTCCACTTCGCCGAGACGCACGACAACGACAGGCTTGCGAAGGGCGGCACGACATACGCGCGGCTTAGGGTCCAGCTCGCTGCGCTCCTCAGCTGGCAGGGCGCGTGGGGGATCGCGAACGGCGTCGAGTGGTACTGCCGCGAGAAGATCGACGTCCACGGCAAGAACGACCTGAACTGGGGCGCCAAGGACAACATGCTCGAGCTCATATCGAAGCTCAACTTCATCCTTGGCACGCATCCGTCCTTCTCGGGCGCGGCGCACCTCGAGGTCGTCACGCGCGGAACGGGCAACACGCTCGCCGTCGTGCGCACGTCCTCGTACGATCCCGAGAACCCGTATTCCCGCCTCCTCGTCCTCGCGAACCTCGATTGCGGAAGGCCGGCGGACATCGAATGGGACCTCAACCGCTTCCCCGAGCGCGAGACGGTCGATCTCGTGACGGACCGCAAGGTGTCCGTCACCGGCCCTGTGCGGCTTGCGCCCGGACAGGTCCTCTGTCTCGTCGGCGCAGCCGCGAAGAAGCGCATGTCGCGCTCCTCGAGGCACAGGGTTCCGGCCGAGGACGCGAGGCCGGACGCGCTCTTCCACTGGAAGTTCCCGCGCGACGTCAGGCGAGATTTCGTTGTGCCGGAGAACCAGTGGGTCGAGATGACCGCCCCGTCCCACTTCAGGATGCGCATTATCGACCCGGCCACAGGAAAGACGCTGCGCGTCTATCGTTCGCGTCCGTCGGCGGACGGATACTCCGTCGTCTTCGACGCCCCGCACTACAAGGGCGACGGAACGCGCTGCCGCGAGCTGGAGCTCTCCATGATCGTCTATACCGAGCCAAAGTCGACGCGCACGTCCTCGCGCTTCCTGGTCCCGCCGACCAGCGTGCTAGCCAAGGCGAAGGTCGCGCTCGACAGCGGCGAGATCAGGCGCAGGCCGGAATACCGCACGATCCTCTCCAACGGCGCCGGCGCGGCCTCGCAGATGCGCATCGGCTGGGGCACGGTCGCAAGCCAGTACGACGCGATACTCGCCGCGAACCCCAACCCGAACTGCCCGTCCGACCGCCTCAACCTGTGGACGCGCACGCGCTGCTGGCTCCAGCGCGAAGGGTACCTGCGCGAGTTCGACAACCGCTGCACCAAGCGCTTCACGGCGGACCCGGCGGGCCGCTTCGCGGAGTGGGAGTTCCACGTGCAGTGCGGAATGGGCAAGACGACGGAGTTCGTCTTCACGCTTTCGCTGGACGAGGGGCGCAACGTCGCTCGCATGAGGGTCGTGCGCACGGACGCGGGCGAGGACGACGTGGGAGACCAGGTGAGGCTCGTATTCAGGCCGGACATCGAGTGGCGCAGCTTCCACTCGGCGACGAAGGCGTACGCCGGGCTCGAGGACCTCTTCCCGAGGAGCGTCGCCCCGACGGACGACGGGTTCGTGTTCCGTCCCTACGACGACAGCTTCAGGATGTCCGTCTCCGGCGGCACCTACCACCACGAGCCGCAGTGGGAGTACAACGTCCCGCATCCCGAGGAGTCCGCTCGCGGACAGGACTCGGCGGGCGACCTGTTCAGCCCCGGGTGGATATCCGCCGACCTCAAGGTCGGCGACGCCGTGGAGATCGTCGGCGAGCTCGAAAGGAGGTCCGGCGGGGCGGAAGGGGACGGTGCGGCGTCCATGGAGCCCAGGTTCAAGTTCGGGAAGATCGAGGAGTGGCCGTCGAACCTCCTCGCGAGCATCGCCTCGCACAGGCTTCCGCCCCTCGCGCGCCCGGCGACGCTTCCGCTCGCGGAGGAGCTGCGACAGGCGATGGAGCTGTTCATCGTCAAGCGCGACGACCTCAAGACGGTGATAGCCGGGTACCCGTGGTTCCTCGACTGGGGGCGCGACACGTTCATCTTCATGCGCGGCATGATCGCCGCCGGAATGATCGACGACTCCGTCAAGATACTCAAGGCGTTCGCAGCGTTCGAGGAGAACGGGACGCTTCCGAACATCATCTACGGCTCGACGGCGGGCAACCGCGACACGACGGACGCTCAGCTCTGGTTCATCAGGTGCGTCGAGGAGGTCGAGGCGGCGGTGTCGGAGTCC
The DNA here is from genome assembly GCA_017650345.1 of Kiritimatiellia bacterium. GTDB lineage: Bacteria > Verrucomicrobiota > Kiritimatiellia > RFP12 > UBA1067 > UBA1067. Next base: position 27,560 of record JAGCFB010000065.1, on the reverse strand, counting down.
CGCGACCGCAGGCCCGCGAGGCCCGTGGCCGGAAAGCCGGACGTCCTCGAGCTTCCCGTCCCCGACATTCCGGGACCCGACACACCGGTTGGAGAACCGGCCGGCGCCGGGCGTCCCGACATTTCGACGCTGAAGGCGACGTGCGAGTCGATCGTGGACCACTACATCTCGGGGACGCCGAACGGTATCAAGATGGATCCCGACTCGGCGCTCGTCTGGTCCCCGTCCCACTTCACGTGGATGGACACGAACTATCCCGCGTGCACGCCTCGCGTCGGCTACCCGGTGGACATCCAGGCGCTCTGGATATCCGCGCTCAGGTATCTCGGACGCGACAAGCTCGCAGACAAGGCGCTCTCGAACCTCAAGAGGCTTTTCAAGGATCCGAACGGACCCGGCTACTGCGACTGCCTCGCGGCGCCCGGAGGCGAGCGCGCGGAGGACGCGGTCCCCGACGCGGCGGTGCGTCCGAACCAGCTCTTCCTGCTCACGCTGGGGATCCTCGACGACAGGTCGATCCTCTCCGCGACCGAGGAGCTTCTCGTTCCCGGCGGAATCCGCTCGCTGAGCGCGGAGCACTACCTCTACAAGGGCGTTTACGCTGGCGACGAGGACACGGAGCGCAAGCCGGCGTACCACAACGGCACGGTCTGGGCCTGGCCGTTCCCGCTCTACGCGGAGGCGCTCGCGATGACGGGCGCGGCGAAGCCGGAGACGGCGCTGCAGCTCCTTGCGTCCGCCGTCGAGAACCTGAACGTCGGCTGCATCGGACACATCAGCGAGATCGCGGACGGCGACGCGCCGCACGCGCAGAAGGGGTGCGCTGCTCAGGCGTGGAGCGTGTCCGAGCTCCTCCGCGTCTGGCTGAGGCTGGGCGGTCCCGGCAAGGGCGGACATTTTTCGTGCGTTCCTCCACCGTCCGCGAAAATTTGATAAAATATTAGGGACATATGGAACTCTACGAACTGGGAATCAAGGCGGCGCAGGAGGGGCTCGCGAAGGGCGAGTTCACATCGACCGACCTTGTCAATTCGATCATAGCGCGCTACCGCGACAGAAACGCCGCGGTGGGCGCGTACGTCACTTTCGACGAAGAGCAGGCGCTCGCGCTCGCGGCCGAGAATCCGAAGTCGGTGCCGATCGCGATCAAGGACCTCATCAACGTGCGTGGGCAGCCGTGCACGTGCGGGTCGAAGATCCTGCTCGGCTACCGCTCGACATACGACGCGACGGTCGTCAGGAACCTGAAGGCGAACGGATTCATCCCGTGCGGACGCGTCAACATGGACGAGTTCGCGATGGGGTCCTCGACCGAGAACTCCGCGCTTTGCGTCACCCGCAACCCCTACGACCTGGAGCGCGTCCCGGGCGGATCGTCCGGCGGCAGCGCGGCGGCGGTCGGCGGCGACATGTGCATCGCGGCGCTCGGCACGGACACGGGCGGGTCGATCCGCCAGCCGGCGAGCTTCTGCAACTGCGTGGGCGTGAAGCCGAGCTACGGACGCGTCAGCCGCTACGGCGTCACGGCGTTCGCGAGCTCCCTCGACCAGGTCGGGCCGATGACGAAGTCCGTCGAGGACTCCGCGATCCTCCTCAAGGCGCTTGCCGGGCACGACGAGATGGACGGCACGACGCCGAAGGATCCCGTGCCGGACTACGCGGCGGGGCTGGAGGGTGCGAGCCTGAAGGGCGTGAGGCTCGGACTCCCCAAGGAGTATTTCGAAGTGAAGGGCATCGACTCCGAGGTGAGGCGCATAACCGAGGAGTCCGTGAAGAAGTGCGAGGCTGCGGGCGCGGAGCTCGTCGAGGTCTCGCTCCCCCACACCGAGCATGCGATGGCGGTCTATTACATCGTGGCGCCGGCGGAGGCGAGCGCGAACCTCGCGCGCTTCGACGGCGTCCGCTACGGGCACCGCAGCGCGGCGGCGAAGGACGTGTACTCGCTTTACGCTAAGTCGCGCGCGGAGGGCTTCGGGCCCGAGGTGAAGCGCCGCATCATCATCGGCACGTTCGTCCTTTCGAGCGGCTACCAGGACGCCTACTACACTAAGGCGCTGAAGGTCCGCACGCTCATCAAGCGCGACTTCGACGAGGCGTTCAAAAAGTGCGACGCGCTCCTGACGCCGTGCGCGCCTACGCCGGCGTTCCGCCTTGGCGAGGTGCAGGATCCGCTCACGATGTATCTCAACGACCTGTTCACCATCCCGGCGTCGCTCGCCGGGATCTGCGCGGCGTCCGTCCCGGCGGGCTTCACGCGCGAGGGCGGGCTTCCCGTCGGCGTGCAGTTCATATGCGACGGTTTCCGGGAAGACAGGCTGCTGAAGGTCTGCAAGGCATTCGAGGAGGTTGCAAGGTAAGATGAAGGCTACGGTAGAGACCAGCATGGGCACGATAACGATCGCGCTCGACGAGGGCAAGGCGCCCGAGACGGTCCGCAACTTCGTGGAGTACGCGAAGTCCGGACACTACGACGGAACGATATTCCACCGCGTGATCGACGGATTCATGATCCAGGGCGGCGGCTTCACCAGGGACATGAACCAGAAGCCGACGCGCGCGCCGATCCGCAACGAGGCGATGAACGGACTCAAGAACGCGCGCGGCACCATCGCGATGGCCCGCACGATGGTCGTCGATTCCGCGACGAGCCAGTTCTTCATCAACCTGGTGGACAACGACTTCCTCGACTTCACGTCGCCGACGCCGCAGGGGTTCGGCTACGCCGTTTTCGGGGCTGTAACGGACGGCATGGACGTGGTGGACGCGATCGCGAAGGTGAAGACCGGATACAGCGGCCCCCACCAGAACGTCCCGGAGGAGCCGGTGGTCATCCGCCGCGTCACCATCAATTGACACTTGCATTATTCCGCAAAATAGCATATAATCTCATTAACACAAACAGAGGAGACTCAAATGAAGAAGTTGCTAGCTTTCGCCATTGTCGCAGCCCTTGCCGTTCCCGCCTTCGCGGACGACGATGACGCCGGTGACGACGTTTTCGACAACCAGCTCGTCGTCGAGACGCAGCAGAAGGACGTCGCCGTATGGCCCGCGTTCCTCGTCGTCTCCGAGATTCCCTCGGCCGACAGGACTCCCGACGTCGTCGGCCTGCGCGTGACGGTTCCGTTCTCCGTCAAGCACGAGAGCGTCACGGGATTCGACATCGGCCTCTGGGGCCGCGCGCAGCACTTCGAGGGCTTCATGTGCAGCCTTCTCAGGAACCACGTCAAGGACTCCATGGCCGGCATCCAGTGCGGCATCTACAACACCGTGTCGCAGGCCGACATGATCGGCGGCCAGGTCGGCATCTGGAACGAGGCCGGCTCCCTCCGCGGCGCGCAGGTCGGCGTCATCAACACGGCCGGCGTCATCGAGGGCGTCCAGGTCGGCCTCATCAATCGCGCCGAGGAGATGTACGGCCTCCAGGTCGGCATCGTCAACGTCATCCGCTGCGCGGAGATCCAGTTCTGCCCGCTCGTGAACGTCGGCTTCTGACAGGACATGACTATCAGACCTTTCGCGGCCCTCAGGCCGAACGTTGCGGACGCGGCACTTGTCGCGTCCGTTCCGTATGATGTGGTTGACGCCGCCGAGGCGAAGGCGCTCGCGGCCGGCAACCCGAAGAGCTTCCTCCACGTCTCGCGTCCGGAGATCGACCTCGCGGACGGCACGGACCCCTCGTCGCCGGAGGCGTACGCGCAGGCGCGCAGGGCCCTCGACGCCCTCGAGGCGTCCGGCACGCTCGTCCAGGACGCGGAGCCAAGGTTCTACGCCTACCGCCAGACGATGGGCCGTCACGAGCAGACCGGCATCGTCGCGACCTTCGACACGAAGGAGTATCTCGCGGGGATCCTCAAGCAGCACGAGAAGACGCGCAAGGACAAGGAGGACGACCGCACGCGCCATATCGAGACGCTGGGCGCGCACACGGGCCCGGCCTTCCTCACATACCGCGACGACGCTGCCATCGACGCGATCGTCTTCCGCGCGTGCCGCGAGGCGCCGCTCTACGACTTCACGGCGCCAGACGGAATCCGCCACACGGTCTGGGAGATCGCGTCCGGTTCGAGCTGCATGGCGGACGAGCTCCAGGAGCTCTTCGCGCGCATTCCCGTTGCGTACATCGCGGACGGGCACCACAGGAGCGCGGCGGCCTCGCGCTACGCGCAGGCGCGCGGCTTCGAGGGCGAGAGCCGCTACTTCCTGGCGGTCGCGTTCCCTGCGAGCCAGCTTAAAATCCTGCCGTATAACAGGCTCGTGAAGAGCCTCAACGGACTTTCCTCCGATGAGTTCATGTCCGCGCTCGCGAAGTCGTTCGCGGTCGGCGCGAAGGGCGAGCGCAACTGCCGCATGTACATGGACGGCAGGTGGACGGACCTTTCATGGAGCATTCCGGAGGGCGCGGGGCCGGTCGAGTCGCTCGACGTCTCGTATCTCCAGGACAGGCTTCTCGCCCCGGTTTTGGGGATTGACGACCCGAGGACGAGTCCGAAGATTTCATTCATGGGCGGCATACGCGGCGATGCGGCGCTTGCCGCGAAGGTTGATTCCGGGGAGTACGCCGTCGCGTTCGCCATGGAGCCGGTCACCGTCGGCGAGATGATGGCGATAGCGGACGCCGGGGCGATCATGCCGCCGAAATCGACGTGGTTCGAGCCGAAGCTGCGCTCGGGCCTGTTCGTCCACAAGGTGTAGCGGATGAAGACGAAGCGCCTATTCCTCGGACGGCTCGCGTTCCTCAGGCGGAAGATACTCAAGGAGAGGCTTCCGCCCGAGGACATCGCCGGAGGGTGGGCGCTCGGGATGTTCATCGGCTGCTCGATTCCGTTCGGGATTCAGCTCATCATCGCGATTCCGCTTGCGATGATGATGCGCGTGTCGAAGTTCGGCGCGACGCTAGGGACGTTCATCACCAACCCGATAACGATATTCTTCATCTATCCCGCGCAGACGTTCGTCGTCAACAAGCTCCTCTTCGGCGGGTCGCTCACCTACTCGAAGCTGGCCGAGACGGAGTGGTGCTGGTCGTCCGTCCGCAGGCTTGGGGCGGAGGTCATGGCGTCCTTCTTCCTGGGCGGTTTCCTGCTCGCGATCATAATGACGCCGATCACGTACTTCTTCGTCAAGCGGCTCGTTGTGAGGCACCGCGAGAAGGTGGCGCGCAGGCTGTCCGCGCCGGACGAGGGGCGGGGATGATCTCGCCGGAGACGATAGACTGCATCAGGGAGCTGATGGAGGAGGCGTGCATCTTCGAGGAGGACCTCGAGGAGAGCTTCATCCTCGGCGGCGGGCCGGGCGGACAGAAGACGAACAAGACGTCCAACGTCGTCAGGCTCGCGCACGGTCCGAGCGGACTGATGGTGCGCTGCGGCGAGACGCGCAGCCGCGAGACGAACCGCTGGCTTGCGCGGCGGATGCTCGCGGAGGCGATCCTCGAGCGCGAGCACAAGAGGAAGAGCGCCGCGCGGCAGGCTGCGGAGAAGGTGCGCCGGCAGAAGCGCAGGCGCAGCCGCCGGCAGAAGCAGAGGATGCTGGACGACAAGCATGCGCAGTCCGCGAAGAAGGCCGCGCGCCGGCGGGTGTCCGGCGACGAATAATTTGCGCGACGGCAAGATTTTCCGTTGAAGCGCGCCGGAAAAGTGATATAATAACAGTATAAGAAACGGCGGAGAGTCCGCAGAAAACCCAGGAGGAGCTTCATGAAGAAGGCAATATGGCTTGTGGCGAGCCTTACGGCGATATCGGCGGCTTGCGCGGGCGTGCTCGCGTACATCGACGGCATCACGCGCGATCCGATCGAGAGGTCCAAGACCGCCAACACGCTGCGCGCGGCGGCGGACGTAATGCCGTCCGGCGTGGAGAGGGTGGAGGCGTCCGGCGAGGGCGCGTTCCTGGGGCTCGACGCGTCCGGGCAGGTCCTCGGCTACGCCGTGCGCGGCGAGGACGCGAACGGATACGGCGGCGAGATCGTGCTGATGGTCGGCTTCAGGGCGGACAGGAGGACCGTCGTCGCGTACAAGACGCTCGCCGCGAGCGAGACGCCGGGACTGGGGATGAATCTCAAGTCGCCGGACTTCGCGGGGCAGTTCGCGGACAAGGACGGCACGTCGCTCATGGTGAAGAAGGACGGCGGCGAGATCGAGGCGATCACCGCGGCGACGATCACCTCGCGCGCCGTGTGCCGCGCCATAGCGTCCGCCGCCGCCAGGGCCGCCGCGCTGTAGCGCCGCCGCGCGCAGGGACGCCGTCTGGTGCAGGAAGGCGACATGGCGCTCAGGGCAGATAGCCGCGAGACAAGGCGAAATGAACGAGATGTACGAGCGAAACCTGCCGCCGTATCTGGCGCATGACCTCGAGGCATGGAAGAAGGGCGTCGAGGAGAAGTCGAATCTTCTCGACTGCCTTTGGGGCGAGCTCTACGGCTCGATCAACATCGCCGAGATAAACGACAACGCCATCACCCACGACCAGGCGCAGTATCTCCGCGACAAGTATCTCTGGGGGAAGGACGCATGACCGAGCCTGTCGATTTCTCCGCATGCGAGCGGCTTCCTGGCCGGGCCTACAACGGCGCGAACGGAAAGAAGATAGCCGTCCGCTACGACGGCGCGGTATGGCTCGTCAAGTTCCCCCCGTCAGCGGCGGACAAGCCAACGGCGCTTTCCTACACCAACAGCTGCTTCTGCGAGCATGTTGCCAGCACCATCGCCAACATGATCGGGCTCAAGTCTCATGAAACGCGACTTGGCACGTTCACGAACGGCAAGACGAAGACGGTTTGCGCGTGCCGCGACTTTACGGCGGACGGCGGGCAGCTCTACGATTTCTGCTCCATCAAGAACACGGTTATAGACTCCGAGACGAACGGGACGGGAACAGAGCTTGACGACGTGCTTGAGACGATAGAGCTTCAGTCCTTCGTCGATCCGGTCGAGCTAAAGGCGCATTTCTGGGACATGTTTGTCGTAGATGCGTTCCTCGGCAACTTCGACCGGCATAACGGCAACTGGGGATTCCTCGTCGATCCAGTGACGCGCAAGGCGGAGATCGCCCCCGCGTACGACTTCGGCAGCTGTCTCCTGCCGCAAGCGGACGACGACATTATGCGCCGCGTCATAGACGACAAGGCGGAGCTCGACGCGCGCATATACAGCTTCCCCGCTTCGGCGCTCAAGCAGAACGGAAAGAAGATCGGCTATGTCGATTTCATTGCGCAGAACCGCGACGGCGTTCTCGCCCCATCGCTCGCGCGCATAGTCCCGCGCATCGATCTCGCGGCGATCAACGCCTTCATCGACGGCACGCCGCTCATGACCGCCCTCCAGCGCCAGTTCTACAAGACATATCTCGCGGCAAGGTACGAGGCTCTGTTTGGAGGAGTTGTGAGGTGATATGGCAGTCAGGGCAGAGAGCCGCGAGATAAGGCGATACCGGCGATTCACGGGCTGGAACTACGCGAAAGGCGCTTCGCTCTTCATTACGATGGCGACAGCGCCGAGACGGCCGCTTTTCGGCTCGATACAGGGCGGCAGTGTGGCTCTTGCCCCGTTTGGGGAGAAAGTTGCCGAGGCGCTGCAAGCGATACCTCGGCTAAACCCTGGGTTTAGGCTCTTCGGCTGGGTCGTTATGCCCGATCACATTCATTTTAACTGCGCGCTCGCGCCTGGGCTTGATGAGCCGCTTAAAGTGCTTGGCGGGGCGATAAGGCGATTCAAGAACTATACCACAGCTCTGGCCAAGCGTAGTTTGGGATTGGCCGAACGCAGTTCGGCCATCAAATCTGTGGCAGCTGGGTCGCGCGACAGCAATAGGCTTGATGGTCGCGATATATTCGACGGCCAAACTAGCTTTGTTGCCCAAACAAGCTTTGATGGCCAAACTATATTCGACGGCAAAACAAGCTTTGATGGCCAAACTGCGTTTGGCCAACCAACCACCATCTGGCAGCAAGGCTACCACGACTACATTCTTCTCTCTCGCTCGATGATCGACTCGACCGAGCGCTACATCGCCTACAACCCGATGAAATGGGAGCTTATGTATTGCGAGGGCGGCGCCCTGCGCGTAGTGGAGCCGCTTTCCTCGCCGCGGCTCGACATTGGCGACTATTGGAAGGGGGTTGGCAACATTGCGCTTCTCTCTACCGATGAAAAGCTTGTCTCGCTTCGGGTTTCTCGCGAAGTCGCAACGCCCGAGGCTATCGCCCGGGTCGTGAGGCGCATGGAGAGCGCGGTCGAGAAGGGCTATGTGATCATAAGCGGCTTTATTTCGAAGGGAGAGCAAGCGGTGCGTGACATGCTGTGTCGACGGGGAGACGCACGTTTCATCCGTATTTTGCCGTCGTGTATTCCCAACAGGCGCTTCAGGCCGGAGAGTCGTTATGTCGAGCCGTTTGCTGAGGATCGCTACCTTGAGATCGCGCGTGGCAGCGACGAGACCGAGTTTGGCCGCCGCGCCTGCCTCGATCTCAACGCCGAGATTGTCGAGATTGCCACGGCTGGCGAGGGCCTCGCGCTCTACTGGAAGGTCAACGGCCCGCAGGTTATTGCAAGAAGCGACGCATGAGATGCGTCTCCCGCCTCAGACTTGATGTCCATTCCAGATTTGATGTCCGAACTGTGTTCGGACATCGACTCCAGAAAAACCGGAATTCACAGGCCGAGAAAGCGGAATTCATCTCCCTGAAAAACGGAATTGGCACTTTGCGTGGTTGACCTTGCAGTTCTGAATTTGATAAAATTTCACGCAATTAGGTTTGCTGATGACAGATAAAGTGACAATACTGATTTACACGTTCCCTGAAAGGGGCTACGAAAGTCGTGCATTTAGTAAAATTGTCTCTTCTATCGAGAGAACCTGGGAAAATGTCGGGAAGCTAAAGACAGTAATTGTGGCAAGCCATCACTTCGCAGACGTAGACAACTTCGCATCGCAGCATTCCAATGTAGAGATTCAGATTGAGCCTTCGCTCGTTTATGGCAGCATCACTACTATGTCGATGGACTGCATTAAGCGCCTTTATACTAGGTTCTCCACGCCGTATGTTCTGATTATCCAAGATGACGGCTATCCAGTTCGCCCGGGCCTTGAGCAGTTTGTGGGCAAATGGGATTTCATCGGCGCGCCGTCGGTGCGTAACGGTCGTCGCCGCTTGATGAACTTGCTCGGCTTCCCGTGCCTTAACGGAGGCTTCTCGCTACGTTCGAGGCGCATTTGCATTCGCGCGGCAAACGCATGGAACAGATGGTGGCGTTTCTTTTTGAACCCCAAGTCCAGATTCTTTTTCGAAGACACGTTCTACACCATGACCGCATGCCTGGGATGGAGCTATCGTCACGGGCTAAAGTTCGCTGGCGAAAAAGACGCTTTTACATTTGCCTTTGATTCGCTTAAAGGCCTGATATCGAAGCCGAAGGGCATTGAGCCATTCGGAATTCACGGTCATTCGACTATTGCATTGCAGCGGCGATTGGTGACTCGTCAAGAAACGCATTGATATCTTGTTTGAAGTTTTCTAACGAAAAACTTTTTTTAATAAACGCTGCGCCGGTTGATCCAATCTGTTTTGCGAAGTTGCGATCTTTGTAGCATTTTACGAGTGCTGAAGCAGCAAAATCTATGTCAGGTTCCGCCCAAGATGTAACATGGCTATATGCGGGATTGTCAATCTCTGCTTTTGATGGGCTGGTCATTTTGTAAGGAACTGGGATTGAAGTCTCATCCGTGCAAAACTCTGTGTTGGCACTGTAGTTTGTTGCAATTACTGGTTTCCCGCAGGCCATAGCCTCTGCCATGCCGATGCCAAACCCTTCGCCACGATGCAATGAGATGTAAACATCACAGGCATGGAACAGTCCGGACATGTCACTCTGGGATAGAGCGTCATCAATAATGATTATGCGGTCTTGACCAAGTGAGGAGGTGCTAATAACAGAACGAAGGCGCATTTCAGTTTCGCGATGCCTTTTGGCATTGGAAGTCTTTAACAAAAGCACAGCATTGTCGGAGTGGGTGAATGCCTTTGCAAACGCTTTGACCACAGCCTCTGGATTCTTTCTATAGTACGAAGACCCATAGTCAAAGTTGAAAAAGACTATAAAAGTAGTTGGGGAGATACAGTATCTTGCTCTAAGCACATCGGGAGAAGTCGCTTCGGAAGGATTTAGAATCAGAGGATGTCTGATTTTGAATACGGGGGTGTCTTTAGGCAGTATAGTGCGAAAATGTTTTGCGTTGAAATCTGACATGGCGACAATCGGGAGACCTGAAGTTGCTGCGCTTGGGAATGCGAAATCAAATCCAGATTCATATTCCCAGAACGCAAGCAGCGCATGGACACGATTGGACGACACGGGGGAATGCTGGGTGAACAGTTCTATGACATGACTATAGTGCCCAAGGTCAAACTCTTTGAAGGGTGTGATTAGGTGCTTGTAGTCGCCGGGTGGTAGTGATGGTGGATAATTTGTATCAAATGTCTGAAAGGGAATGTTTGCGTTTCTCAGCATTTGCGCTAAGTTCCTCATCGTGTGAGAATTGCCATTGTGAGCCGAGAATGGCCCAATGAGGGTTATCCCACGTTGAGGGGACCTCCAGACATGTTTGTCTGAATTCTTAAGTCTACGTAACACAGGCCACCGGCGCGCGAAGTTGATCGCACCTTTAATTCCCCATACTTTCAAACTGTTTATTGTGTCAGTAAAAGTCATATGCAGATAGTATATCAAATTATGGTATACTATAGGGGATGATTTCGCAATTAAAGGATGCAATGTTAAAGGCGAGGAGCAATCCGCGTCACCTTTGGTATTTCTTTCAAAACATCAATGTAGTTAGGGACCACTTCCCTGTTTTTTATAGGAGATTCAAGCGGCGAAAATGCCTGGATCTTGGTGGCAGTTCAGACTTAACTCGCCTTCATATTGTTCTCAGGACTACTGATTTTGTTATGAACCTTAATGCGACTCGTGACCTTGAAGATGTCGGTATCCGTACAAGAAATGATGTTATAAAGGTTGGAGGGTGCTCACTTTTCCCTGCGGCTGCGAAATTCGCCGAGGTGTATGGGAAGGAGAATATTCGCATTACTTTTGTGGTTGACCGCCTTTCGGATGTTGGTATGCGGCAATACCGTGCGGCTGCCGATGCCGTTGGCATGAGCTTTGGTGTTGTTAATGCGAAAGGGCATGGCAATGGCCCATCATTCCAGACACAGATTGATATCGCGTTGCAGGACACTGACAGCACGCTTGCTCTTATTCTTGAGGATGATTATCTTCTTGATGAAATGGCCTTTGTGACATGCTTCAATGTGATGCGAAAACATTCCAATGTAATTGGGATGAATCCCCATTTCCATCCAGATCGCGTTCGATTCCAGGATGTTGGCAAACTTGCTACTGTAGACGGCAAATTGTATTGCCGCGTTCCAAGTACGTGTTGCACATTCTTTATGCCAGTTCGCGAAATGCGAAGGTTTGAGAAATGCCTGCGCTTGTATGATGGATGGGAGAAAGGTTCTGTAGGTGTAGCCTGGAAGAGAGGAATCTGCCTCGCGCCGCTCGGCTGGACTTTGGCAGAGCATCTTCACAGGAGCGATCTGTCGCCGGTGCAGACATTGCTACGGCAGGAGGGGTAGATGGCTTGTCCTGTTGAACTCATCGAATGGCAGAGACGGAACATTGAATCTTTGCGCAAAGAGTCATTTGTTGACTCTAAGATACGCAATGTCACTGTCATCGCATATTATTTTCAGAGTGAAAAAGAATATGACTCCTGCTTTTGGCGGACGGAATTTGCGTTTCTGAAGACATTTCAGACTCAAGGGATAATGCCGTCAGTGCTTGTGACAAATCTGAAAACGGATGCCCTGATGTCCTTTTGCGCCAGATTTCACATCGAGGTGAAGATAGCCGAGAAGCTTATCCCTGGGAGAATCAAGACATTGGCGTTGGATATGGTGGAAAATCTCCATGCACGATTTGCGACCGACTACGCCCTCATTGTACAGGATGATGGCTTCCCGATGCGTCCAGGTCTTGAGGAGTTTGTTGGAAAATGGGATTATATTGGTGCGCCTTGGGTGCATCATTCGACATATTATGATGTTTATCCCTATAAATACTGCGTTGGGAACGGTGGATTTTCGCTTCGTTCGAAAAGACTGTGCGAAGCAGCTTCTAAGGTCTACAAGAAATGGTTCAGACATGTGCCCTACTGGTGGTATATCCTCGGAGACGATACCTTCTATTGCAAGACTCTACGCTTCTGGTTTCGCAATGCTGTGAAAGACATAAAGTGGCCGACACTTGAAGAGGCGTCCAACTTCTCGGTTGAACTCAATGACGCTTTTTTGCCAGCAGAGGCGCCGCTTGGCTTTCATGCTGTGGGATTCTTGAAATATTTTACAAAATGGGATCGTGTTTAATGAATAAAAGTTGTCCAGTTTATGTTGTATGTCCTGCTCATGTTGCTACGGGAGGTACTGAGGCTGCGCATGCACTATGTTACGAACTGTTGAAGTTAGATATTAGTGCTTTTATGCTCTATATTAATGTAAAAGATTTTGGTGCAGTCGTGCATGAACGGTTTAAGAGGTTCAATGTGCCATATGTTTTGACTGTTGAAGATTCTGCGAATGCAAAATTGGTAATACCAGAGACTTGTACAGACTTTATTCCCAGATTCCCTTTGATGACAAAATACATTTGGTGGTTATCTGTAGATAATTATACTAGGCCGCTAAAGGTGTGCGGTCCACGAGACATGATTAACTTGCTAAGGGACAGGCTATTTAAAAGGAATGTCAATTTCAAAGACGCATCGATAGTTCATATGTGTCAGTCGCAATACGCTATGGTCTTTGTCAGGCGAATGGGGGCAACGAATGCACATTTCCTTATGGATTATCTTGGCAAGGAGCACCTTGAGCCAATCGATATGAGTGCTCACAGAGAGGATGTTATATTGTATAATCCTGCAAAGGGACTTACATTCACAAGGCGCATTATAAAGGCTTCGCCTAAATCTTTTAGGTTTATAGCGTTGCAGAGTATGTCGCCGGTTGAAGTGCATGATTGGTGCAGACGTGCCAAAGTTTACATTGATTTCGGCAATCATCCAGGCAAAGATAGATTTCCTAGAGAGGCAGTCATGGCAGGGTGTATCGTGATAACATCAAGACGGGGGGCTGCGGCTTTTCATGAGGACATGCCAATCGACGATTGCTATAAGTTTAAAGATGTCCAGAGCGAGATACCGAAGATTGTTGATTTGATTTCTGACTGCCTTGAGCATTACGATTCACGGCAGCTGGATTTTGAGGACTATCGTGCGTTTATTCGAGAAGATCATCAGCGTTTTATAAGGCAGACAAAGGCAATATTTAACCATTGATATAGTAATTAGTGACTTCTGCGGAGCGACATTGACATTAGGCATATGCTGCTTTTCGCAACGGCAACTACTGTCATCCAGCAAAGCATTGTTTCAAGCTTGTTGATGTTGTGGGTTGTCAGAAAATTTGTGCATTCCACAGGGAGAATATTGATGAAATATCCATGTCCTGTTACAAGGAGAAGGAGAACTGGATAAAGAATCTCTACTGGAATCATCCATTTTAAGAACTGAAATCTGTCGGCAGATATCTCGGCAGTTGTGTATAGTGAATTGAAAGAGCCTAAAGTTCCAATCCCTATTGCCCATGGTATAGCCCACCAATAATCGGAGTAGCACTCGCCGTGCGGAAGAAGGTTTAGTATGTCCCTTCCCCAAAATACAAAGGGGACAACAATGATTGCGCTAAAAATAAATACAGCCATCGTAGTTCTAATCACAAGTGGACGCGTGTCTCCGTCTTTGGCTGCAATCTCTGCCGCAAATGGGAATATTGTAAATGTAAGTGTTGCGGCCAAGAAGTTCGCGATTTCTGAGAATCGCGTCGCCATGTAGTAACCCGCAGAATCGATGTCTGGTAGTCGTTGCCTAAGCACTGTGGATTCAATGAGTAAGCAGAAACCGCCGGAAAGTCCCCAACAGAGGAAGAAAATAAAAATCTTTGCAAATCTTCCTGAAATTTCTTTGCTCCAATATGGCTCCGCCTTGACCGCGAGTTCCCTGCGCAGGGCGACGACCGAGGCGGCGATGGAGAACGTGGGCGTCGCGGCTTGGCCGACGAAGTAGCCGGTGATGGCGCGGAAGGGCATTGCGATAAGCATCGCTATGAGGCGCACAGGTGCGCCGACGACGCTGAGGATCGATTGCGCCTTGAACTTCTTGAGCGCCTGGAGCGCGTTGGAGTAGATTGGCGCGACGGCGCTGACGAACGAGGCCGCGATGATGACGAGGCCGAGCGAGCCTTCGACAATTCTGATACGCTCAAGGAAGGCGGGGAGAAGGAATCGCGCGACGACGATAGCGACGAAGAGAAAAACTGCAGTCGCGGCAAATACGCCGCGCACCAGGGTTTTGAGTTTGCCGAATTCCTTGTTTATGGAAAGACGGGTCAGCTCATTGCGGAAGGTGTTGGCAAATGCGGCGACGGGAATTGCGAGGAAGTTGGCGAATTGGGTAAGAGGCATAACCGCGCCGAGCTCGGAAGGGTCGACGTACTTCGGCACGAGCCACAGGCCGACGAACGCGTTGAGCAAGTCCGCTGCGCGGCAAGCGCAGAAGAGCATCAGCGAGTACCACCAGAAGTCGCCGAGCCGCGCGTGGAGTTTGTCGAGAAGTTGCCGCATGCTGGTATTATATCAAATATACGTGTTTGCGGCTTATGGGCAAAGCTTTGATTGGCTGGGCGGGGAATCGTGGCGCCTACCGGCGCGAACCACGAACCACGGCGGCTTGCCGAGCTTGCCGAGCACTGGAATATCCCCAGTTGCTGACAGATTGGGTAAGCGTTAAAGTCCGAAGATACCGGCGAGTGTGCCTTTGACATATGCCCAGGCGATGTCGGGACGTCGGTTCTTGAGGGCGACAAATCCGTAGTATACAGCGGAAAGTGGCGCAAAAACGAGAGTTACGGAAAGAATCTGCGCAATGTTGAAGTGTCGCCTTGCGAAGCGAAGCCTGTTGCGGCCAAAGGAATAGGTTCGATATGGCTTTTCAATGCCCAGCAGACGAAGTTTGGTTGCGCAACCAGGCTCGACATAACCAAGGTGCTTAGTTCTGGCCCGTGATGTGATCCATGCCGAGCGTCCTGTACTGACTACTCTCCAGCCAAAATCGGATTCGTCGAACATTATGCCAAAACGATTGTCGAATCCGTCAGCAGCGTCGTACGCCTCTCGTGAAACCATGTATGCGTTGGGACTGTATGTAGTAGGCCAATCCACAGGTTCAGGCGGCAGCTGGCATAGCGGCAGGTTGGGGAGTCTGTCCTTGGGCTGCGACGTCCATCTGTTGAAATCGCTACCTAAAGTCCAAATCAGTTCAGCCCCGACAGTTCGCTTCTGAATGGCCAATGGTGCGACAAGCCCGGCGTCAGGATGCCTTTTAAAGCATTCAAGGAGTTCGGACAAGGCATTTGGCTCAAGGATATTGTCGTCGTCGAGAAAAAATATGTATCTTCCGCACGATACCCTTGCTCCGTTGTTGCGGGACCTAGCCGCGAGAGAGTTCTTGTCGTTGCGGATGTACTTCACGCGTTTGTCGTTGCCGTACTTCGTCCTGATTCGTTCTCCCGTGTCATCCTTGGAGCAGTCGTCAACGACTATGACTTCGAATGTCGCGCCTGTCTGCGACAGTACGCTGTCGATGCAGTCACATGCCATCATTGCGCGGTTGAATGTCGGGATGACAACGGATATGTCTGGTTTGGTCTGTGTCATTTGCCGACAATTCTATCAAATCCACATGAGACAAATCAACCGCAATCGAAATCCAGCAGGAGTTCGCTCTGCCGATTATGGAGTGAGGGGTGGAGGATTCTCGCTCTGTTCGAAAAGGCGTCGTGATTCTCGCATGGATATGAATGACTATGACGCACACTGTCTTTTGTCCATGCAGAGCGTTCAGTAAGGGCGTTCGTTGTCGTGGTCTGGACTGTTCTGAGATAAGGTCTGACGATACGATGTAAAAGGTCTGACGATTTACTAGAAAAGGTCTGACGATTTGATCAAAAAGATCAGACCTTTTACTGAAAAAGATCAGACCTTTTGCTAGAAAAGGTCTGACGATATATGATAAAAGGTCAGACGCCGTAGCAGCGGCGGATGTGGAGGCGGTACATCCAGCGGCAGACCGTGTCGAAAAGGGGCTGGGGCAGGAACCGCCACAGCAGATACTGCGCCATGTAGTCCGTCGCCATCGGACGCGTCTGCATGGCGGCGTCCTCCAGTCCTGCGGCGCGGGCGGCCTTCAAGTACCGGCTGCGCAGCGGGTGCCGCGAGCTGGTGAACCACGGACGACCCAGCGTATGCCCTGAGAAGTGGTATATCGCGGCGTTGCGCCGTCCGTCAAGATACTCGTCCTCGCTGAAGGGAAGCCGACACGGCGCTGATGGCCGTCAACGCGGCGTAGTTCATGTCACATGCGTATGCGATCGTCATATGGACCTTCCGGGGATGTTTCCCGCCTATTCTACCATATAGCAGCGCGAGAAATCAACGGATCATCGCCGGAATGGCGGGTTATGCGGGGCTTTAGGCGTTTTATGCGCCGGTGGCACTTGGCGGCGGGGCGATAGTGTGGTAAAATATACTGATTACCTAGTAAAAGGAGACTGCAATGATCGAGACTATTGCAACCGAAGCGGCGCCGAAGGCGCTCGGACCCTACAGCCAGGCGCTGAAGGCTGGCAGCTTCATATTCTGCTCGGGTCAGATTCCGATCAATCCCGCGACCAATTCCGTCGAGGCGACCACGATCGAGGACCAGACGCGCCAGTCCATAACGAACCTCAGGAACGTCCTCGAAAAGGCCGGATCCTCCCTCTCCAACGTCGTGAAGACCACGGTCTTCATCAAGGACATGAACGATTTCGCCGCCCTCAACGCCGTCTATGCCGAGATGTTCGGCGACACGAAGCCCGCGAGGAGCTGCGTCGAGGTGGCGCGCCTGCCCAAGGACGTCAAGGTCGAGATCGAGTGCATCGCCGTCGCGTGAGGCCCGCCCCCGCAACCAAGCCAGCCTGAGCCATGCTGAGGATAGTTGACATCGGCGATCCGCGCGTTGAGAGGTTCAACGCGCGCCCCGCCTTCCCGGAGGAGGCCGAGAAGGCCGCCGCCGAAGTGCTCGCCGCCGTCAAGGCGAAGGGCGATTCCGCGGTCCGCAGGTACGTCGCGAAGTTCGAGGGCTTCAAAGGACGCGAACTGCGCGTCGAGGCCGACGTCGCCGAGCTCGAGAAGTCCATCGACCCCAGGCTCGTCCGCGCCGTCAAGGACGCCCACCGCCGCGTGATGAAGTTCTCCAAGGCTTCGCTTCGCGAGGGGTGGTCCATGAAGACGCCGCGCGGCGGAAGCGCGGGCGAGTTCTACTCCCCGATGGACCGCGTGGGCGTCTATATCCCGGGCGGGACCGCGCCCCTCGCGTCCACCTCCGTCATGACCGTCACGCTTGCGAAGGCGGCCGGGGTCCGCGAGATAGTGGCCTGCACGCCGGCCGGTAAGACCGGCGAGGTGAATCCCGTCCTCCTCTACGCGCTTCTGCTCGCGGGGGCGACCGAGATATACCGCGTCGGCGGGATCCAGGCCATCGGAATGATGGCGTTCGGGACGAAGACCTGCCGCAAGGTGCAGAAGATCGCCGGACCCGGCAACGCGTTCGTCACGGCCGCCAAGCGCCAGGTTTACGGATACGTCGCCATCGACCAGGTGGCTGGTCCGAGCGAGATCGCCGTTCTGACGGACGGCTCCGTCGATGTGCGCTGGATCGCGGCGGACCTCCTGTCGCAGGCCGAGCACGGCAGCGGCTGGGAGAAGTCCCTCTGCGTCTGCACCTCGCGCGAGCTCGCTGAGGCGATCAGGTCCGAGGTGCTCCGCCAGACGGAGACGTTGTCCCGCAAGGCGCTGGTCAGGCGCGTCATCGACAGGGACGGGATGCTCATCGTCGTCGCGAAGGGCGTCGCGGACGGACTGGAGGCGGTGAACCGTTTCGCGCCGGAGCACTTCGAGATAATGACCAGGGACGCGCTCAAGGTGATGAAGGGCGTCCGCAGCGCCGGCGCAGTCTTCGCCGGCCCCTGGACTCCGGAGTCGGCAGGCGACTTCGTGGCGGGTCCGAGCCACGTGCTCCCGACGGGCGGCGCAGCGAACATGTTCAACGGACTCACCCCGGACGACTTCCGCCGCCGCCACAGCTTCGTCTCCTTCACAGAGGGCGACCTCCGCGAGACGCGCGCCACCATCGAGGCGTTCGCGTCCGTCGAGGGACTCGACGCGCACGGACGCGCGGCAACCATACGGTTCGAATGAAGCTTACTTTCATACAGCGCCACGCATACGGGTTCGGAGCAGGCTTCGCCTCGCTCCTGTGGCCGTTCTTCCCGGGACGCCGCAGGCTCGCGACCGAGAACATCCTCAAGTGCGGCGTGACCGACGACCCCAAGGAGGCGCGCCGGATGGCGAAGGCCAGCTGGCGCCACCTCGCGGGGCACATCGCGGAGGCGCTCTGCGTCCCGAACGTCATCAACGCGCAGAACTGGCGCGAGCACCTGGACGTGGAGGGCGCGAGCCCCGAGGCGGTCAGGCTCCTTCTCGAAGAGACGGACGTGCCGGTGATCGTCGCGAGCGCGCACCACGGCGTGTGGGAGGCGGCGACGAACCTGCTGTCGTTCGCGCGTCCGATGATCGCCATCGCGCGCACGATGAACTCGAAGCTCGTCTCAGGCTGGATGAAGAAGCACCACTTCCGCGGGAAGATCACCGTGATCGACAAGAACCACGGCTTCACGCCGGACGTGATGCGCCAGTGGCGCGACACGAAGGCCGCGATGACGATCCTCGTCGATCAGCACACGAAGAAGGGCGCGAAGCTCCGGTTCTTCGGACGCACCGCCTACACCTTCACGAGCGCGACGAGGCTTGCGATGCGCAGCGGCGCGCCGATGATCGTCGGGACGTTCGTGCGCATCGCGCCGTACCGCTACAAGCTCGTCGGCGGGGATCCGCTCAGGTTCGCCAAGGACGCGGACCGCGACGCGGCGACGCAGATCGTGAACGACAGGCTGGAGGCTGCGATAAGGGCATATCCCGAGCAGTACCTCTGGTTCCACAGGAGGTGGCGCAATGACTGACTGGTACGAGGCTCTGGGCGAGGTCCTTAGGCAGGACCCGTTCTTCACGCTCCTGGAATGGATCGGCACGTTCGCCGGCGCGATCTCCGGCGTTCGCCTCGCAAGCGTCAAGCGCTTCGACTGGTTCGGCGCGTACGTGATCGGATGCGTGACGGCGCTCGGCGGCGGAACGCTCCGCGACATAATGCTTGGGCTCCATCCGTTCTGGATGAGCGGTCCGAGCTACATCATCACCACGCTCGTGGCGGTCGTCGCGGTTTACATGTTCGGACGCCGCTTCATCGACGGACAGGTGACGTGGTTCATCTTCGACACGATATCGATTTCGTTCTTCATGGTCATCGGACTCGAGAAGACGCTCATGAACAGCCAC
This sequence comes from Kiritimatiellia bacterium, assembly GCA_017650345.1. Classification (GTDB taxonomy): domain Bacteria; phylum Verrucomicrobiota; class Kiritimatiellia; order RFP12; family UBA1067; genus UBA1067. The sequence continues at coordinate 7,953 of JAGCFB010000065.1, read as the reverse complement.
CAGTGGTGGGTCGCGCTCTCCATGGGCGTCATCACGGCGGTCTTCGGCGGCGTCCTTCGCGACATATGCATAAACCAGGTGCCGCTAATCTTCCGCAAGGAGATATACGCGCTCGCGTGCGCGTCCGGCGGAGTGTTCTACCTCCTGCTGGACCTCGCGAAGGTTGACAGGCGCATCTGCTCGACGGTCTGCATGGTCATCATCTTCGTGGTGCGCGCGCTCGCCATCAAGTACCACCTCGGCGTGCCCGTCCTTTCGGGACGCAAGCACCTCTTCCGCCACCACGGCGGAGGAAGGGACTCGCACGGGCATCCGCACGGGCGCCACTGAAAACAGAAAAGGGACACAACGGACAAATGAAAGAGACGAGAAGGCTTCCGTTCGACAGGGAGAAGATCGAGGAGATCGCGGCGACGTGGCCGACGCCGTTCCACATCTACGACGCGAAGGCGATCCGCGAGAACGCGAAGCGCCTGAAGAAGGCGTTTTCGTGGAACAAGGGCTTCCGCGAGTACTTCGCCGTGAAGGCCACGCCCAATCCGCACATCATGAAGCTCCTCAAGGACGGCTTCGGGTTCGGAAGCGACTGCTCCTCCATGGCCGAGCTGATCCTCGCCGAGAAGGTCGGCAACGTCGGCGAGTCGATCATGTTCACCTCCAACGACACGCCCGCCGAGGAGTTCGCCAAGGCGTGGGAGCTAGGCGCGATCATCAACCTCGACGACATAACGCACTGGGACTTCCTCCTGGAGACGGTCGGACGCGACGGCGCGGCGCCGGACTTCACGGACCGCATCATGTGCTGCCGCTACAACCCCGGTCCGCTCAAGGGCGGCAACGCCATAATCGGCAAGCCCGAGGAGGCGAAGTACGGCTTCACGCGCGAGCAGCTCTTCGACTGCTACGCCAGGATGAGGGACGCCGGGGTCAAGCGCTTCGGACTCCACACGATGGTCGCGTCGAACGAGCTCGACCCCGAGTACATCATCGACACGGCGAAGCTCCTCTTCACGCTCGCCGGCGAGCTGCACGAGAAGCTCGGCATCGACTTCGAGTTCGTCAACATCGGCGGCGGGATCGGCATTCCGTACCGTCCGGAGCAGAAGGCGATGGACATAGAGCGCGTCGGGAAAGGGATCCGCGACGCGTACGAGGAGCTCGTCGAGGAGAAGGGGATGGAGCCGATCCGCCTCTACATGGAGTGCGGACGCTGCATCACAGGCCCGTACGGATACCTCGTCGCGAAGGTCCGCCACATCAAGAACACGTACCGCCTCTACGCCGGACTCGACGCGTGCATGTCCAACCTGATGCGCCCCGCCATGTACGGCGCGTACCACGAGATCGTCATCCCCGGCAAGGAGGAGTCCGGCATGACGAGCGTCTATGACGTGACGGGCTCGCTCTGCGAGAACAACGACAAGTTCGCGGTCCAGCGAGTCCTCCCGGTACTGGAGCGCGGCGACTACGTCGTCGTCTGCGACGCCGGCGCGCACGGGCATGCGATGGGCTTCCAGTACAACGGAAAGCTCAGGAGCGCGGAGCTCCTCCTCGAGGAGAACGGCAAGGTCCGCGAGATCCGCCGCGCCGAGACGCTGGACGACTACTTCGCCACGCTGGACTTCACGTCCCTCTGATGCGAGGATGAGATGGACGACGGAGCGACAAGGAAGACGAGCTACACCTACGAGCTGACTAACGACCAGCAGGAGCTCCTGCTGGGGATAATGGTCAACGGCAACTACCGCAGGCGCGAGGTGCCGTACTCGCTCTGGTCCATCGAAGGCGACCATTTCAACGCGACGCTCTACGCCAAGGAGAAGCACGGCAGGCGCAAGCTCTGCGTGCAGGGCTCGAAGGCCGAGGACTTCGTCCTCTTCGTCCTCGAGCCGAACGTGCTGGGCGGGGCGACGCTCGGATACGAGACCGTCCTCAACCCAGAGCTCGTCGCGCCGCACGCGGGAAGCGACGAGTCCGGAAAGGGCGACTACTTCGGTCCGCTCGTCGTCTGCTGCGCCTACACGGACGAGGCGCTTTCCGCCGAGATGCAGAACCTCGGCGTCAAGGACTGCAAGCAGATGTCCGACAAGTCCGTCCTCGCCGTCGGCGCGAAGCTGCGCGCACTGCTGGGGCCGACCGGCTACGCCGTAGTGAAGCTCGGACCCGCCGCGTACAATAGGCTCTACGCGAAGATGAGGAACATCAACCGCATGCTCGCGTGGGCGCACGGAACGGCCATCGAGGAGCTTCTCGAGAAGCGCCAGGGGTGTCCGCGCGTCGTGGTGGACCAGTTCGCGCCGACCGAGGCGACGATCCTGCGCGCGCTCAAGGAGCGCGGCAAGAAGGCGAAGGTCGAGCAGCGGCACAAGGCGGAGAGCGACATCGCCGTGGCGGCCGCGTCGGTCATCGCGCGCGAGCTGTTCCTCAGGGACATCATGAAGATGACGGACGAGGTGTTCGGCCCGCCGTCCGAGGGGCGCGAGAGCGTCCCGGCCGGATCCAGCGACCCGCGCGTCAGGGCGCTCGCCGAGGAGATGGTCCGCAAGAACGGACCCGTCTGGCTAATGAACCATTGCAAGGCGCATTTCCAGACGACGGACAAGGTGCTCGCCGCGTGCGGCAGGTCCCGCGAGGACCTTCCGCCGGAGGGGCGCGTGACGTCCGCCGTCGCAAACGGAAGCTTCGAAGGAAGGAAGAAACCAAATGCCGGTAATAGCTAATTCGCTCCTGGACGGATACCTGCTGTCCAACGCAATCGGAAAGGGCATCGTCATCGCGCAGCTGCTCGGGTCCGTCGCCATGTTCGCCGTGATCATCGGAAAGTGGCGCGAACTCGGCTTCGTGGCGTCCGCCTCGCGCCGCTTCATGCACGACTTCTCGTCCGGCGGCGACGTCCTCGAGTACTACATGAACAGGCGTCCGACGGTCTGCTCCGGGCTGGAGAACATCTACAAGGAGACGTGCGAGAGGCTCCTCAGGATCATCGCGCCGAACTCACGTGCGCTGCTGGCGGGCCGCGATCCGCAGGCCCCCGGCGCCGCGGCGCTCACCTCGCGCGAGATAGAGCTCGTGCGCGGCACGTGCGAGAACGTCCTCGACGACGAGCTCATCCGCGTCGAAAGCTCGATGTCCATAATCGCCACCGTCGTGGCGCTCTCGCCGATGCTCGGACTCCTCGGGACGGTCTGGGGAGTCCTTGACGCGTTCGCGGACATGGGGTCCGCCGGAAGCGCGAACCTCGCGGCGATCGCGCCGTCCATCTCGTCCGCCCTCGTCACGACCGTCGTCGGACTCATCATCGCCATCCCCGGCGTCTGCTTCTTCAACGCGCTCAACTCCAAGATACGCCGCATCACGAGCGACATGGAGGGGTTCGCGGACGAGTTGATGGGCCGCATCGCGTGCGACTACCAGGGAAGGGCGGTCTGAGATGTCGCTGAGGCGCAGACGCCGCCGCGGAGACGGCGACAAGCCGAAGGCGGCGGTCGATATGACGTCGCTGATCGACCTGACGTTCCTGCTGCTCGTCACGTTCATCGTCACGCTTCCCGCGCTGGAGCAGGGGATATCGATAATGCTTCCGCAGGCGAAGGCGGACGTGCTGCCGACGAAGGACAAGAAGGCGAACGTCGTCACGATCGACGCGATGAACAGGATCTTCCTAAACGACAGGCCGATGGGCGCGGAGGAGCTGGAGGCGAAGCTCATGGAGATGGCGGCCGAGGACCCGGACGTCCCCGTCCTCGTGCGCGGCGACGAGCGCCTCGACTACGGAAGCGTCATGTCCGTCGTGAAGATCGTTTACAAGTGCAAGATCCGCAAGATGGCGCTTGTCACGGTGGAGAGCTAGCCGATGTACATCGACGAGGAGAAGCGTCCGGAACCCGTCAGCGCGGCGAACTTCGCCGTCGCCGTCGTCCTGCACGCGCTTTTCTTCGCCGTCCTCTGGTTCGCGGGGCAGATGAGCTTCCGCGAGAAGGAGGTCGTCATCCCGATCGAGCTTACCGTCGTCCCGTTCGAGAACCTCGACGGAAACGAGAACGAGCCGCCGCCCGTGGCCCCGCCGGAGCCGACGCCGCCACCCGAGCCGACGCCGCCGGAGCCTGTCGTCGAGCCCGAACCGCCGCCGATCCCCGATCCGCCCCCGGAGGCGGTCGTGGAGACGCCAAAGGAGGACAAGAAGGTCGAGCCGCCCAAGCCTCCGGAGCCGCCGAAGCCCAAGGAGAAGACCGAGGAGGAGAAGCGCAAGGAGCGCGAGGAACGGCTCAAGAAGATGCGCGAGAGCGCGACGGACGTCAAGGAGAAGCCGAAGCCCAAGCCGCCGGAGCCGCCGCGCAACGGGAAGACCGGACCAAAGACGCTTTCGGACGCTGAGATCGCGCGGCTTCTCGCCCTCGGCGCGAAGGTCGGCGCGTACGAGCAGGTCTCCGACAACGAGGAGGCGATCAGCCTCGGCGCGCTGAAGGGCGCGATGGACGCGAAGTGGGCGCAGCTCGCGCCGCAGGTCGGACGCGACGGCGACGTCGAGATCACGATCCGCTTCGACGCGGCGACGCGCCGCATCGCGTCCAGCAGCCTGTCCAAGTCCAGCGGCGACGCGACGACGGACGCCGCGGCCATGAACGTCGTCCGCTCGCTCGGGGTCGTTCGCGGAATCACGACGGGCTTCGCCAAGAAGTACAGCAGCGAACCGATAACGATCAGATACCACGTCAAGAGCTCACGATGATCTCCGCCATATTCTCGTTCCTCATGCTCGGCGCGATCGCGCTGGACGGCGTCACCGGACAGGACATCTCCGCGCGGGCCTTCTTCGACGCAAACAACGTGCGCCTTGGGGATCCGATGGTGCTTACGGTCGAGTTCACCGGATCGGCGGACTTCGCATCGCTCCATCCGCCGGCGCTTTCGAAGGAGACGGACCGCAGGACGTGGCGCGTGGACGACACGAGCGCTAAGACGGAGACTGGCGAGATCGGACGCCGCCTCGTTTACAGGGTGCGTCCGCTCAAGGAGGGCGTCCTCGTCTTCCCCGCGCTTTCGTTCTCCTACACGTCCGCCCGGGGCGAGGCGGTCGAGGTCTCGACATCGCCGATACCGGTCCATGTGAAGCCGGGCGCGCAGGCGGCGCTTGCGGGTCTCGATGTGGACGCGGACGGACTTCCGATGCCGGACGGGATCGTCACGTCCGTCGTGACCCCGCTCGGCGACGACGAGCTCTTCCGCTGGCGCAAGGCGTGCCGCACGCCGACGGCCGCCGCGTTTGCCGCGTTCGACTTCCCGGAGGCACGGCTCAACGAGGCCGCCTGCCACATCGTCGAGGGCAACTGGGCTAAGGCGATCCGCGTCTATTCCGTCCTGGAATGGAGCACCGGCCAGACGCCCGCGATAGAGCGCGGGATAGTCGCGGCGCTCGCGCGCAAGCACTCCAGCGCGGCGGTTGAGCTGCCGGTGTGGCGCTCGTCCTTCCGGGGCGTCCTTCGCTTCGCTTGGCTCGGACGCATACTCGTCATCCTCGGCGTCCTCGCGTCCGCCGCGTTCCTCGTCTGGATCGCCCGCCGCGTCGTCAGGGCGCTCGCGTGCGTCGCGCTGCTGCTCGCGGTCTCCGCGGCGTCTGACGCCGTCGCGCAGCAGGCGATCGACCCGTTCGAGGAGATGGACCGCATGATGCAGCGCGCCTTCGGGAACATGAACTCGCTCATGGGCGTCGGGACGGGGCTGACGGTGAACGGACAGCAGGTGCCGCCGCCGGAGGTGAAGGCGACGGCCGCCGCGTCGAAGGCGGATCCGCAGGTCGGTGACGACTTCGACTTCGTCGTGTCCGTCGAGGCGCCGAGGTCCGTGACGCTCGACCAGGTGCGGGTGACGATCTCGGAGATGTTCGGACTCGTCGTGCGCGGCGGCAGGATATCGAACCTTCCGAGCCAGCCAGCCGAGGATCCCTCCAACATCGTCCACAGGATATCGGTTCCGGTCCGCTACGACGCCCCGTTCCGCGGAAGGCTCGTCTTCACCGTGCAGGGCATGGCGTCCGGCACGATGGCGCTGTCGAGCGGACGCTCCAGGAGCTCTTACACGTTCTCGCAGTCATTCTCCGCCGCGACGCCTCCGCTGGACGTCGAGATACGTCCGCTTCCGACGGACGGGCAGCCAGCGGACTTCTCGGGCGCGGTGGGCACGGACTTCAAGCTGAGGATGAGCGTCAACCGCAACCGCGTGGCGACGAACGACGTAGTCACGGCGACGTGCAGGCTGACGTACAGCGGATACGTTCCGCCGGACGCGGTGCGCGACGTCGTCGAGCGGCGTCCGGGCTCGCTCGCGTGGACGAAGTACTTCGTCGCTGACGGGTCGGCGCGCGTTCCGGACGAGAGCATCGTCTGCTACGATACCGATTCGCGCACCTACAAGACCATCGTCGCGAAGGGCGTCGCCCTGAGCTACGTGCCGGAGTCGCTGGACGAGTCCGTCGCAGTCGCGGTCGATACGGCGGACGAAAAGGGGGACGGGCGCGTCCTCAAGCTCCGCTTCGCGCCGTCCGCGTCCGCGCCGCTTGTCGCGACCGTGCCGCGTCCGGACGCGACGCCCGCGCCGACCGAGCAGCCGCGCGGCGAATGGGTCCGCATCGACGTCGGCGGGCACGCCGGTTGGGTCCGAAAGGACGACCTGCGCTAGCGAGGCGTCAGACCGTGGCGATGCGCTCGCCGCAGAGGACGCGCGTCTCCAGTCCCTTTGCGGAGTTCGCCACGATGTCCGCGTCGAACTTGAGCGCGCCGGCGGACGCGACGAGGATCACAGTCGAGCCGCCGAACTTGAAGTATCCCTTTTCATCGCCCTTTGCGTGGCGCGAGCCTTCGTAGGTCTGGACAATGGTGCCGACGCCGAACGCGCCGACATCGACCATCCAGAAGCGTCCGAACGCCGCGTCGCACGCCACGATCTGCCTTTCGTTGTCCGCATAGATGTCCGGACGCTTCGCGAGCGCGATCGGGTTGACGGAGTGGTATTCGCCGGGGATCGTCGCGGGCGGGAGGGTCGTCTCGCAGTCGAACGGAAAGTGGAATCGGTGGTAATCGACGGGGGCGAGGCGGACGACGGCCACGTCGTAGCGTCCGGCGGCGACCTCCGGCGTTCCGTGCGGACCGAACACCTCCCTGAGGCTGCGCCGCGCGCCCTTGAGCGGGAACGGTGCGTCCGCGTCCGCCCCGAGATGCAGCATGAGCCGTCCGTCCGCCGGGCTGGTGAATCCGTCGCCTACGGGGCGCGCGCCGGGCTTGAGGCGGCGGGTGAAGAACTCGTTGAAGGAGGAGTACTCAGAGACGGGCTTTTCCGCCTCGTCCGCGCGGCAGCCGGGGATCGCGGCGAGCTTGGCGATGTCCGCCTTCGAGCGCGGCGAGTCGTAGCGGCGCCCCATGGCGGCGGAGACGAGGCGCGAGCCGAAGAGGACGGGCCACAGGGTGCGTCCGAGCAGCGTCTCGTAGGCGAAGCGCAGGGCCTTGTCGCCCATTACGGATTCCGTGACGGTTTCGCCTGTTCGGCGGTCGATGAACTGTACCTGGCTCATTTCGTGTTTCCTTTGAATTCCGGCATTGTCACTTCGGAGGAGCTGTTGATTCCGCTTTGGCGGAAGACCTTGAAGACTGTCATGAGGAGAATCTTCGCGTCGAGCGCGAGGGATCGGTTGTCCACGTACCAGACGTCGAGGCGGAACTTCTCGTCCCAGGAGATCGCGTTGCGTCCGTTGACCTGCGCCCAGCCGGTGATGCCGGGGCGGACCTCGTGGCGGCGGGCCTGTTCGGGGGAGTAGCGCGGAAGGTAGGCCGTGGGGAGGGGGCGGGGTCCGACGAGGGACATCCTGCCGGAGAGGACGTGGAAGAGCTGCGGGAGCTCGTCGAGCGAGGTGCTGCGCAGGAAGCGTCCGAGCCGCGTGGTCCTTTCGGCGTCCGTCCCGGG
>JAGCFB010000064.1 GCA_017650345.1 Kiritimatiellia bacterium | reverse complement strand
GTGACGTTCGACCACCACGGCACCGAGAGGCGCGTCACGGTCGAGTTCGGCGTCGTGCCCGTGCGGCTTCCGGACATCCCCGACAGGCTCCTGCACATGGTCGTCGTCAGGGGCTTCGGGCAGAAGCCGATGATGCTGCTGACCACCCTCGCGAAGACCACGGCGCGCGAGGCCCTCTGGCAGGTCGTGGAGGGATACATCACCCGCTGGAGGGTCGAGGACACCATCCGCCACGTCAAGCAGTCCTACGGCCTCGAGGACATGCGGCTGTTCAAGTACGACAAGATCAAGGCGATGGCGGCAATCGTCCTCGCGACAACGTACTTCAGCATGGCGTGGATAGGAAACTCGGAGAAACACCAAGTCATCGCCAGGAGCATCGCCCGCATGTCGTTCAGGATACACGAAGTGCCCGAGTTCCACTTCTACTCCATCGCGGACGGCGCAAGCGACATCCTGAAAAGAGGCCGCAGATGGCGCGGATTCGACCCCGAAGAAGCCGAGAAGAGGGACGAGGCGTCGCTCTTCGCCTTCTTCGGCATGAACACTGGATGACGCCTACCCTCGCAGCGGCCAATTTCCGCGACTCGGCATGGAACGCCTCAGCGCTCCTGTCGTCGAATTTTCACTTAACGCAAAACGAAAATTGACACTTCACCCTTTGTTTTCAGGGGCGCGGCGATTTTCATACCTCAAAAAATGGGGAACCTCCAACGGAGGGGTTATGATTTTCGGACCCCTCTATTCAGACTGACGGTACGAGCTGCTGACCGCTTGGTAGCCGACCCCTTCGAGAAGCCCCAGAATGTTTTTAGAGACAATGGTCCCTATTCCCAAAACAAAATAGAGAATGTTCCGTTTGAGAGTCTCCACCTCCAATATATAGGGTACAACCTACAGCGCGGATGTGGGGTTGGTTTCGGCGCGGACGCGGAAGAAGGCGGACGGGGCGGGATCCGCGGCGATGTCCGCGAAGCCCACTTCGACCTCAGCGCTCGATTCCGCGCCCGGACGGATGACGCCGCAACGCCGCCATTCGTCCGTCGGGGAATCCTTGACCAGCACGGACAGGTTGCCCTTAGTTCCGTTCAGCGGAGTCGGAAGCGACACGCCGACGCAAACTCCCGTGTCCGTCACTGCGATGGAATCGATCTGAGGCGCCTCGACCTCCCCGTCGTCCGCCTTGCCCGTCAGAAGATACAGGTCCAGCGTCTCCGCGTCAGTATCGACGGCTTCGCCGTCAACCGTGTAGTCCGGCAGCACCCGCTCGACGATGATCTTCTTTACGCCGACCGTCCCGACAGGCGCATCGAACGAAAAGCCGATCTTGGTGAAGCAATAGGTCGCAGGCAGCGTGAACGATATTGCCGTTGCCGCATTGTTGGTGTCGGTTACGATGCCGGTGAGCGAGGTGCCGTTCACCGTCAGATCGTAGGTCATCGGACCTCCCACGTCAAGTTCGCCCACCGCCGCGACGATCGTCGTGTTCTGCGGCACGAGATCGCCGGAATCCGCAGAGCCGGAATCGAATGTGCAGAACTTGGTTGCGGCCTCTTCGTCAAGAGTTCCGATGGCAATCTCGCGCCTTGCGTAGTAGGAATTGCCGATGCAGACGCTGTATGTCGGCGAGCTCAAGGTCAAGACGGAATTAAGCCGCCCTTCTTCGCGATTCCCGTAAGTCTCGACATGGATCGTTGTCGGCAGGCCGTGGTCGATCGACACTTCCTTGTAGATGACATCGTGCTTCCAGCCGTTCCTGACCACGGCGCCATTCGTACCCAGCGTAAAGCGGGCATCGGGAACGATTCTTGACCCATCCGCCGTCCAACCGTCGGGAAGTGTCGTCGTTTCTGTCGTGCGCGTGAAGTCGGTATTGACCATCACATCCTCGCGGTCCGCCATTCCAAGCTCGTAGAGTCCGTAGCCCTTCATGGCTTCGTTGGTCGCGAGCGACTGAGTGCCTTCTCCGGAAAAGTCTGTGCCGAAATCCTCATCATGGTCTTTAGTGTTGTACCTCGGCGTCCCGGCCTTCGCCCACACATTGCCGTAGCTTTCGGTGAACTCGATCGGAATGCACCTTACGTAGCCATCGTCCTTCTTCTGGGCGAGGTAGGTGATCTTGGTGAGGTTTCCGCCGGAGTCGCGCTCTTCGTTGCGGCAGAAAAGCGTTGCGTCGCCGTTGTCCACGTATGAGCCGCCCATTTTCACCTTGATTTGCCGGTTGGGCGTAATGTCGCTGAGCGCCATCCCCTTCAATGCCGGGAACGCGCTGCCATAGATGTAGCTTCCGTACTTTCCGAGATTGATGTCGTCCAGCATCGCGGTCATTTTCGCCAGCCGCGCCTGCTGCGTCGAGTCGCCCGCCAGGTCCGTCTCCTGGAACGGATCGTCCTTCACATTGTACAGGCGCGTGGCGAGTCCGCTACGCATCTTAACCCTGAGCGCCACATAGTCGCCGTCGCGCACCATCTGCTGGAGTCCGCGCACGTTCACCTTGCGGGCAAGAAACTGCGCATACGTGGTCCCCTCGCCGGCGTTGTTGTTCTCGTACTGCGTCAGCACCTCGCTCTTCATCGGCTCGTAGCGTCCCTCGGACGCGGCTTTGATGAAGTTGAGCCAGGCGTAGCCTTGCGACGGCGTGTCGTCCACCGTACCAGCCTCTATCTTGCCGGGCCAGCTGATCAGCGCCGGAACGCGCATTCCGCCCTCATAGACGTCGCGCTTGAGTCCGTCGAACGGACCCGCCGATTCGAAGAAGCTCGGATCCGCACCGTATTCGTCGGCGGGTCCGTTGTCGGACGTGAAGATGATCATCGTATCCTCGGCGATTCCCTTCGTCTCCAGCAGCTTCACGATGTCGCCGATCGCGTTATCGAGTCGCGTAACGGCCGTTGCGTAGCGCTTGGCCGGTTCGGTAAGGTTGGCGTCGTCGGCATAGAGCGGATCCAGCCACGTGTTGGGGGACGTCTCGCGATTCGCCTGGAGATAATCCCAGTCCACGCCGTCCTCGGGATAGGCGCGTCCCGGCACATGGAGGTTCTTGCCGTTGGAGACGCCGTAGCTGCCGCCAGAGCCGTGGATCGTATTGACGGCGAGGTAGAGGAAGAACGGCTGATCGGGATTGTTCGCCAGACGCTCCGTAATGAGCTGCTTCGTCTTGGCCGCGAAGAGGTCGGTGGAGTATATGTTTGTGGCAGTCGAGGTCACTCGGGTCCGGTTCTCGGTGATGCCCATGTAGGCGCCCTTGATCGACCCCTCGTAGTGGTAGTAGGTGTGGCCGGCCATGTGGTCGAGGAAGCCGTAGAAGTAGTCGAAGCCCTTGTCGAGCGGATGGGACGAGACCGGCTGGTTCGATTCGCCGCCGCCGGCGAGGCCCCACTTGCCCACCGCCCATGTCGCGTAGCCGGCGTCCTTCATCACCGTGCCGAGCGTCTCCGTCTCGGTGAACGGCTGGTCGAAGCAGTTGTCGCGGAGCGAGCACTCGCCCTGCCTGCGTCCGGTCAGGATCGACGCGCGGCTCGGCGCGCAGACGGGCGAGGCGCAGTAGTGGTTGGAGAGCGTCACGCCGGTAACGGCGATGCGGTCGATGTTGGGGGTCTTTATGGACGGATTCCCCTTCTCCGCGCGGGCGTTCTGCCAGGTGATTCCAAGGTCGCCGTAGCCGAGATCGTCGGCCAGGATGAAGATGACGTTGGGCTTGGACTGGGCGGCGGAGGCGGTCTGGGCGGCGAAAAGGAGGCATGCGGACACGATGGCCATGCGCACGCCGGAAAGCAGCTTGGCTGTTTTTTGCATTCCTAACGGTTGTTGATGATGCGGAAGATCTCCATGCGCAGCTTCTTGAGCGCGTTCTTGGTCTGGTCGTCATCGGCGAGACGCTCGTTCTTGCTGACGCGCTCCAGGAGGTCCCTGTAGAGCGACCGGAACTCTGTGTCCATCAGCTCGAGCCTGCACTGCTTGACCTGGTCGGACGAATAGCCGCCGTTTCCGCTCCTTTCGCGGGCGAGCCTGTACGCCTTGCTTGAGAGGTCCGAGTTGATCGACTTGAGATCCTTCTCCAGCGGAACGTACAGCCGGAAATACGGGAAGCCCTCGCCGTAGGCCGGATCGGAGGAGACAAGGGAATCCACCTCGGAGCGGAAGCATTCGATGAGGAGTCCGGGCTCGATCTGCTTGAGCACGTCGAAGAGCTCCTTCAGGAGTTCGGGGGCATTCCGCGGACTCCCCTTGTGGTTGGCGTAAACGGAGCGGATCTTGCGAAGCGCGCTGTCCGCGCCCGTGAAGAACTTCAGGTAGCTCGTGACGCCGTTTTCGAGGTGGCTCGCCGCGCCGAGGTGCAGGAGCTTCTCACCGTCCGCGCTGACGATGTACACGTCCGGCACTCCGTTGTTGACGGAAAGAAGGCGGGAGATCTCCGGGTTCTGGCTCTGGCACTTCTCGGACAGCAGGGACTTGTCGTTCGGCGAGTCGATGTAAACGAGGACGTAGTTCTTCTTCGCCTCGTTCTGGAACTTGACGGTCTTGAGCACGTTTTCCGTCAGCTGCTTGCAAGGGCTGCACCAGTCGGACCCGGTGAAGACGACAAGCATCATCTTGCCCTCCTTCGCCGCGACGTCCTGCGCCTCGAAGAAGTCGTCCATCCACCCGGGCGGCGTTGACTTGCCAGTCCCCTCGATGCGCGTAGTCACGCACGCCTCGTTGGAGCGCTTGGTGGAACTGCTGCTGCCGCTGCGTCCGTACGAGCTTCCCGAGGATTTCCTGTAGTTCTGAGGGATGGTCTTGTCGAACGTCACGATCTCCTTCTTGCCGGCCGCGTCCCACGCCTGGCTGGACGGATAGGAATACACCTTCACGACCTTATCGTCCTCGAGCGCGCGCACGATGACGCCGATGTGGCGCGTTCCGCTGCTCTCGCTCCTCGTCTCGCTCCTGTAGTAGCCGTTGTACGAATCCCTGGTCTTCTGCTCCTCCAGGACGGGCGTGTCGAACTCGAAAAGCTGCGTCCGCGGATTCGTCCCTCCGAACTCGAAGGAGCCTATCATAGTCGATCCGTCAACACGATCCTTCGCCCCCCTGCCTATGTCGCGCACGACGAAATACGCCTCAAGGGTGATCGTCGCGCTCTCCTTCTTCGGAACGGAGCACGACAGGCGTCCCTTGTACCGGTGCGCGGTGGTCTTCACCTTGACGTCCGTCCTGTACGAATAGCCGCTGTAGCTCCTGTCATCGTCCCTTTCCGTCTGCGTTATCGTCTCCGGCGTGTTCAAGGTGATGCTGACGGGATACGTCTTCGCAAAGGAAAGCGATCCACAGCCGACGAGAGCCGTGGCGACAAGCAGTTTTCTAAAGTGCATCATGTTGTTTCTTTCTGATGTGCTTTGCTATTTCTACTTAAATTATATATTTTCAGATGGATATAGTCAAGCCGCAAGGCGCGGCAAAAACAGCGAAAACAAGAAGTCCGGCAAACGCCGGACTTCTTCATGCGGAAAACCGAAGATGGCCTGAGAAGGTCAATCGACGCCGAACCTGGTGGCCATTTCGGACCCGAACGCCTCCCTGCGCCAGCCGCAGGCGAGCGGGTTGCCGTCGTCCTCCACGTTATCGACGAACGCCGTGACCGTGGCGCGGCTCGCGACCACCGCCGGATCGACGTGCAGGGACTCCGCGTGCGCGCACATCCACGCGTACGCCTCGTCGGACGCCTCGACGACCTCCTGTATGTAGCGCGGACGCGGATTCTCCGGGCACTCGTCTTCCGGCAGCGCCAGCGCCTCGGCGAGAGCCGCCTCGTAGCCCCTTCTCGCGACCTCGCCCTGCGGACCGTTCAGCCTGTGGCGGAAGCGTCCGACGCGCCTCTCTACGGCGATCTGCACGAGCGACGGATCGTCGCCCAGCCATCCGCGCGGAACGTTCATGCGCTGCGCAAGCTCCTCCCGCACCGCCGCCACCGCGCGCAGTATCGCGAAGCCGCGCGAATCGAGGCGCGCGCGCCCGGTCTTGATGCGCTTCCAGACGGAGTCCGCGTCGTAGTCGGCGAACGCGCCGGGGTCGTCGAACCTCGCCATCTCCTCCTCCATCCACGCGCGCGTTCCGAGCGACTCCGAGCGGCGGATCAGCTCGTCGCGCAGGTCGGGGAGGTAGCGGACGTCGTCGAGCGCGTACTCGATCTGCGCGTCGGAGAGCGGACGCCGCGTCCAGTCCGTAAGCGTCTCGGTCTTGGGGAGTCCGACGCCGATCGCGTCGAAAAGGAGGCTCTGGAGTCCGATCCCCGCGCGGAACCCCGCGAACGCCGCCGCGAGCTGCGTGTCGAAGACGTTCTTCGGCGACGTCCCAGCGTAGTGGCGCAGGTGGACGAGGTCCTGGCGGCAGTCGTGCAGTATCTTGACGCACGCCGGATCCGCCACGAGCGCGCCGAGCGCGTCCGGATGGAGTCCCGCCTGGCAGTCGAGCGCCCACACGCCGGCGCGGCACCCGAACTGGACGAGTCCGAGGCGCGGACGGTAGGTGCTCGTCCAGACGAACTCCGTGTCGAGCGAGAGCATCCCCTCGCCGCGCGACGCCGCGCACGCCTCTTCGAGCGCGGGGGTCGTCCGTATCAGCGCGCTGGCGTTGGCGTTCACTTGAAGATGTCCATCGGACTTGTGGCGGACGCCGTGGCGCGCGCGCTGGGCGGACCCGCCTTGACCGCGATCTCGGCCGCCTTCACGGCCATGCCGAAGGCGCGCGCCATCTCCACGGGGTCGTCCGCCGCGGCGACGGCGGTGTTCGCCAGGACGGCGTCCGCGCCGAGCTCGATCGCCTCCGCCGCGTGCGAGGGGAGTCCGATGCCGGCATCGACGACCACCGGCACGTGGCTCTGCTCGACGATGATCTCGATCATGTCGCGCGTGCGGATGCCGCGGTTGGAGCCGATGGGCGAGCCGAGCGGCATGACGGCCGCGGCGCCCGCGTCCTCGCAGTGGCGCGCGAGGACGGGATCGGCGTTGATGTAGGGAAGGACGACCATGCCGAGCTTCGCGCACTCGCGGACGGCCTCGAGCGTCTCTACGGGGTCGGGCAGGAGGTAGCGGGCGTCGGGATGGACCTCTATCTTGATCCAGTTGTAGCCCGCCGCCTTGCCGAGCTTCGCGATGCGGATCGCCTCCGCCGCGTTGCGCGCGCCGGACGTGTTGAGCATCACCTCGACCTTCGAGCGGTCTATGACCTTGAGGATGTCGTCGTGCTCCGCGTCGCCCTCGTGGACGCGCGTAAGAGCCGTCGTGACGAGCTCGGTCCCGCTCGCCTCGAGCGCGGCCTTCAGCTGTTCGCTCGTCGCGAACTTGCCAGTTCCCAGAAAGAAGCGGCTCGTGAACTTCCTGCCGCCTATGACCAGTTCCTTCATGTTTCGATTCCTCCGACGGCGTCCTTCATCCGACTTTCGTTAGTCGCGGAACGCCGCTAATGTATATTTTACCACAAATCGCCCCGGGATGTTCGCCGGATCAGGAAGCGATCATGCCTCCGAGCAGCAGCTCGTCGCCCGCTTCAGAGTAAAACACGGCAGACTGTCCCGGCGCGACGCCGAACACGCCGCCGGGCGCCTCGACGCGTCCTCGCTCGTAGATGACAGGTCCAGTCGGCTCGCCGGCGGAACGGACCTTCACGCGGCAGCGGAGCGGACCGTCCGTCGGCGCGGCGGCGACCCAGTTGACGGACTCCGGGACGACGGAGAACGAATGTCTCACGGCCTCTTCGCGCCGCCCGACGACGACGCGGTTGCGGCAGGCATCGACCTCGCACACGTACATCGGCTCGCCCACGGCGATCCCGAGCCCCTTGCGCTGTCCTACCGTGAAGTGCCAGTAGCCGTCGTGGCGTCCGAGCCTCCTGCCGGCCATATCGACGATCTCCCCTTCGCGCGGCGCCATTGCAAGGAGCTCGTTCTCGTCGCCGGAGTAGAAGTCCTGGGAGTCCGCCTTGTCCGCCACCGCGAACGCCGCCTCGCGCGCGATCTCGCGGACCTCCCGCTTCGTCAGCGCGCCCAGCGGGAACGTGGCGCGCGCCAGCTGCTCCTGGGAAAGTCCCCAGAGGAAGTAGCTCTGGTCCTTGGCGAGATGCGCCGCCCTCATCAGCGCGACGCGTCCGCCCTCGCCCGCCCCGATGCGCGCGTAGTGCCCCGTCGCGAACCGGTCGCAACCGGTGCGCTCCGCCGCAAGGCGCGGGAGGAGTCCGAACTTCATCATCCTGTTGCAGACGACGCACGGATTCGGCGTGCGCCCGGCTGCGCGCTCGCGGCGGAAGTAGTCCAGAACCTCGCGCTCGTACTCGTCAGCGCAGTCGAACACCTCGTACGGAATCCCGATCGCGTCCGCAATGCGCCCCGCCTCAGCTATATCGTCCGCCTCGCCCGGACCGAAGCACGCGTCGAACGAGCCGCCCGCATAGCGTCCCTCGCGCCACAGCTTCATGGTGACGCCGACGACGTCGTGCCCTCCGCGCTTCAGGAGAAGCGCGGCTACCGCGGAATCCACTCCGCCTGAAAGTCCGACAGCTATTTTCATCGCATCTGAAGGCCGTCCGTCATGTACCCGACGGCCGCATTGAATTATACCAAATATGGCGGCGCCGATGTTGCGGGAACGTCCCGCATTGACATGTCACCGAACATAATGCTATAATTTTCGCCGTTTGCAAACCACCTTTTCGCGCGACTGTAGCTCAATTGGATAGAGCGTTGGCCTCCGAAGCCGAAGGTTGTGGGTTCGAACCCCGTCAGTCGCACCATTTCCCCCCGACAGAGCCGGAAAGACGCGCGCATCAGCGCGGAACCGGCCAGCAGTCGAAGGACATCCCGCCGTACGGACAGTTGTCCGACAGCGACGCGAACGCCGCGACATCGACGACGCGCTCCTCTCCAACCTCGACAACCGTCTTCGGCAGCGCCGCCGCGCGCTCGCGCAGTGCTGGCGCAAGGACTCCGCGCGGCATGTCCCACCACGCGCGCGCCCACGCCTCCGGATCCATGCCCTCCTCCTCTACCATCGCGCGCCATGTCGCAGGGATTGCGGTCTCGAGTCCGACGATGCCGTTCGCGGAGCGGAGGAAGCCGACGGACTTCGTCTCCGCCGGATGCGGCGCGTGGTCCGTCGCGAACATCAGAACGCCGTCCTTTACCGCGCGCCGTAGCTCGGCGCGGTCCTCGCGGTTCCCGAGCGGCGGCGCCATCTTGTAGCGCGCGTCGTCCGCCGGAATCTCCTCGCAGGCGAAGAGCAGATGGTGCGGCGTCGCCTCCGCAGAGACGGGAAGCCCCTCGCGCTGGGCGGCGCGGAGCAGCTCGACGCCCTCGGCGGTGGAAATGTGCTGGATGTGGAGACGGCATCCCGTGACGCGGCAGACCGCTATGTCGCGGCGGATCGCCTTCGTCTCGCACTCGACGGGGATCACGGGGAGTCCCAGGCGCCGCGCGAGCGGACAGTCCCGGACGACTCCGCCCGCGAGGGCGACAGGATCCATCGCATGGTCGCACACCGCTATCCCAAGCGCGGCGGCGCGCTCCATCGCGGACTCCATGACCTTGTCGTCCGCAACGTAGCTTCCGTCGTCCGTGAA
Organism: Kiritimatiellia bacterium; assembly: GCA_017650345.1. GTDB lineage: Bacteria > Verrucomicrobiota > Kiritimatiellia > RFP12 > UBA1067 > UBA1067. Next base: position 14,455 of record JAGCFB010000064.1, on the reverse strand, counting down.
AAGCGCCGCGCCCGCGTCCGCGAGCGCTTCGAGGTCCGCGACCTCGCGTCCCGCCCTGCCCTTCGTGATGCAGGCGGACGGGAACAGCGCGACCCTGCGCCCGGCGTCCGCCTCCGCCGCGCGCTCCAGCTGGTAGCGCAAGGCGTCCGGCGAGTCGCACGCTGGCGAGGTGTTCGGCATCGTCACGACCGCGGCGAATCCGCCGCGCGCGGCGGCGGCGAGTCCGCTCGCCGTCGTCTCCGCCCTCGGGACGCCGGGATCGCGGAAATGGACGTGGACGTCGATGAATCCGGGGAATTCGAATGTCTTCTTCATTGCAGCTCCTTCAGTCCGCATATCCTTCCAGCGACTTCATGTGCTCGAGCCCTTTCGCTAGGCTCTCCTCGCTCACGTGCGAATGCGGCTCGAACACGACATGTCCGACGACGCGGGCGAGCGGCGCAAGCGCGGCGAAATCGACCTTGCCCTCGCCGGGCGCGAGGTGGTCGTCGTTGTAATCGACGACGTCGTTGAGGTGCATGCCGGCGAAGTGCTGCGCGTCGCGCTCGGGACGCTCAGGCGCGATCCAGCCGTGCATCTCGCGCACGCGGTCGTGGCCCGTGTCGAACCAGCCCTTCACCGGCGCGCCGGAGAGCGCATCGCAGAGGGACTTCGTCTCGGACTCGTCCGGGAAGCCCTCGAGGTACGGAAGGTTCTCCAGCGCGAGCGTCACGCCGCAGCGCTCGAGGTCGGGAATAAGAGCGTCCAGCTCCTTCCTGAAGAGCGGCAGCAGCTTCGAGCCGCGCTCGCTGCGGATGCGCTTCGCGCGCGCCAGGAGCTTCACGTAGCGTTTGTCGGAGAGGTCGCCGGAGGCGGACTTCAGCGCAGCGCGCAGCGAGCCAGAGTCGAATCCGCGCCTGAAGAACGTCGAGAAAGCGACGCGCCCTGCATGGAGTACCACAGTGTCCGCGCCGATGGACGCGGCGAATTCGACGTTCCGCTTGACGTGGAAGCGGGCGAGCGCGCGGGCGTCCTCGTCGAACGAGGCGAGGGAGTACAGCTCGGGGTGTCCCTGCGGGGCGGAGATCGGGACGGGGCAGAAGGCGTGGACGCTCCCGACGCGGATGAGGTCGAGGCGGCGGCGGAAGCCCTCCGCCTGCTCGGTCGTGGTGTGGAAGCCGAGCTCAAGCTCGTCGAAGCCCATGGCGGACGCCTTTTCGGCGATCTCCTCGCCGGATTCGACGCGGCGCGCGAGCCAGTTGGTGGAGAGCGACCACTTCACGGGAACACCATCCTGTCCGTCATGAAGCAGAGGACCGCCTCGTCGCCCATCGAGCGCTCGCACTGCCTGTACGCCTCTTCGACCGCCTCCACGTTGCGGAAGGCCTGGTGGCGCGGGAGGCGTCCTTCGACCATCCAGCGGCGGACGAAGCTCATCACCGTCTTGAAGAACGCCTTGCGCACGAGCGCGACGTCCTCGCTCTCGGCCTCGTCCTTGAGTCCGCCAAGAATCTCCGCGAGCCTCTTCCCGGCGCGCGACTTCTCGTAAACGCCCTGCGGGACGGACGCGTCCATCACCTCGGCGACGGCGTCGAACGCCTCGCCTTCGAGGATGCCCTCGGAGAGCGGAAGGTCGATGCGCTGCGTGCGAGAGACGATCGTGGGCAGGATCGCGTCGGGCGCGTCCGTAAGGAGAAGGAACATCGTCTTCGGCGGCGGCTCCTCGAGGGTCTGGAGGAACGCGTTCGCCGCGGCGGGCTGCATGCGGTCCGCGCCGACGATGACGCCGACCTTCCATCCGCCGGAGAAGGAGGTGACGGACATCGGCTCGATGATTCCGTCGCGCATTCCGGGGCCTTCGGAGGAGTCCGCGTTCTTCGGACGCTCCACCTTGATCGTGCGGCTCTTGCCCTGCGGCTCGAGCCACAGGACGTCCGGATGGCTGCGCGAGGAGACCTGCGCGGCCTCGTCGGGGAATAGCTTGGCGAGGACGAGATCGACCAGCCTGTCGCACTGTCCGCGCAGGTCGCCGCAGACGAGGTAGCCGTGGGCCGCCCTTCCGCCGTCAACCGCGCGCGATATCAGCGCGAACGCGTCAGCGACCTCCATTCGACCCTCCACGCGCCGCGGCGGCTATGTCGTTCAGGCGCATTATAGCGGAATACGGATCGGACGACGCGCAGACGGCGCGGACGACGGACCAGTTGCGCGCGCCGGCGCGTACGACGTCCGCCAGGTTCTCCGCGTTGATTCCGCCGATGGCGACGGCCGGATACGGGACGGACGCGATCATGCGCGCGGCGGTCTCGACGCCGAGGACCGGATCGGGGATCTTCTTCGTCGGCGTCGCGAAGACGGGCCCCACGCCGATGTAGTCGGGACTCTGCGGGACGGACGCCAGCGCCTGGTCGGGGTTGTGCGTTGAGAGTCCGAGGATGCGGATGGACGGATAGAGCCGGCGCACCTCGGCGACGGGCATGTCCGTCTGCCCGACGTGCACGCCGTCCGCCCCGACCTCCGCGGCGATGGACGGATCGTCGTTGACGATGAAGTTGGTCGTGGTGCCGGACGTTATGGAGCGCAGCGCCCTGGCCGTAGCGACGACCTCTTCGCGCGGGGCGTCCTTCATCCTGAGCTGGACCATCCTTACGCCGGCGCGGACCGCCGCCTCGCAGCAGCGCTCGTAGCCGACGAGCGGATTTGTCATGACGAGATAGAATCCGAAATCTTCCATGTTCATATTATAGCACCGTTTGAAGAGGTTGTCTCCTGCGGAAGGTCCATGCGACGAGGGCGAGGACCGCCGCGAACGCGAAAAGGAGAGGCTTGTCGCCGAAGCGGACGTATGGCGTCGGCGAGGCGCGTCCGGGGACGACCTCGTCGCACATGGACGCGGCGGAATCGACTAGGGGACGTCCGTCCGGTCCCGAGAGCCAGCTCGCCTTGCCGTCCGCGAGCACCGTCCCCGTCACGCCGGAGTTGCCGACGCGGAGCACAGGGAGTCCCGTCTCGATTGCGCGAGCCACGGCCTGCCAGGAATGCTGCACGGCCTCCTCGGAGCGGAGGAACCAGCTGTCGTTCGTGACGAAGACCAGGACGTCCGCCCCCATCTCCGCGAGGCGGCGCATCTGGGCGGAGTCGGTGTCCTCGTAGCAGATCGCGACGCCGGCCTTCGTTCCGCCGGGGAGGGTCAGCGTCTTCAGCTCGCCCGCCGTGCAGCTTCCGACGGGCGCGAGCTTCTGTAGCGCCGTGATCAGCTTGTCGCCCGGGATGTACTCGCCGAACGGGACGAGATGGACCTTGTCATAGACCTGCATCGTGCCGTCCACGGAGTAGAGCGCGGCGGAATTGTATTCTCTGCCGTCCTCGTAGCGTCCGCCGCCCGCGATGACCGCGACGGCGCCGGTCTCCCGGCGGACGTAGTCCGCGAAGCGCGCGGCGACGGAGGTCCCTATGGGTCCGAACTCGCAAAGCGCGCTTTCGGGAAGCACGACAAGCGACGGCCTTACGTATCCTGCGGCGGCGAGGAGCCGTCCGTATGCGTCGAGGGGGTCCTCGTCGGCGCGGCTTTGGCGCTCGAAGACGCAGGGGAAGTTGCGCTGGACGAGCGCGGCGCGGAGAGGCGGACGCACTCCGGGCTCCCCGGCGGACGGCGCGTAGGCGAAGCGCGCGGCGAGGGAGTAAACGAACCAGATGGCAAGGACGGGGATGAAGGTCTCGACGGACCTGACGTAGCGCATGACGCCGGACTGCGCGCGGTCGAACATGCGCTCTGCCATGGAGGCTATCGTGCCGTTGGCGAGGACGACGATCGCGCTGACGAGGTACACGCCGCCCAGGACGGCGGGGGCGCCGAATCCGCCGTTGACGGGGGCGACGCCGACCTGGTTCCAGGAGAAGCCCCCGAAGAGGCGCGAGCGGACGACCTCGAGTCCGGCCCAGAGGACGGGCTCGACGACGAGGAGTCCGAGGAGCCGCCATCCGTAGCCCTTGGGGCCTTCCGCGGCGGTTCCGAGCGGATCGCCTCGAACCCACGTCCAGTAGCGCGAGGCGAGGCATCCGAACGCCGCGAAGTAGAGTGCGCAGTACGCGGAGAGCGCGCCCCATCCGAGGACGACGAGCGGCCAGGGGCCGCCGTTCTTCACGATCGCCGGCATCCACGCCAGCGTCGCGAACCAGAAGAAGAAGCCGTTGGCGAACCAGACCCTGGCGTTTGCGCGGACGCCGCGGCGGCGCGCGAACCACAGGAGCGGGGCGAGGGCGAAGAGGCAGTCGATCTTCTCGCCCATGGGCGGAAAGCTCGCCCACAGGAGAAAGCCCGGCAGAAGCCAGAGGAACTTCGCGACCTTCCTGAAGATCGAGCTGATCATTCCGCCCGGCCCCGCCTCACCACGCGAAATCTACGGTCTTTCCCTCGCGCGTCTGGAGTCCCTTCACGGATCCGTGGCGCTCGCGCCAGGACGCGGGGATGTTGCGCTCGAGGAGCATTTCGCAGACCGCGGCGACCATGCCGAGGTTGCCGTCGATCTGGAACGGAGTGTGGGTCGTGAACATGTTGTCCATCGTGTTGTAGCGAAGGAGCGACTCGAGCATCTCGCCGGCCCTGTCGCCCTCCCCGAGCCTGGCCCAGAGCGCTGCGCGCCACGGCCATGTCCAGCTCCTCCTCGCGTCGCCCGTGAGCGCGCGGCCCTCGAGCGCGACCTTGGCGGCCTTGGCGAGGTCGGGCGTGGACTTCATGGAGATGGTCGTGCCGGGATAGACGGCGTAGAGGTGGCTCGTATGGCGGTGCTGGTCGCCCTTCACGTCGCGGTCGGTCTCCCACTCCTGGAGCTGGCCCCACGAGCCGATCTTGTCCTTGAGGAGCTTCGGCTCGAGGCGCGCGATCTCCTTGACGAAGTCGTCGTTGATCTTGAGCTCCTTGGCGGCCTCGAGGATCGAGCGGAAGAGCTCGCGGACGATCTGCTGGTCGTGGGCGACGCCGTCCTCGCGCGGACCGTGCTCGGGGCTCCATCCGTTCTTGACGACGACCGTCCCGTCCGCGCGCTCCTTGAGCTGCGTCGAGATCATGAACTCGGCGGCGCCCTTCATGAGCGGCCAGCAGACGTCCTTCAGGTACTTCCTGTCGCGCGTGAAGCGCCAGTGGTCGTAGCACTGCGCGGCGAGCCACGGCGCGCCCGCGAAGTTCCAGCGCCAGCCGCCGCCGCCGATCGCGTTCGTGCTGGTGCGGTAGGCGTAGCCCTTGGCGTCCGGGAACGCGGCGCGCGTGCCCTCGACGACGACGGGAAGCGTGTTGAGCATCCAGTCGGAAAGCGGAGTGAAGCAGTCCGAGAGGTTGGCGGCGTCCGCGCCCCAGTAGTTCATCTGGAGGTTGATGTTCGTGTGGTAGTCGCTGTGCCACGGCGGACGGTTGGAGTTGTTCCAGAGGCCCTGGAGGTTCGCAGGAAGCGTACGGGGGCGCGACGAGGAGATGAGGAGATAGCGTCCGAAATTGAACTGGAGAGCCGTGAGCGACGGGTCGCTCGCGCCGTTGCGGACGCGATCGAGCCTGACGCGCGTGGGAACCGTCATGTCGCCCTCGCCGAGGTCGAGGACCAGGCGGTTGTAGTAGCGGCGGTAGTCGGCGACGTGGCGCTTCATGAGGTCCTGAGGCTTGCCGACGGACTTCCACTGGCGCGCGGAATCCTTGTCGGCGGATGTCCATGCGCGGAGGACCACGACGCACGTGTCGTCCGTCTTGGCCGTCACCTCGGCCTTCGCCTCGTAGGTGAGTCCGTTCGGAAGCTTTCCGGAGAGCGTCACGGTCCTGGCGTCCGCGCTCTCGGACTCGCCGTGCGCGCCCTTGAGCTTGAGCATGGCGGACTTGGCGCACGGGGACTTCACGGCGACTACTATGCAGTCGTCGGGCGCGCTCACGAAGACGCGGCGCTTGACGTCCGTCCCGCCGGCCTTGAATCCGTCCGAGTAGATCGCGGACGAGAGGTCCAGCTGGCGGCGGTATCCGGCGATCTCGCCGCCGGGGAGGTCCTTGAGCGAGATCTCCAGCTCGCCGAAGTTCTGGTAGTCGCCCATGGTGTGGTCCGTCGCGTCGGACTCGCCGTCGCTCACGGCCTTGGAGATGTTCTTTCCGCCGGTCCAGAGCGTATCGACGTTGAACTGGATGCGGAGCGGACGCGCGCCGCCGTCAACCATGCAGCCGAGGCGTCCGTTCCCCAGCGGATACCAGGTCTTCTCCCAGTTGTCGCCCGGACGGTCGTCCCAGATGATGTTCTCCGACGCCACGGCGGACGGAGCGGCAAGGAACACCGACGCGAGCGCGGCGGCGCAGGTGAATGCGGCGAAAAGCCGCGACGTCTTGCTGTCGTTCATTTGTCTGACTCCTTGTTCTTTTCGTTCTCGTTGGTTTGCCCTGTGCGGCAAGATTCCGTTTCGCGTTCGCGTCTGGCGGACTCCTCCGCGAGGATCCTGCGCAGCCGCGCAAGCTCTGCCTCGCGGGGTCCGCGCCGCTCGTAGGTCCCGTCAGCCATTCTGCTGGGCGGGATTTTCCGTGACGGGCGTGGCTTCCGGCACAGCCGCCGGCGTCTCCGGTGCGGCCGGTGCGGGCGCGGGTGCGGACGCTGCGGCGGCCGCGTCGAATCGCGTCGGGTTCTTGGCCATGAACTCCCAGGCGAACGCCTTGTAGCTCTCGGCGCCCTTGGAGCGCGGATCGAGGAACACGACCGGCGTGCCCATGGAAGGCGCCTCGGAGACGCGGACGTTGCGCGGTATGGCGGTCTCGTAAACCTTGTCGCCGAAGTGCGCACGGACCTCGTTCATGACGTCCTGCGTGAGGCGCGCCTGTCCGTTGACCATCGTGAAGACGATTCCGTTCAGGTCGAGCCCGGGGTTGACGGACTGCCTGATGCGGTCGATGGATCCGGTGATGAGGGCGAGTCCGTCCATCGCGAGGAACTCGGCCTGGATCGGGATGAGGACGCCGTCGGACGCGACGAGCGAGCTGGTCATGACGATTCCGAGCGACGGCGGGCAGTCGAGGATGATGTAGTCGAAGACGCCGGACTCCTTGACGGGGGCGAGGGCGTTCCTGATCATCTCTAGCCTGTCTTCGCGCGAGCCGAACTCCAGCTCCGCGCCGGCGAGATCGACCTCGGACGGGATGACGTTGAGGTTGTTCCACTTCGTCGGCTGTATGACGTCCGCTATCTGCTTCTCGCCGAGAAGCACGGGGTACAGCGACACGCCGGGCTGCTTTTCGAGTCCGAGCCCCAGCGTCGCGTGCGCCTGCGGATCCAGGTCCACGACCAGCACCGCGCGCTTGCGCGCCGAAAGCGCCGCCGCGAGGTTCACGACCGTCGTGGTCTTGCCGACACCGCCCTTCTGGTTGGCGACCGCGATCGTCTTCGTTCTTTTCTCCGTTCCCATTTGTCTCCTTCAGCCGTTTCCGAACAGCTTGCCGCTGTCGTTGAGCTCCTTTATGTTTTTGCTTGCGCTGCGCTCCACCTCGCGCCTCCAAAGCTCCACCAGCGCCACGTCCCAGGGCTCGTCCACGCCCTGGAGGACGGCGGCGAACTTGTCGTTGGACGCCTCCACCTCGGACTTCACGCGCTCCGTCACGACGTCCAGGGAGTCCGTGACTATCTGCTCCGAGAAGTTGTCGCTCTTGAGGTGGTATCCGTACCTGAGTATCCTGAAGCTGTCCTCGTTCTCCCGGAGGAACTCGAGGTACGCGCGCGCCTCGTCGCCGAGACCCTCCGTCGTTATGTCCGCCACGCGCGGCGCGATGACGAGCGGACGGTGCGCCTCGAGGCGCCCTTCGCGGACGCGGACCTTGCCCGGGTAGTCGTCCAGCTCGGATATGAGGTGGTAGTTGACGAGCGTGTTACCGAACGTCTCGAGCCTGTGCGTCGGACGCATCAGGATCTTCACGCGGCGCGCCGCGTACCAGCGGTCGAAATCAGGATTCGAGCTCATGCGCCGAACTCCCTTCCGATGTCGATCTCCGAAAGGTCGCGGACGAGCCACGTCTGTCCCGAATACGTCTGCGGGACGGGGTTCACGCCGCGGTCGAGCGCTATGACGCGCATCCCTGCGGCGACGCCGGACGCTACACCCACCTCGGAGTCCTCGACGACCACGCAGTCCGCCGGATCGACGCCCAGCAGCTCCGCCGCGCGGAGGTATCCGCTCGGACTCGGCTTGCCCGCCTCGTACTCGCCTGCGCCCAAGATGAGCGAGAGGCGGTCCTCGACGCCGCAAACGCGCGCGGCTATGGCGACGTCGTCGTGGGGCGAGCCGGAGACTATCGCGCACGGGGCGATCGCGGAGACCTTTTTCAGGAAATCGATGGACCCCTCGATGCGCATGGCGGCGGGATCTCCGGCGTGGGAGTCATAGAACCGGCGCAGCACGACCGCGTCCTCGTCCGCCGTGGAGTCGCCCATGACGGGATAGCGCGCATGGAGCGCGCGGTCGATGTCGAGCCAGTTGCGCCCGACGACCATCGGAAGGATGGTGTCGAGGTCGGTCTCGCCTCCGCGCGAACGCACGAGATCGACGATCGCCTTCGCCCATACGGTCTCCGTATCGACGAGGGTTCCGTCAAGGTCGAAGAGAAACGCGGCCGGCCTCACGGTGGATCAGGCCTCCGACCTGCCGCAGCACTTCTTGTACTTCTTGCCGCTTCCGCACGGGCACGGGTCGTTGCGTCCGACCTTCGGCGCCTCACGCTTGATCGGCTCGTCCTTGACGAGCTCGCCGTCCTCGAACCTCCACTCGCCGTCCTCGCGGACGAACGTGGAGACCTCGTGGTGGTTGCAGAACTCGCCGTTGGCGGTGTATGTCGCGCGGAACTCGACGACGCCGGTCTTGTCGCGCTTTCCGCCCTTCTCGGTGCGGATGATCTCGAGCCCGTGCCAGCGCGACGCGCGGCACCAGGCCGTGGTGTCCTCCTCGCTGAACTCGTCTCGGACGGCCTTGACGGCGCTGTCGCGGATGAAAAGGACATGCTCCGTCACGTACGCGCTGTAGCGCGCGCGCATGAGGGCTTCGGCGGTCTCGGCCTTCGCCGATCCGTCAAGGATCGGACCGCAGCACTCGCCGTACTTCTTTCCCGAATTGCAGGGGCACAAATCTTCGTTGTTCATGGTAGTATATTTTACCAAATGCGCCCCCTGTCAGGCAACTTGGCCGGCGGACGCGGCGGAAGCGGCCGGGGCGCTAGCGGCGGGGGTGGAACTTCGCGTACTCGTCCTTCAGGCGCTCGACGGAGACGTGGGTGTATATCTGCGTCGTGGAGAGCGACGCATGCCCCAGCATCTCCTGCACGCTCCTGAGGTCCGCACCCGTGTCCAGCATGTGCGTCGCGAAGCTGTGCCTGAGCTTGTGCGGCGAGAGATCCGTCGGAAGCCCCGTCTCCTCGAGGTAGCGCTTCATCCTGCGCTCCACGAAGCGCGCCGGGAGTGGCTTGCCGCCGTCGCCCAGGAACACGAGCTGTCCGTCCGCCGCCTTGGCGGGGTCGAGCGCGCCCGCCTCGAGGCGCAGCGACGTCAGCGCGTCCACGGCCGGCTCGCCGAGGATGACGAGGCGGTCCTTGGACCCCTTGCCGGTGACGACGACCGTCCCGCGCGCGAAGTCTATCTCGCCCCAGCGGACGGACAGCGCCTCGCTGATGCGGCAGCCGGTCGAGTACAGGAACTCGAACATGGCGGAGTCGCGTCGGTACTGGTAGGCGGTGAGCCTGCCGGACATGAACGCCGCGTGCGGACGCGCCAGGAAGCGCTTCATGTCGTCCGCCGAGATCGTCTTGGGCAGGGTGTTGGGCTTGCGCGGCCCCCTCAGCGCGGAGAACGGGTTCGACTTGGCGAGCTCCTCGCGGCGGAGGAACCTGTAGAGGGTGCGCATCGCGGAAAGCTTGCGCCTGACGGTCGTTGCGCCTGCGCCGCCCTTGGCGAGCGCGGTAAGGTACATCGCCGCGTCCGCGTCGCCAACTGCGTCCCAGCGGTACGGGGGGGGCGCGCCCTTCCACTCTATCGCGGCGAACTGCGCCACGTCCGCCAGGTACGCCTCCAGCGTGTGCGGGGACATCGAGCGCTCCGCCGCGAGATAGCGGCGGAAGCGTTCGATAGCGGGGTCGCCGGCGACGGACGACTCACTTGTCCGACTTGCGCTTTCCACCGCCCTTTCCTTCGCGGGAGGAGCTCGTTCCGGCGATCATGTCGGAAAGCCCCAGCTCGGCGGCCTTCTCCGCCCAGCCCGGTATCTTGTCCTTGTAGATGGACGCGACGCGGCGCAGCGCCATGATCTGGCGCAGGCTCAGCGAGTGGCGGCGGTCGAACTGCTCGCGCAGGCTCTTGACGAAGCTCTCGTCGTCATAGACGCGCTTGCCCTTCTTCGCGACGTCGCGCCATTCGGTCACGGACTCCATGAGCTTGAGTATCCCGGGGATGGCCGGGTCCGTGTCCGCGCCGGCGAAGCCGCCAGGCACGAACTCCGCAAGCTTGGCGCGGATCTCGTCGCGGTCCTCCAGGCAGGACGCGTTCTCGCCGACGGCGCGCGCCAGGATGGTGAACTGCTTCGGCGAGAGGCCGCGTCCGCGCTCGAACTGGTCGCGGAGACTCTTGTAGAACGGGTTCTTCATGAGTCCGCCGATGCGGTCCATGACCTCGAAGCAGTACTTGACGAGCGTTTCGTCCGCCTTCGGCGGCGGAGGTGTCGCGCCAGCGCCGACGCCGGACTCCTTGAGGCGCTTCTCGGCGTCCGCTATCTGGTCCTTGTACTGGAGCGTCATCCTGATGAGCGCGTTGAACTGGAGCGGGGAGACGGGCTTGCCGGACGCCATCTGCTCCTTGACGCTCTCGACGAAGGCCCTGTCGTCGTAGATGCGGCGACCGACCTTCTTCGCCTCCTTCCACGCCTTGACCTCGCCGAGCATGGAGAAGAGCACCTGGACCTTCTCGGGGTCCGCCGGCTCGGGTCCGCCGATCTCGCCGACCCACTTGCTGAAGCTGGAGTAGAAGTCGGACAGCATGTCGTCCATGTTCTCGCCCTTCTCCTCGACCTTGTCGAGCTCGGACTCCATCTTGGCCGTGTAGCCGACGTTGAAGAGCGGATCGAGGTTCTTGACGAGCCAGTCGCAGACGAGGAAGCCGCGCTCCAGCGGGACGAGCTTCTTCTTCTCGGTCTTTGCGTACTCGCGCGCCTTCAGCGTCTCGATCGTCTGCGCGTAGGTCGAAGGACGGCCCACGCCGTTCTCCTCGAGCGCCTTGACGAGCGACGCCTCGGAGTAGTGGGACGGACCCTTCGTCTGCTTCTCGTCCGCGATCCAGCGCACGGCGTCCAGGGTCTCGCCCCTTTCGAGCGGCGGGAGGGCGGCGACCTCGTCGGACTCGTCGCCGTCCTCGTCGGACTTGTCCTTCTTGACGGAGAGCTTCATCACCTTGAGGAAGCCCTCGAAATCGATGTCCGTCGCGCTCGCCGTGAACACGTAGGAGTGCGCGAGCGCTGGCTTGTGCGCCTCGAGGGAGACGGTGCGCACCGTGGTGCGCGCGTCCGCCATCTGGCTCGCGAGGAAGCGCCGCCATATGAGGTCGTAGAGCCGCATCTCGGGCCCCTCAAGGCCGGTCGCCTCTGGAGGGAGCGCGACGTCCGTCGGACGTATCGCCTCGTGCGCGCCCTGGGAGCCGGCCTTGGACTTGAAGAAATTCGGCTTCTCGGGGTAGAACTCCGCGCCGAAGGCCGAGACGACGTATTCCTTGGCAGCCGCGCGCGCCTGGTCGGAGACGTTGACGGAGTCCGTTCGCATGTATGTGATGCGTCCCTGCTCGTACAGCTTCTGCGCGAGGGACATCGTCTTGCCCGGCGAGTAGCCGAGGACGCTGGACGCCGCCTGCTGGAGCGTGGAGGTCGTGAACGGCGGAAGCGCGTGGCGGAGCTTCGGCTGGGACTTCGTGTCCGACACGCAAAGCTCGGCGCCCGCGAGGTCGAGGAGGATGTTGTCCGCCCCCTGGCGCTCCTTTATCTCCGGCCTCGCGCCGTCGAGCCTGGACAGCTTGGCGACGACCGAGGCGCGCGTGTCGCGCTTGCGCGCCTCCACGCCCATGAGATAGAACGTCTCCGGCTTGAACGCGTCGATCTCGCGCTGGCGCTCGACGAGGAGGCGCAGCGCGACGGACTGGACGCGTCCGGCGCTGAGCGTGCGGTTGTTGGGGCACTGCACGTTCTTCCAGAGGAGCGGAGAGACCTTGTAGCCGACGAGCCTGTCGAGGATGCGGCGCGCCTGCTGCGCGTCCACGAGCGGCATGTCGATGTCGCGCGGCTCGGCGACGGCCTTGAGGACCGCGCCCTTGGTGATCTCGTTGTAGGTGACGCGGCGGAACGGCTTCTTTCCGGCGGTTTTCGCAAGCACCTCCTTGAGGTGCCACGCGATCGCCTCTCCCTCGCGGTCTGGGTCGCTTGCGAGGTAGATCTCGTCGGAGTCCTTGACCGCTCCCTTAAGCTCGGCGACGACCTTCTCCTTGCCCTCTGAAATCTCGTACGTGGGCGTGAAGGTCCAGTGTCCCTCGCCCTTCTCCTCGATCTTGATCGCGCCGTTGCCCTTCGGCAGGTCGCGAATGTGTCCGACCGAGCTCTTGACCACGAAGTCGCCGCCGAGATACTTCCCGATCGTCTTCGCCTTGGCGGGCGACTCCACTATCAGCAGTTTCTTTCCCATTTCTCTCCTCGAATGCACCGCTCCGGGACATCCGGCTTCCGGTTGCATATTATTTCTAATATACAAAAGCCGCCCCCGCTTGTCAAGCGTCCGCCGCACAGCGTCCGCCGCACAGCGCACGCGCTGAGATTGACGTCGCGATCTGCGGCGCGATTTGGTATAATGGTGGAACAAAGAACGGAGGCAAGCATGGCGACAAAATGCAGACACTGCGGATCGACGAGCTACGGACACAGCTGCATATACGGTCCGAGGAAGATCCACGAGCACCGCGACGACTCGAAGCACTGCGAGTGGTGCGGATCGACCAGCTACGGGCACAGCTGCATATATTCGCCCGACAAGCTGCACAGGCACGGTCCGGGCGACAACAAGTGCATATGGTGCGGCTCGACGTCCAACGGCGCCGGCTGCATCTACTCGCCGACCCGCCGCCACGAGAAGTAGCCCGGGCCGCGCAGGCCGCGCGCGGTCCGGTCCGCAATCCGAGGTTGCGGGATTACGGGAGCGCCGCGCCGACGAGTCGCGACACGAGTTTGCCGTCCGCCTGGCCCTTGACGCGCGCCATGACCTCCTTCATGACGCGGCCCATGTCCTTCTTCGAGGCGGCGCCCGTCTCCGCGACCACCGCCTTGACTATTGCGGCGACCTCGTCCTCCCCGAGCTGGGCCGGAAGGTATTTCTTCAGGAGGTCGAGCTCCTTCCGCTCCGCCTCGGCGAGTTCGGCGCGCCCTGCGGCGGTGAACTGCGCTATCGACTCCTCGCGCTGCTTCGCGCCCTTCGAGACGACGGACAGGACAGCCTCGTCCGTCATCTCCTTGCCGGCGTTCACCGTGAGGTCCTTCGCCTTCGCGATCACCCCGCGGATTGCGTTCACCGCAACCATGTCATGTTCCTTCATGGCGGACTTCATGTCCGCCATAAGCCTATCGTATAGCTCCGCCATCTTCTGTCTCCTTTTCAAGTTGCACTATTATACCAAATCGCCCGACCTCGCGCCGCACCTCCGCAGCAGACCAACTGGCGCGGAGTGTCAGACACCTCGCGCCAGATCTAGACGATCAACTTCACCTTGCGGCGATAGGAGAGCAACGGCGAGGTGGCGGATTCCGCCGCAGCGAATGTGCCGTAGGTCTCGATGACGAGCCGGCAGTTCCGCGGCAAATCCGCCGCCAGCAAGCACAAAAGCCCTCACCATTCCGGCAAGACCGTGAGCATGAAAAAGCGGGCGGGTGCGACGGTGCGCGGGAACACGAGCGTGCCGCCGGAGAGAACCGTGACCTCCGTCTCCTCCGCATTCGACCAGTCCGTGAGGCTGTCGGACGCCAGCACCTTCACCGTCACGCCTTCGCCGTTCACGACCGGCAGCATCGAAACCACAACGTCACCGTCCTCGTTGAACGAAATCCCCGTAAACGGCGAAAACGCGCCCTCCGGACGGTCGAAGACATAGCGCAAGCCGACTGGAATGCCCTCCACCATGTCTTCCGGTTTCGGCATGTCTTCCGGTTTAGGTTCGTCGGTGATGCCGACGTCATTCAGCCAGAGTTCGTATGCGCTGAAGAACGTCCGCAGGTACGGATACGTCTCTTCGTCGATCTTCCAGACGTCGTCGAAGTCGAGGGCTGCGAAGGACTCTTGCCGCTGCATCTCCTCATCGCCGAGCGCCGTGATGCCGTCGTAGTCGTCGGAGCCGCTACTCGTGCCGGCGGCCTTCAGGTTGTTCTCGGTGTCCTCATAGTAGGAACCCGTGACGAGACCGGAACTGGC
>JAGCFB010000063.1 GCA_017650345.1 Kiritimatiellia bacterium | reverse complement strand
CGTCGGACTCTCCGGCGGCGGATTCGCCGCGGTCCCGGCGGACGATTCGCGCGCTCCGATACTCGGCTTCACGACGCACGGCGACCTCCCCGATTCGGACGACGGCTCCCCGGTATGGGACATCCTCGCCGCCTCGCCGTCAGCAGATTCCGCCGCTACGCGCACTCGCGCAGGCGCAGCCTCTGAGCGTCCCCGCTTCTCTGTCGCGTCCGAGACCGTCGCGATGCAGCGCAGGAAGTCCGCCACCGCCCAGTACCACGAGAACTCTTCCCTCATCGACGTCCGCGTCGCCCCGCTTCTAGAGTCGCGCTGGGATCAGAAGGAGGCCCAGGGTTCGCCATGCTACAACTATTACACGCCGAACAACTATCCTTGCGGATGCGTCGCGACCGCTATTGCGCAGGTCATGCGTTTCCACCAGTGGCCGCGCGAGAATGTGGCAAGCGTGACGAGGCAGTGCATGGTGAATGGCGCTGAGGTTTCGCTGACGACGCCGGGTGGGCTCTTCGACTGGAGCAGCATGCCGCTTGTTCCAGAATCGGAGAATCCGCTGACGGACGGACAGCGTCAGGCGATAGGCAAGCTCTGCTCGGACATCGGGATCACGATGGGCATGGGATACCGACAGTGGATATCGGAAGCCTATAGCGAGTTTTCTCACGCACCTTTCACAGAGGTGTTCTGCTACGCAAGCGCACAGTCGATGTTCTACATCGACTACGACGATGTCGAATCAACCCGTCCGTTGACCGGTGACGAGCTTGAGGGCACGCTCCTCGCGAATCTCGACGCGGGGCTGCCGTGTCCTGTGGGAGTGTATGGACACGCAGTCGTCGGCGACGGGTACGGCTGCCTTGACGGGGATGTCTATTGCCATTTCGAATGCGGCTGGGGCGGAATCCACGACTTCTGGTTCCTTGCGCCGAAAAACGAACATAGCTACAACGGGGCTGGCTTTTCAATCTATTCTGTGGCGTACAACATATTTCCCGAGACGGAGGCTTCCCTAGTCACCGGGCGCATCTGCGACCGTGACGGAAACGCCGTCGAGGGGGCTGTCGTCTCCGGCATAGCCAAGGTTGGCGGAGTTGCGATCTTCGCGACGAACGTAACGACGTCCGCGACGGGCATCTACGCCATGATGGTTCCGGCGCGCGATTGCGTCGTCGATGTGTGGTCCGAGTCGGACGGCTCCGTTTCCGCGACGAACGAGGTCGCCGTCGCGCGGTGCGAATCCGTGGAGATCCTGGACTACGACGACTTCCTTTGCACTGGCGAGAACGTCTGCGGGAACAGCTGGGGGAACGATCTTGTCATACGCGGCTTTCTGTCCGGCAGCGAGGTTGCGCTTGCGGGGGGCGAGACGGCGGCGCTTACGGATGCGCAGGCCACATGGCTCAACTCGCTCGGCGGACGTGACGAAGTGGCGTCCGCTCTCGCGTCCGCGACGGCGGAGGAGTTCGCGAACGCGTTCACGCTGAACCTGGACGTCACCGCCGCAGGCTGGCGCGGTTGGAGCTTCAGCTGCGAAGGGGTGTCCGCGCGGCGCGAGCTGGATGAGACGGTCGTCACGGTGTACGTGACGCTGGACCGGGGCGGACGCGTCGCGCCGATCAACGGGACGCTCCGGCTGAATGCGATCGACATCGCGAGCGGGGCGGTGGAGGTAGTGGGGAACGCGGAGCTGGACGACGGACTCTTCGCGTCCGGCGACACGGCCACGTTCGTGTTCCGCATGTCGCGCGGGTCCGTCCTCCTCCAGGCGGCGATCGAATGATTCTCGCAGTGACGCGCTGGAATTATGATATAATAGGATAAAATGAAAGCAAAGACATTTATCGACCAGGTGGAGGTGCAGGTGCGCTCCGGGAAGGGCGGCGACGGCTCCATGTCCATGCGTCGGGAGGCACTCGTGGAGTTCGGCGGGCCGGACGGCGGCGACGGCGGACGCGGCGGAGACGTGGTCTTCAAGGCGTCCGAGCACATCAACTCGCTCCTCGGCCTGTACTACGACCCGAAGTGCTACGCGCAGGACGGCGCGCCGGGGCAGAGCCAGAAGATGTTCGGCAAGCGCGGCAAGGACCTTGTCGTGCCGGTTCCGCTCGGGACCGAGGTGTACGACGTCGATACGGGGCTTCTCGTCGCGGACATCACCGAGCCGGGGCAGTCCGTCATCGTCGCCAAGGGCGGCGCGGGCGGGTACGGGAACGTCCACTTCAAGTCGTCCGTCAACCAGGCGCCTACGGAGCACACGCCAGGCGGTCCGTGCGAGGAGAGACGCCTCAGGCTGGAGCTGAAGACTATCGCGGACGCGGGGCTGCTGGGATTTCCGAACGCCGGCAAGAGCTCGCTGCTGACGGCGCTTTCGTCCGCCACGCCGAAGATCGCAAGCTATCCGTTCACGACGCTCAACCCTATGGTCGGCACGATCGTCTATGACGACTGGGCGAAGATCGCGATGGCGGACGTTCCTGGGATCATAGAGGGCGCGGCGAAGGGCGTGGGGCTGGGGCTCGCCTTCCTCAAGCACCTGGAGCGCTCGAAGGTTCTGGTCTACGTGATAGACATGGCGGGGACGGACGGACGCGAGCCGTGGCGCGACTACGAGGTCCTGAAGAAGGAGATAGACGAGTACTCTGCCGAGCTCGCGGAGCGTCCGCACCTCGTCGTCGCGAACAAGATGGACGACGAGGCGGCGAAGGAGAACCTCCCGCGCTTCAGCGAGGAGACCGGCGTCGAGCCGATAGCGGTGAGCTGCGCGTCCCGCGAGGGGCTGGACGCGTTCAAGGAGGAGCTTCGCAGGATCGTGAATCCGAAGACGCGCTTCCACCACACGCACGCCGACCGGAAGCTCGACATCAAGGACATGCCGGACACGACGGGCGACGAGATTCCGGCGGAGGCGATGCAGTTCGCGACGTTCCTCAAGCTTGAGAAGCCGAAGGCCAAGAGCCATCCCTCCCGCGGAAACATCCACTGACGCTTCAACAAATTCACGAATTTTGGTAAAATACTACATATGCATATGAAAAACATTATTGTTGCAACGATGATGTTCGCGGCGCTTTCGGCGTTTGCGGACAAGGTGGTGGACGTCCGGGCGGAGGCCACGGACGGCTTCGGCGGGGACCTCAGCTCCGTGCTGACAAGGTGCCAGACGAAGGCCGGGGGCGAGTACGATCCGGTCACGCTTTCCCGCGACGTGGTCGCGCTGCGCGAGTCGAAGGAGTTCGACTCCATATCGGCGGACGTCGGGCGCGCGGAGGGCGGCATAGCGGTCGTGTTCCGCGTCGTGCGTAAGATGCGCTTCCAGGGTCCGCTCACGGTCAAGGGCGCGACCGTCCTCTCGGAGGGCAAGGTCAGGCGCGAGTCGGGGCTCC
The DNA here is from genome assembly GCA_017650345.1 of Kiritimatiellia bacterium. Lineage (GTDB taxonomy): Bacteria > Verrucomicrobiota > Kiritimatiellia > RFP12 > UBA1067 > UBA1067. Next base: position 6,678 of record JAGCFB010000063.1, on the reverse strand, counting down.
GCGACGGCGAGCTGTACGGCGAGGGAGACCTCGACGAGGCGGCCGGCAAGGTGCGCGCGGCGTACCGCAAGAAGCACTATCCCGACGTCAAGGTGACGCCCGTGCCCGAGGTGACGTCCGGCAACAACTGCAGCATCACGTTCCTCATCGACGAGGGCGAGAAGGTCCGCATCGGCGGCTACGTCTTCGAAGGCGCGGGCGAGGACGCGGACATCGGCGAGATCGAGAAGTCCATCGGCGTCTATCCGTGGTGGAACCCTGCCGGATGGGTGTCCTCCGCGGAGCCGCCCGTCTCCCGCCGCCAGATATCCGAGAGCGTCCCCAAGATCGAGGAGTACTTCAGGAACCTCGGCTACCTGGACGTCAAGGTCGCCGAGCCCGGCCGCGTGGACGGGGACAAGCCCGGCGTCAAGAAGATCGTTTACTCGATCGAGCGCGGACCTCTCTACAGGGTCGCAAAGACGTCCATCACCGGACTTACGCGCTACACCGAGGAGGACGTCCGCAGGAACTGCGAGCTTCTCGAGGAGGGGTCCGTCGCCTCGTGGAAGGAGCTGACGGACGCCGCACGCCGCGTCGAGGTGGCGGTCGGATCGGGCGATTCGGGCCTGGCGGACACGCACGTCGCCGTGCAGTACATGGTGTCGGAGTCCGACCCGTCGGCGCTGGACATCGTCTTCAAGGTCGAGGAGGGCGTCCCCGTCGTCATCAACCAGGTCGAGATCCAGGGCAACGACTACACGCAGGACAAGGTCATCCGCCGCGAGATCGCGCTCGCGCCCGGCGACCGCATGCTCGAGGACCGCGCGGAGAAGAGCAAGCGCAGGCTCGAGAACCTGGACTACTTCAGCCGCGTGAGGTACTACCTGAGGAAGACCGGTCTCGGCAAGGACGCAAACGGATGCGAGTGGCGCGACCTCGTCTATGAGGTTGAGGAGCACAACACCGGAAACTTCATGGTCGGCGTCGGCGCGAGCTCGGTGGATTCCGTGTTCGTCTCCGCCGAGATCCAGCAGTCCAACTTCGACCTCTTCGCCCCGTCCAGGTACTTCCGCGGCGGCGGACAGAAGGCGCGCATCTACGCGCAGGTCGGTCCGCGCATCCAGACGTACGAGGCGGAGGTCACCGAGCCGTGGCTCTTCGGACGCCAGCTCGAGCTTTCCGTCTGCGGATACCGCCGCCTGCGCTGGTACGACGACTACGACATCATCCGCTCCGGCGCGGCCGCCACGCTCTCCTATCCCGTCAAGTTCCTTCCGTCGCTCCCGACGTTCGGCAGGTTCGGCGTCCGCCTCTCCGGAGAGTTCATCCAGTTCGACGACGTCGAGCGCGGCGAGTGGGAGTACCGCGGGCGCACCGTCTCGCTGAAGGAGGAGGACCGCCGCTACGGCGACGCGTTCGAGCCCGTCGTGCGCGTCTTCTGGTCGCACGACACGCGCGACACGTACCGCTTCACGAAGAGCGGCTCGCGCACCCACATCTATGGCGACGTCGCGCCCGCAGGCGACAACAAGTACTACAGGGTCGGCTTCGACCACCGCAGCTACTTCCGTCCGTGGAAGCCGCTCGTGCGCGGCGACAGCTGGGCCAGGGACCACGTGTTCATGGCCGGCGTGAGGGCCGAGACGATCGACGGCATCTCGGACGACGTGCCGATCTACAACCGCATGTTCCTGGGCGGACCGAAGTCCATCCGCGGCATCAAGTACCGCAACGTCTCGACCTACGCCCGCCGCGCGGAGAACGAGAAGCGCTGGGATCCGTGGGGCGGCCAGACGCTGTTCTGTGCGAACTTCGAGTACACGGTGCCGATCTTCAAGCTCCTGCGCGTGGCCGCGTTCTCGGACGTCGGCTCCGTCGGCGCGGACGAGTTCGACCTCTCGGACGACTTCGCGTGGACCGCCGGCATCGGCTTCAGGATCGACATCCCCATGTTCCCGCTCAGGCTCGACTTCGGAACGCCGATCGAGAAGCCGGAGCACGCGAAGAAGGAAGTGTTCAGCTTCACCGTCGGATACGACTTCTGAGGAACCTGGACGTAAGGGACATCTAAAGAAAGGACAAAGGCACAATGAAGAAACTAGCAGTCCTGGCCGCGGCCGCCGCCGTCGCGACGGGCGCTTTCGCCGAGGCGAAGATCGGCAGGGTTGACATGATGGTGCTCGTCAGGAACCACTCCAGCTACGAGACCAACAAGAAGCTCGTCACGGACACGGAAAGCGACAGCCAGAAGAGGCTGGCGGACCAGAAGAAGCGCCTCGACGCGATCGAGGAGGAGGGCCGCAAGCTCGCCGAGGAGTACCGCAACCCGATGCTCGCGGCCTCTAAGAAGGCAAAGATCGAGGAGCAGATCGCCGACGTGCAGAAGCGCTACCTCGCGCTCCAGAACAAGGTCCGCAACGACATGCTGAACGACCAGCGCAGCCTTGCGGACCTCGAGTCGAGCCTCCTCAAGTCGCAGGCCGAGGAGATCAAGGAGACGGTCGCGAAGTTCGCCGAGGAGAACGGCTACGACATGATCCTCGAGGCGTCCGCCTTCGTCTATTCCGCGAAGTCCGTCGATGTCACCGACATGGTGCTCGAGCGCATGGGCGTCGATCCCGCCAAGGCGATCAGGAGCAGGGAGGATGCGACCAATGAAGGCAAGTGAACTCGCGTGCATCCTCGGCGGCACGCTCGAGGGCGGCGACGCGGAGCTGTCCGCGTGCGCCGGGCTTGAGGAGGCCCGCAAGGGCGATCTGAGCTTCTGCAAGGACCCCAAGCACGTCAAGCTGGTGCAGTCCACGCAGGCTTCCGCCGTTCTCCTCTCGCCGGACTGGAGCCTCGGCGCACCGTGTCCGATCATCCGCGTGGAGGACCCTAACCACGCCTGCATGGCGGCGGCCAAAATCTTCGCCCCGCCGGAGCCGGTCCGCATCCCCGGCGTCCACCCGACCGCCCTCGTCGATGCGTCCGTCACGATCGGACACGACGTCCACATCGGACCCTACACGATCGTCGAGAAGGGGTGCGTCATCGGCGACGGCGCCGTCATCGAGGCGCAGGTCTTCGTCGGCGAGGGCTGCACGATCGGCCCCAAGACGCACATCTATCCGCAGGTGACGCTCCGCGAGGGCACGAAGGTCGGCGCGGACTGCATCATCCACTGCGGCGTCAGGCTCGGCGGCGACGGCTACGGCTTCAACAACGGACGCCGCGAGGACGGTTCCGTGTTCATCGAGAAGATTCCGCAGCTCGGCATCGTCGAGATCGGCGACGGAGTGGAGATCGGCTCCAACACGACGATCGACCGCGCGCGCATCGGGCGCACCTACATAGGGCCCATGACCAAGATCGACAACCTCGTCCAGGTCGGGCACAACGTCAAGGTGAAGGGCTATTCGGGGCTCATCGCGCAGAGCGGCATCGCCGGCTCCACGGAGATCGGCTACGGCTGCCTCATCTGGGCGCAGGCCGGCGTCTCCGGACACATCAAGATCGCGGACGGCGTCCAGGTCGGACCGCAGGCAGGCGTTCCGCAGTCGCTGGACGGATCGGTCAAGTACGTCATCGGAACCCCGGCGGAGTCGATGAAGGACTTCGGCGGACGCGTCCTCGTCCCCAAGATGCTCGCGAAACTGAAGGGCGAGATGAAGGAGCTCAAGGCGCAGGTCGCCGCGAAGTCCTGACGAGATGCCGCTTTACGTTTACGAGGCGAAGGACGCCGGCCGTTCGTGCGACAGGTGCCGCGGCGGATTCGAGGTGACGCAGTCGATCAACGACGCGCGCCTCGAAGCCTGTCCCGACTGCGGCGCGCCGATATTCCGCGTCATCCAGGCTCCGGGTCTGGGACATTCCAAGACGGACCTCCACTACCGCGCCAAGCGCGCGGGATTCCACACCCTCAAGCGCATCGGCAAGGGCGAATACGAGAAGATGTACTGATTCCGACCAGAGGCTGAAACAATGAGCGAATGCAACCACGACTGCGCGAACTGCGCGTCGAAGAAGAACGGATCGTGCGGAAAGGCGAATTTCAAGGTCGAGCCGAACCCCGGCTCGCGCGTCAAGCGCATGGTCGCCGTCATGAGCGGAAAGGGCGGCGTCGGCAAGAGCCTCGTCACCGAGCTGCTCGCGGTGGCGGCGGCGAGGCGCGGACTCAAGACGGCCGTCCTCGACGCGGACATAACTGGTCCATCCATCCCGACGGCCTTCGGGATCAAGGACCGCGCACTCTCCGACGGAAAGGCGATACTTCCATGCCGCAGCGCCGGCGGAATCGGCATAATGTCCCTGAACCTCCTCGTTGACAACCCCGCCGATCCAGTGGTCTGGCGCGGGCCCGTCATCGCCGGCGCGGTCAAGCAGTTCTGGACGGACGTCGCGTGGGGCGACGTCGATGTGATGTTCGTCGATATGCCGCCCGGGACGGGCGACGTCCCGCTCACGGTGTTCCAGTCGCTCCCGATCTCCGCGGCGGTCGTCGTCACCTCTCCGCAGGACCTCGTCTCGCTCATCGTCGAGAAGGCTGTGCGGATGGCGGACATGATGAAGATACCCGTGAAGGGGCTCGTCGAGAACATGAGCAGCTTCCGCTGCCCGGACTGCGGCGCGCTCCACCGCATCTTCGGCGCGGGAAAGGCGGACGAGCTGGCTGCGCGTCACGGGATCGCCGCCGTCGCGTCCGTTCCCATCGACCCCTCGCTCGCGGCGGCCGTGGACGTCGGACACGTCGAGGACGCGAACCTGCCGGACATCGACCCGATCCTCGACGCCGTTCTCAAGGACTAGCCGATTCCCATGCCGGAGAACGAAAACGCACCGTCCGCGAGGGGACTCTCCCTGCTCAGCGGCGGACTTGACAGCCAGCTCGCCGTTCGCATCCTCCAGCGCGCAGGCGCATACGTCGAGGGCGTCTGCTTCGAGACGCCGTTCTTCTCGTCCGCCGCCGCGCGCAAGGCTGCGTCCGCGCTCGGGATAAAGCTTCACGTCATCGACTTCACGGACGACGAGATCGCGCTCGTGCAGAATCCGCCGCACGGATTCGGCGGCGCGATGAACCCATGCATAGACTGCCACGCGACGATGATCCGCCGCGCGGGCGAGATGATGGAACGGCTCGGCTTCGACTTCGTCTCGACCGGCGAAGTGATGGGTCAGCGTCCGATGAGCCAGAACAAGCAGTCCCTCGGCGTCGTGGAGAAGTCGTCCGGACTCCTCGGACGCCTCCTGCGCCCGATGTCCGCGAAACTCCTCGACCCTACCATCCCCGAGCAGGAGGGGAAGATCGATCGCGAGAAGCTCCTCGACATACGCGGACGCGCCCGCGACCGCCAGATTGCGCTCGCCGCCGAGTTCGGCATAGTGGACTACCCGTCGCCGGCGGGCGGCTGCAAGCTCACGGAGGAGGGGTACGGACGCAAGCTGAAGGATCTGATGGAGCACGAGGGTCTGGGGAACCGGCGTCTCGTGGAGCTTCTCAACCATGCGCGCCGCTTCCGGCTCCCTGACGGGACGGGAGTCATACTCGGACGCGACAAGGGCGACAACGACATGCTGAAGGGCGACCATGCGCTCGGCACGCTCGTAGCGCCGATCAACTGTCCGGGTCCGACGGCTCTTCTCCCCGGCGTCAAGAGCGAGGAGGACCTTCGCCTTGCGACCGGGCTGATCGCCGCGTATTCGCGCTGCGACAGGCTGGAGGGTGACGTGGTCGTCCGGATATCCTCGGCGGACGGCTCGCGGGACGTCCCGGTTCCGCGCCCCTACGACCGCGCCCCGTTCAAGCCGTACCAGATTTGCTGAGAACGGCGGACCGCCATTTATGGTATAATATTCGGAAATTTCAAAACTTAGGAGATAACATGAAAATTGCGATAGCATCCGACCACGGCGGAGTGGAGCTGAAGAAGGCTCTGGTGTCCGCTCTTTCCGGCATGGCGACCATGGACGACAAGGGTCCGTTCGACAAGACCAGCTGCGACTATCCTGACTACGCGCAGAAGGTGGCGCTGGACGTCTCGTCCGGGGCGGCGGACTTCGGAATCCTCATCTGCCGCAGCGGCATCGGAATGTCCATGTGCGCGAACCGCTACCAGAACGTCCGCGCCGCACTCTGCCCCACGACGGACGCCGCGACCGCCACTCGCCAGCACAACGGCGCGAACGTCCTCTGCCTCGGCGCGGACGTCGTCTCCATCGACTACGCCATTGAGATCGCCAAGACGTTCTTCGCGACGCCGGTTGACATGGACGCGCGCCACGCGCGCCGCCGCGCGAAGCTCGAGCGCGCCGGGCGCCTCTCCGACGTCTCCGGGCTCGCCTCCGCCGACCCGGAGGTCTTCGCCGCGATAACGGCCCAGACGGCCCAGGAGGACACGGAGATCAACCTCATCGCGTCCGAGAACTTCTCGTCCCGCGCGTGCCGCGAGGCGGCGGGCTCGGTCCTCATGAACAAGTACGCCGAGGGCTATCCGGGCAAGCGCTGGTACTCCGGCTGCCTTCCCGTCGATGCGGCGGAGGAGCTCGCCCGCAAGCGCGCGTGCGCGCTCTTCGGGGCGGACCACGCGAACGTGCAGCCGCACTGCGGCAGCGCGGCGAACATGGCCGTCTATTTCGCGACGCTCCAGCCGGGCGACACGATCATGTCCCTCAGCCTCGACCAGGGCGGACACCTCTCGCACGGCTCGCCGGTGAACT
>JAGCFB010000062.1 GCA_017650345.1 Kiritimatiellia bacterium | reverse complement strand
CTGGTCTTATCTTGAGCATAGTTCCTCGCTATTTGCACATTGAGACGAAGATATCATCTCATATTCTGCCGCTTTTGTCAATAGGGGGTGGTAAATTCAGTGCCTACAGGCTTCATGCGCTGTGAACTGAATCGCCATGGGACTTGTCCATGCCCTGTTTTCCGGAATTTGCGCGCAGGCGCGCGAATTTATGGTATAATAGGAGCATAGAAAAGCAAACGAGCTTTGACAGGCTCAAGAGGAACCTGAGAAATTCACTTGGAAGAGCCGCCGAAGCAGGGGTGCGCCTTTGGGCGCATCCTTCTTCCGCGTTCTTCCAGGGCTTTCTCAGGGCCTCTCTTGAAACGCGGCAGGAGGGTGTGCCCTCTTCCTTTTTCCGCGCACGTAACAGAGGGCGAAGGAAAACGCACACAATACAGGAGAATAAAGGTATGAACATTGGCACAAAGGTTTGCACTTCGCTTGTCGGCGCTTTGGCCCTTGGGTTCGTCGGCTGCATGTCCATGGACGAGATGCTAGCGTCCGAAGACGGATTCTGGCGCGATATCGGCGAATCGAAGGCCGTTGCCTTCGCTCTCGACGGTGCGAATCCGCTTGAGAAGCGACTGGGGGTGGTTCCCAAGATCGCCAACCAGCAGAAGCTGGCGAAGATCTATATCGCGAAGAACGCCGCGCCCGAGGTCAAGGCGTCCGCCCGCAAGGGCATCAACGACGCGGCCGCGTTCGAGTGGATGTACCTGAACACCAGGGACGCCGCGATCCGCAGCGAGGCGCTCGACAACATGAAGCTCGACGACGCCGGATTCATGAAGCTTGCGTTCCGGCTTGCGGGAAGCGACAAGGACGGCGCCCGCGAGCTGGCGGCCCGCGTGAAGGACAACGCGAAGCTTTCCGAGGCGGTCGTCGCCTACGCGAAGGAGGCGAAGAAGAAGTATGATGAAATCTGCAGAGGCACCTATGTCAACAATCCGTCTCAATACAACGCCGACGTTGACAAGTACAACGAACTCTACAACGTCGTGGCCGTGTTCGCTCCGCTTGCGCGCGACATGAGAAGCGTCGGCCCGTTCTGCAACTCGTACGATATCGCGCAGAGCAAGGGGAAGGAGTGCGACCTCTACACGCCCTTCGAGGAGGGCATGCGCGCCGCCTTCGTCGAGTCTCTGACGGACGACGAGAGGGCCGCCGCGCTCTCCGCCGGGACCTTCTCGAAGTCAATGGACAACAATCCGGTGAATACGCTTCTGGTGTCGGGGAAGTCCGGACCGGGCCGCAAGTTCAGCGATCCTGCCGCCGCCGCGATGGCAAGGCAGTACATGGATCCGTCCGTTGTCGAAATGTCGAAAGAGGAGGTTCTTGCAGGGTTCAAGAACAAGCTGCTCGCCGAGGACGTGGCCCTGTTCGGCAGCAAGGATGGATTCCGCGCGCTGGATGCGGACGCGCAGCTGGCGAAGGTCCAGACCCTGAAGGATCCGGAATTCCGCAAGAAGGTCGTCTTCGAGACCATCGACAGCTACAAGGCGTTCGAACGGCTCAAGGACGGACACTTCAAGATGCTCGAGACCATCCCCGTCGAGGACCTTGCGGCGCAGCTTCGCTGGGCGGCGAAGGAGATGCAGGGCAACGTCCAGCAGTTCCGTCTTTCCGGCCCCGCCTCCGCCAAGGCGATCAAGGACCAGGCCGTGATCAAGGACCTTCTCCTCGATAACGACGCATGGGTGCATCAAATGGGGCTGGATGAGGATTTTGGCAAGGCGTACAGCGCGCTTCTCGACAACATCACGGACGAAAACCTGCTCGAGGAGGTGTTCCGCAAGGGCAAGCCGGACGAGCACGACAGGATCGCGAGCAAGTGGACCATCCGCAACGTCTTCAAGCGTCTGAGCCCCGCAAGGCTGGAGAAGCTCCGCGCCGAGGTCAGGGCGTGCGCCGACGAACAGGCCAAGAAGAACGTCGTGGTAAAGGGCTACTATCTCGGGATGAGCCTTGCCGACTTCTGCGTCGTCAACGATGAAAACGGAATGCCCGCCACGGCGAAGGTCGATGGCGGCGAGAAGGTCACCTCGATCTGCTTCAGCAACGAGCAGCGCGACAAGTTCCTGGACGTCGGCAAGGGAATGACGGGAATCGGGAAGTTCGCCGCGCTCTACTGCAGCGTGCCGGACGGAATCGACCTCTCGGAGAACGACCGCACGGAACTCGTGCCTGTCGTCCGCTCCATAAAGCACATCAAGGTGGACGGGAACAAGTACGATCGCTACTACTGGGAATACGCCCACTACAGCAAGTACGTGGACACCGTCCACAAGTTCCAGGCCGAGATCAAGGAGGAGTCCGGCGAGCTCACGATCCGGTATCCGGTGGACGAGGGCATCATCGGCACGATCGACATGACCAAGGAAGAGGAGAACGAGCTCCTCAGCGCATTCTGAAATAAACGAGAAGAAACGGAACCTCATGCCCGGCTTCGGCAGGCATGGGGTTCCAAATCATAAAATGGTCAAGCTACTCTCAATAGTCCTTCTTGCGGCCACGGCGATCGTCCCTGTCCGGTCAATGGCCCAGACGACGGACGGACCGGCGGAACCGGCGGTTGCCGCTTCAATCGACGACAATGCGCCGATCGCGGCGGTCGGCGATGCTTTGAACGGAGGCGAAACCGCAGCTCCGCAAGAAAAGAAGGAGCGGATTCCGTTCAGCGAACTCCCGCTTTCCGAGCAAATCAAGCAGATCACGGCATTCACATGCTTCTGCATTGTGCTTGCGCTTTATCTGCTGCGCAGGAAGATCGGGATCTGGGTGGAGGGGAAGCCCGTATGGATCCGTGCCATTTGGGGCACGCTCTGCTTCATCGGACGCTATTTCGTCCGTCCGATACTGATCATGATGAAGTGGATGATCCTTCTCCCCCTGCTCATCCTGTGCAAGATGTTCAAGCTGGGCGGAAAGGCGGCGTGGATCAGTGCGAAGCTTACCGGGAAGGCGGCTTTGACCGTGGCCAAGGAGGTCAGGATCACAGGCGGCGTGTTCGGCGAGCCAGGCGGCGGTTCCTCGGCCTCAAGCTCGTACGAGCGTGATGCGAGGCGCGAGGCGGAACGCCAGAGAAGGGCGGAGGCTGAGCGGCAGGAGAAGTCGGACAAGACCCCGATGTCTGCCACGGTGAACAGCAACGGACAGGTCATAGCGAAGAACCGCTTCGGCAAGACCCTGTTCGGGGTGACGCCTAACGGCAAGAATGCGACGGCGCACGTCTCGGACGGGTGCCTTGTCGTAAATTCAACGGCCAGCAACGGGACTGGATACATCCAGATATGGGACATGAACGGCAAGATGATACGGACCGAGGCGCAGCCGAAGTGACCGTCTGAGGACGGCGCATCGCCGATCCTCCGGAAAGCGTGTGTGGCAGGGCAGGTTCCCTTTCGCGCACGCTTTCTTTTTGTCCGTCCGCGGCGCGCAAAATCGCGGGGGCACTTCCATGATCCTGCGCGATATGGTATAATTATCTTTCAATTTCAAACATCAAGGAGAAGACGATGGCAGACACTGAATCGCTGGCGGCAAAGCTGAACGAGTGCGCGGAGAAGCGCGACTTCGAGGGGGCGCTCGCGCTCGTGCGGGGCAACCAGGCCGAGATTTCCAAAATGCTCAAGCCCGCCGGCGTCAAGGACGCCCTGAAGAAGACGACATCTGATCGTCTTCTTCTTTCTTTTGTGGACGGCGTCCAGTTCGGCGCGGAGCCTCTCGACAAGTCGCTCGTGCGCCTCGAGAAGCTCGTGTACTTCAACTCGAAGAAGCCCGGCGAGGGCGGCGCGCTCGTGCTGAGCGAGTCGTGGGGCCTCGGCACCGTGAAGCGCATCGACGACTTCTACAGGCGCATCACGGTCGATTTCCGCATGAAGAAGGGCCACCAGTTCTCCTACGCCGCGGCGACGGACATGCTGGAGCTCGCGCCGGAGAACCACATCCTCGTCATACGCGAGGCCGACCCCGCCGGCTTCGAGCAGATGCTCAAGGAGCGTCCGGGCGACTTCGTCAAGGCGGTCCTGCGCAGCTACGGCGACATGCCCGTCACGCGCCTCGAGGACGTTTGCGCCGCCAACGGCTTCGTGAAGTCCGTCAACTGGAAGAAGTTCTGGGACTCCGCCCGCGCGGCGCTCCGCAGCGACAAGCTCGTGGAGATTCCCGCCAGGCGCGCCGACCCGATCCGCCTCAAGGCGTCCGCCGAGGACTACGGCGACGGCTGGCTCACGGCGTTCTCGCACGAGACCGACCCCAAGCTCATCGTCGCGGCCGTCCGCGAGTACGAGCGCCAGGGCAAGCTCAAGGAGTCCGCCCCCGAGGTCAGGGCCAAGATCGAGGACCGCCTCGTGTTCGCCTCCACCGCCGCGCGCAAGGTCGATGACGCGCTCTACGCGCGCATCGCGGTCACCGTGATCGAGCTCGGCTTCGCGAACCCGCCGGCGCGCGAGATGCGCGACTACCTCTGGGACCGCAGGCGCTTCGTCAAGGCGGCCGCCGCGCTTCCCGCGCGCGAGGTCGGCTCCATGATCGCGTTCCTCGCGGAGGACGACGCGGCGCGCGCGAAGCTGTACGACGCCATCCCGGAGCTGTGCTTCACGGCGGTCGCGGAGATCGTCTCGCGCTTCGGCGAGGACGCCGCGTGCCGCGCGGCGGTCGGCGAGCTCATGAAGCAGCCCAAGGCCCCGGCGACGCTCACGACGCTCATCGTCGGCAAGTTCGAGCAGTTCAGGGACTGGTCCGAGCTTCCCCCGCTCATCACGCTCCTTACGCACGCGATCGCGCTCGGCGAGGGCCGCCAGGGCGGCGAGACGCTCAAGATGCAGAACCTCGTGAGGAGGCTCTTCGCGGACGTCAAGTGGCTCGGCAAGGTGTTCGGCTGGCTGTCGGAGTCCGACCGCGCGATGTTCTTCGAGCGCTTCCAGGCGTCCATCGCATGGGACCCCTCGACGCACCACACGATCGTCGTCAGGATGACGAAGCTCGTCCCCGAGCTGGAGTCGCACGTCGTCAAGGCGGAGAAGAAGCGCGAGTACGCGCGCGTCACCTCCTACCGCAGCTTCGCGATGAAGAAGGCGGAGTACCTCAAGCTCATCAACGAGGACATGCCCGCCAACGTGAAGCGCATCGAGTTCGCGAAGGGCTTCGGCGACCTCTCCGAGAACGCGGAGTACCAGTACGCGAAGGACGAGCAGCGCGCGCTCATGCAGAAGCAGTCGCTCATGCAGGCGGACCTCGAGGCGGTGAAGCCGGACGAGTTCGCCGGCGTCGCGACGGACGAGGTGGCCCCCGGCGTCGCCGTGGTCGTCTCCACGCCGGACGGCGAGAAGACGTACTGCGTGCTCGGCGAGTGGGACAACGACATCGAGCTGGGCGTCCTCTCGTCCAAGACGCGCCTTGCGCAGAACATGCTCGGCAAGAAGCCCGGCGACCAGTTCGAGATGCCCGGGTCCGAGGGCTCCGTCGCGTTCGGATCCGTCAAGGAGATCCGCGAGCTGCCCGCCGAAATTCGCGAATGGATGAAGCTTCCACCCGGCATGCAAATTTGATATAATACGGACAGTGCAAGTCGATACGTCGAAAGGAGGCCTGCAATGGGAGTCATCGTAGAGTCAATACCGCCGTCGAAGAAAAGCAAGCCGGCGCCGAAGAAGCCTGCCGCAGCGCAGCAGGCTCTGGCCGCCGCTCCGGAGCCCGCGCCCGCCGCGAAGCCCGCGAAGCAGATAAACAGGGTGCAGATCCGCGTGCAGTCGAAGTCCGCGCGCAAGCCCGCCGCGAAGCCAGCCGAGCCGGTCCCCGTGATCGACACGGCCAAGGCCGTCGCCTTCGCGATGTCCATCGCGCAGGAGATGAAGCGGTCCGCGAAGAACGAGGACCAGAAGCGCAACGTCTCCGAGATCCACCTTTCCCGCCGTCCGACGACGAGGACGCAGGGCAAGAACACGGTGACGTTCCCGCCTAACGACCTCAAGGACTTCCGCAGGCGCCTCCTGGCCGAGCGCGAGAAGGCGCTTGCGGGCGTGGACGCGATGAAGGCCACGGGCTTCAACGAGTCAGAGGACCGCGAGGCCGACGGCGGCGACGGCACAAACCAGACGCTGCGCCTGCAGGCCCTCGGCCAGATGGGGCTCATCAACCGCACGATCCAGCAGATCGAGGAGGCCCTGCACCGCATCGACGACGGCACCTACGGCGTCTGCACCGTGTGCGGGCAGCTCATCCGCAAGCCGCGCCTCCTGAACCAGCCGTTCGTGCTCACCTGCATGGAGTGCCAGAGCGAGATGGAGCGCAACCGCGGGTGATGCGCGCGTTCGTCACCATCTTCGCGGTGGTCGCCAACCTTTTGCTGGCGGACGCCGTGACGAAGGAAATCGCCGCCGCGCGCCTTAAGGGCGAGGCGGCGGTTTCCGTTGTGCCGGGGCTCCTGAACCTCGCGTACGTCGAGAACCGCGGCTGCGCTTGGGGCATGTTCCAGGGCAGCGTCTGGCCCCTCGCCGCGTTCGCGCTCGTCATGCTCGCGGCTCTCGTCTGGAAGCGGCGCGCGGTCTTCCACACCGCCGCGCGCGGGTGGCGCGCCGCCGCCGGCAACATCGCGGAGTGGCTCCTCTACGCCGGCATCATCGGCAACCTCATAGACCGCGTCTGGCGCGGCTACGTCATCGACTTCCTGGACTTCCACTGGGGCGCGAGCCACTTTCCGTGCTTCAACCTGGCGGACGCATACATCACCGTCGCCGCCGCGCTGCTGATCGCGATGTCGTTCGGCGAGGAGAAGGGGAAATGTCCGCGTCCCTGACGCGCGACGCCTACCTGCTCGCCGGTCCGACCGCGAGCGGGAAGAGCGCGATCGCCGCGGAGCTTGCGCGCGAGATGGGCGCGCGGATACTGAGCGCGGACTCCATGCTCGTTTACAGGGGCATGGACATCGGGACCGCGAAGCCCCCGAGGGAGGAGATCGAGGAGTTCGGCATGGGCGGCGTCGATGTCGTGACGCCTGCCGAGGAGTTCTCGTCCGGCGCGTGGCTCAGGGCCGCGGCGGACTGGGCGGCGTCCGTCCCGGCGTCCGTCCCAATCGTGATCGTCGGCGGCACGGGGCTCTACTTCTCCGCGCTGCTGCGCGGACTCGACCGCCGCTGGGAGAAGCCGCCGCCGGAGTACCCGGTCGTCAAGATCGACCGCGCCGTGGTGCGCGAGCGCATACGCGCGCGGCTGGACGACATGTTCATGACGGGGCTGGAGGAGGAGAAGCGCCGCCTGCACGCGCAGTACCCCGTCTGGTCGCGCACGGCGTCGCTCGCGATCGGCTACCGCGAGGGCGACTCGCGCGAGAAGATTCTCACGCGCACCTGCCAGCTCGCGAAGAGGCAGGACACGTGGTTCCGCCACCAGGCGACGCCGCTCTACGTCGAGCCGTCCGCCGACGCCGTCCGCGCCTGCTGGCGCGCGCGCGGACCGTGGTCCGTGACGTTCCCGCCGGCGACGCGGGGTGCTGGGATTTGATATAATATCAGTTACAATCGAGGAGAGAAAAACATGATTCTGCTCATAGGTTCAGACGCATACTCGCCGTTCCGCATGGACGCGATCAAGGACTCCATCGCAAAGGCCGCGCCCGGCCTCCCCCGCGTCGATATCGACGCGAAGTGGGTCTATGCGCTCCAGATGGCCGACGCCGCATTCTCCGTCGAGGAGCTCGAACGCGCGCGCGTCCTCCTCAACGCCGAGGGGCAGTGCGACGAGGCGGACTTCTTCGTCACGCCGCGCAAGGGGACTATCTCGCCGTGGAGCTCGAAGGCGACGGACATCTTCCGCAACTGCGGACTCAAGTCCATCCTCCGCGTCGAGCGCGGCATCCGCTACCGGATCTCGTTCCCCGGCCCCGCTCCGCGTCCGGAGTCCGCCGGACAGATCGGCTTCGCGCGCGAGGAGTCGCCCGTCTTCCGCACACTCCCGCCCGCCGCGCTCGGGGTCCTCTACGACCGCATGACCGAGGGCGTCTATCAGAGCATCGACGACCTCTTCGAGGAGGGCGAGCCGAAGCCGGGGCGCACGTACGACGTCCTCGCCAAGGGCGTTGACGCGATCCGCGAGGCGAACGAGGAGATCGGCCTCGCCATCAGCGAGCCGGAGATGGAGTACCTCGCTAAGAGCTTCAAGGCGGCGGGGCGCAACCCGACGGACACGGAGCTCGTCATGTTCGGACAGGTCAACTCCGAGCACTGCCGCCACAAGATCTTCGGCGCGGAGTTCATCATCGACGGCAAGAGGCAGCCGAAGTCCCTCTTCGAGATGATCAAGAACACGCACGCGAAGCGTCCGCAGGACACCCTGAGCGCCTACAAGGACAACTCGTCCGTCGTGACCGGCTTCAGGACGGACGTCTTCGCGATCGACCCGAAGACGAACGAGTACGGGTTCAGGAAGGACCAGCTCGAGCAGCTCATGAAGGTCGAGACCCACAACCACCCGACGGCGATCTCGCCGTACCCGGGCGCGGCGACCGGCGTCGGCGGCGAGATCCGCGACGAGGCGGCGACCGGCACGGGCTCGCGCACCGTTGCGGGAATCTGCGGCTTCATGGTCTCCAACCTCCGCATCCCCGGCTTCCCGCAGCCGTGGGAGCGCGAGTTCGCCGAGTTCCCGACGCGCCTCGCGACGCCGCTCCAGATCATGACGGAGGGCCCCATCGGCGGCGCGGCGTTCGGCAACGAGTTCGGACGTCCGCAGCTCTGCGGATTCTTCCGCACCTACGAGGGCGAGATCGCCGGCGAGCTCCGCGGCTACCACAAGCCGATCATGCTCGCGGGCGGAATGGGCGTCATCAGGAACAGCCAGGTGCTGAAGAAGGACGTCAGGCCAAAGTCGCTCATCGTGCAGATCGGCGGACCCGCCATGCGCATCGGGCTCGGCGGCGGCGCGGCGAGCTCCATGATGACCGGCACGAACAGCGAGGCCCTGGACTTCAACTCCGTCCAGCGCGGAAACGCCGAGATGCAGCGCCGCTGCCAGGGAGTGATCGACGCGTGCAGCTACCTCGGCAAGGCGAACCCGATCCTCTCCATCCACGACATCGGCGCGGGCGGACTCTCCAACGGCTGCCCGGAGCTCGTCGAGGCGACCGGTGGCGCGTTCAGGCTCCGCGAGGTCCACAACGAGGAGCGCTCGATGAACCCGATGGAGATATGGTGCTGCGAGGCGCAGGAGCGCTACGTTCTGGCGCTCCGCCCCGAGGCGCGCGAGTTCTTCGAGAGGCTCTGCGAGCGCGAGCGCTGCCCCGTGGCGTTCATCGGCGTCGCGACGGGCGACGGACAGCTTGTCCTCGAGGACGAGCACTTCGGCGACAGGCCCATCGACATGGACATCAAGGTCCTCCTCGGCAAGCCGCCCCGCATGGTCCGCGACGTGAAGCGCACGGCGAAGCGCCACGAGGGGACGAACTTCGAGGGCGTCAGGCCCATCGACGCGCTCGCTCGCGTCCTCCACCTCCCGGCCGTCGCGGACAAGACGTTCCTCGTGACGATCACGGACCGCACGGTCACCGGCCGCGTCGCGCGCGACCAGATGGTCGGCAGGTTCCAGCTTCCCGCCGCGGACTGCGCGGTTGCGACGATGGGATACAAGACCTACGAGGGACAGTCGATGGCGACCGGCGAGCGCACGCCCATCGCGCTGCTCGACGGCCCCGCGTCCGGACGCATGGCCATAACCGAGGCGATCACGAACCTCGCGGCGGCGGACGTCGGCGACATCTCGCAGATACGCCTGTCCGCCAACTGGATGGCGCCGTGCGGCGACCCCGGCGAGGACGCGATACTTTACGACACCGTCGAGGAGGTGGGACTCAACTTCTGTCCGAAGCTCGGCGTCTCCATCCCCGTCGGCAAGGACAGCTGCTCGATGCACACGGTCTGGACGGACTCGCAGGGCGCCGAGCACAAGCAGGTCGCGCCGCTTTCGCTCGTCGTCTCCAGCTTCGCCCCCGTCGGCGACGTGAGGCTCACGCTCACGCCCGACCTCAAGCCCGACCCCGAGGGCGAGAGCTCGTTCCTCGTCTATGTCGATCTCGGCGACGGCACCGCCCCGCTCGGCGCGACCGCGCTCGCGCAGGTCTTCGGACAGCTGGGCGACACGCACGCGGACGCGGACGCGGACAGGCTCAAGAGGTTCTTCAACGCGATGCAGAAGATCGTGAAGGGCGGACTCGCCCTCGCGTACCATGACAGGTCCGACGGCGGCATCGCCGTCACGCTCGCGGAGATGGCGATCACCGGCGGACGCGGCGTCATAGCGAAGCTGCCAGACGGGGACGTCCTCCAGCAGCTCTTCAACGAGCAGCCGGGCGCGGTCCTCCAGGTCGCCGAGAGCAGGCTCCACGAGGTGATGGAGATCTTCGCCGACGCGGGGATCGACGCGGTCCTCGCCGGCGCCGTCACGCGCAGCTCGCGCACGTTCGAGGTGTTCGTCGGCGGAAGGCAGGCGCTCGCGACCGACCTTACGTTCCTCAGGCGCAACTGGAGCGAGACGACCTACAGGATGCAGGCGCTGCGCGACAACCCGTTCACAGCCCGCGAGGAGTACGACAACGGACTCGACGAGCGCGATCCGGGAATGCAGTTCAAGCTGACGTTCGATCCCGACGAGGAGATTCCTGGACGCGCCGGAAAGGCCGGCCAGGCGAAGCCCCGCATGGCGATATTGCGCGAGCAGGGCGTCAACGGACACATCGAGATGGCTGCGGCGTTCGCGCTTGCTGGCTTCGACTGCCAGGACGTCCACATGAGCGACCTCATCGCCGGGCGCGTCGATCTCGGCGGATTCCAGGGGCTCGTCGCGTGCGGCGGGTTCAGCTACGGCGACGTCCTCGGCGCCGGCTCGGGCTGGGCGAGGTCGATCCTCTTCAACGAGAGGCTCAAGGAGATGTTCGCGAAGTTCTTCGCGCGCCCCGAGACCTTCTCGCTGGGCGTGTGCAACGGCTGCCAGATGCTGTCGCAGCTCAAGGACATCATACCGGGCGCCGAAGGGTGGCCCAAGTTCGTCCGCAACATCTCCGAGCAGTTCGAGGCGCGCTACTCGACGATCGAGATCGAGCCTTCGCCGTCCATCTTCTTCAAGGGAATGGAGGGTTCGCGCCTTCCGATCGCCGTCGCGCACGGCGAGGGACGCGTCTGGACCGAGGGCTGGACGCCGGGGATCTGCTCGGCGCACTTCGTGGACGGCTACGGCAACTCCACGACGCGCTATCCGTACAACCCGAACGGCTCCATCGGCGGACAGACGGCGTTCACGACGACGGACGGCAGGGCGACGATCATGATGCCGCACCCGGAGCGCGGCTTCCGCGCCTGCCAGCTGTCGTACAATCCGGGCGTGTTCAAGGTCAACGGACCGTGGATGCGCATGTTCCAGAACGCCTACCGCTTCGCGACGGGCGCGCAGGGCTGAGCGCCGGCGCGGGAAAACGACGGGAAAATGCCATGAAGATCAAGTTTCTGAGGGTCAAGGGCACGTGGCGCGAGGTGGCGGACGCCGCCAGGACCACGATCCGCCTGGACGAGGGCACCAAGGAGCCCGGAACGAAGTGGAAGAAGCGCATCCTCCTCGCGGAGCACTCCCCGATCAGGAAGCTCTGCTTCAACTGGAAGTGGATCGACCTCCCGTACTGGGTGTCCGTCCACTTCGTCCGCCACAAGTTCGGCATCGAGCACTTCGTCTCGACGCAGCGCACGGACCGGACGGGCGTCCAGCGCGACGCGAACAGGCAGGACGCGCCGGTGATGCACGAGTGCTTCGCGAACGCGCAGGCCGTCATGTTCATCTCGCGCCGCCGCCTCTGCGGACAGGCGAGCGCCGAGACGCGCGAGGCGTGGCGCGCGGTGGTCGATGCGATAGCCGAGAAGGAGCCGGAGGTGGCGGCGTGCTGCGTGCCGGAGTGCGTCTATCGCGGATTCTGCCCCGAGTTCAAGCCTTGCGGGTTCTTCGGCTCCCCGGCGTACGAAAAGGCGCTCGCGAAGTACAGGGCGGTTGAATGAGCGGCGGAAATCTGGTATAATACGCTCCCTATACGGAGAAAAAAGCGAATGAACAGCGAACTTCTGAAGAAAGCCCACGAGAAGATCCCGTCCACACCGGTGCTCGTGAACCTCATATCGAAGCGCGAGCGCGAGCTCATCAACGGCGCCAAGCCGCTGGTGAGGCCCGAATCTCTCGACGAGGACAAGTGCGACATAGCCCTCAGGGAGGTCGCGGAGGGCAAGCTCATCGCCGAAATCGACTTCGACGCGATCGCAAAGGCCGAGGAGGCCAAGACCAAGTGGTCCGAGAAGCGCATAAGCGTGAACTCGCTGCTTGGCGACTGACAAGGTGGCGGACGCGAAGTTCAACCCTGTATTCGCCGAGAACAGGAAGGCGAGACACGACTATACCGTGCTCGACACGATCGAGTGCGGTATCGTGCTTACTGGCACCGAGGTCAAGTCGGTCCGCCACGGCTCCGTCTCCCTGTCCGGCTCCTACGCGGCCGTCCTGGGCGGCGAGCTTTGGCTTCTCGGGGCGGACATCGCGGCGTACAAGTTCGGCAACCGCTTCAACCACGAGCCGAAGTCCCGCAGGAAGCTCCTCGTCCACGCCAAGGAGGTCGAATCCCTCCGGCTCAAGACCGAGGCGAAGGGGCTGACGCTCGTCCCGCTGAAGGTCTATCTCAAGGGCGGACGAGTGAAAGTGGCGATCGGAGTGTGCCGAGGCAAGCAGCTCCACGACAAGCGCGACTCGCTCAAGCAGAAGGCGCTTCGCCGCGACCTTGAAAGAGGCGCATGAATTTTGCTATAATATCAGAAATATCGCAAACCAAGGAGACTACTAAACCATGTCCATGACGAAGGGATTCTCGAACGCATTCCGCATCCCGGAGCTTCGCAAGAAAATTCTGATCACGCTCGGCCTCGTGTTCGTGTGCCGTCTTGTCTCGCAGATCCCCACCCCCGGCGTGGACTGGACCGTCCTCGGCGAGATCATCGCCGACTTCAAGGCCAATTCGCAGGGCGGCCTCCTCGAGATGTTCGAGGTGTTCACGGGCGGCGCGCTCGGCCAGTGCGCCATCGGCTTCCTGTCGATCTGGCCGTACATCTCCGCGCAGATCGTGATCCAGCTCCTGTCGTCCGTCATCCCCTCGCTCGAGAAGCTCAAGAAGGAGGGCGAGAACGGCCGCCAGCAGCTCGCGCAGATCACCCGCTACCTCACGATCGCGCTCTGCGTGTTCCAGGCGTGGGGCATCGCGACGGCGCTCTCCCATCCCGAGATGCTCGGCATCGCCGTCCCCGCCGGCAAGTCCATCGTCGTCAACCCCGGCATCGGCTTCAACCTGATGACCGTGATCGGCATGACCGCCGCGTCGCTCTTCGTCATGTGGATCGCCGACCAGATCACGACCTTCGGCATCGGCAACGGCGGATCGCTGATCATCATGATCAACATCACATCCCGCCTCCCGCAGGCCCTCTTCGCCGCTTGGGAGCGCTACTTCGGCGTCAACGGCGACGTCACCACCAGGAGCGGAACCCCCGCCGAGCTCGCGATCCTCGTCTGCTTCTTCATCCTCGTCGTCATGGGCACCGTGATGCTCACCCAGGGCGTCCGCAAGGTGACGATCCACTCCACGCGCAGGGCCGTCGGCGGCGGCGCGACGTACGGCATGCAGCAGACCTACATGCCGCTCCGCGTGAACTACACGGGCGTCATGCCTATCATCTTCGCCCAGCCGCTCATCTCGATCCCCGCGACCCTCCTCATGAAGGTCACGAAGACCGACTCCTGGCTCCACGGCGTCGCGCAGGACCTCGCGAACTCCACGACGGCCCTCCACATCGTCGTGTACGCGATCCTCATCATGTTCTTCACGTTCTTCTGGGTCGCGACGATGTTCAACGCCGTCGAGATATCCGAGAACCTCAAGAAGGACGGCAGCTACGTCCCCGGCATCCGCCCCGGACGCGCCACGGCCGAGTACCTCGACGACCTGATGACGAAGATCACGCTCATCGGCGGCTTGGGGCTCCTCCTCGTCGCCATCATCCCGATGCTCCTCATGGGAATCCTCTCGATCCCGTGGGCGATCGCCTCGTTCTTCGGCGGCACGTCCCTCCTCATCATCGTCGGCGTGGCCCTCGACACCCTCCGCATCATGGAGAGCCACCTCCTCGTCCGCAAGTACGAGGGCTTCCTGAGCCACGGAACGCTTCGCGGACGCAGCGGAGTCTGATCCGCCGCGTCCGTCGTACGGCGGAAGGGGCATTGCCGTGAAGAAGTGGAACGTCGCTAGCGTCCGCGCCTCGAAGGGCGTGAGGAAGCTTGGTTGCTGCACCGCCTACGACGCGTGCTTTGCGCGCCTGGCGGACGAGGCGGGGGTTCCGATCCTCCTCGTGGGCGACTCGATGGGCATGACCGTGCTCGGCTACGGCACGACCCTTCCGGTCAAGATGGAGGAGACGCTTTCCGCGACCGCCGCGGTCGCCCGCGCGGCGAAGGACGCGCTCGTCGTGGCGGACCTCCCGTTCGGCAGCTACCAGTGCGGCGACGACCTCGCCATGGAGAACGCCGTCAAGTGCATCAAGGCCGGGGCGGACGCCGTGAAGCTCGAGGGCGGAGCGCGCGTGTGCGGACTCATCAAGCGCATGACAGAGGCGGGGATCCCCGTCCTCGCCCACGTCGGCATGACCCCACAGAGCGTCAACGAGTACGGCGGATTCAAGCGCCAGGGCAAGACGCGCGAGGCGGCGGACCAGGTCCTGGCGGACGCCAAGGCCGTAGAGGCCGCAGGCGCAATCGCCGTCACGCTCGAATGCATCCCCTCCGAACTCGCGGCCGAGATCACCGCCGCGCTCGGAATCGTCACGGTCGGCATCGGCGCCGGACCCGTCTGCGACGCGCAGTGGCTCGTGATGCACGACCTGCTCGGACTCAACGAGTCCGCGCCTTCCTTCGTGAAGCAGTACGCGCACCTGGCGGACGACGTCCGCAGGGCGTTCTCCGCCTATGTGGCCGAGGTCGCGGACGGAACGTTCCCGCCCGCGCAGGAGCGCTGACAGGGACAAGTGAAGGTCCTTCTCCACACCTGCTGCGGACCGTGCGCCTGCGCGTGCGTCCCGCGGCTTCTCGCATCCGGCCACGAGGTCGCGATGTTCTTCTCCAACTCCAACATCGACACCGCGGACGAGTTCGCGCGCCGGCTGGACTCCGCCGGACGCGTCGCCGCGGCGGACGGCGTGCCGCTCGTCGCGGACGCCTACGACCACGACGCATGGCTCGCGGAGGTTGCGCGCGGATACGAGTCCGAGCCCGAGAAGGGCGCCCGCTGCGAGCGGTGCTTCCGCTTCTCCCTCGCCCGGGCCGCGCGCTACGCCGCGGAGAACGGCTTCGACGCGGTCGCCTCGTCCCTCACCGTATCCCCCCACAAGGTGAGCGCCATGGTGTTCGCGGCAGGCGACGCGGCCGCCGGCGGAACGTCCGCCGCGTTCCTGCACGAGGACTTCAAGAAAAGGGAGGGATTCAAGCTGTCCGTCCGCCGCGCGACGGAGCTCGGACTCTACAGACAGGGCTACTGCGGCTGCGAATTCTCGCGGAAGGCGGAATGAATGGTCCGTTTTTGCTATAATATTCACATGAGGATAGCATTTCTAAGCGACATACATGGAGTTCCGTCCGCGCTCGAGTCGGCGCTCTCCGCGGCGGACTCGCTCGGCTACGACAGGCTGGTCCTGCTGGGCGACCTCCTTTACCACGGCCCGCGCAACGGCGTCCCCAGCCTCTACGACCCCGAGAAGGTCGCCGAGATGCTGAACGGACTGAAGGATCGCATCGTGGCGGTGCGCGGAAACTGCGACGCCGAGGTCGATCAGATGATGTTCGAGTTCCCCATGATGTCCGACTACGCCATCCTCGAGGCGGGGTCCGAGACATTCTTCCTCACCCACGGACACCTCTGGAACGAGCGCCGCCTTCCGCCGCTCGGAATGGGCACCGTGCTGGCGCACGGGCACACTCACATCCCGGAGCTGACGACGCTGGCTTGCGGACTCAAGATATTCAATCCCGGGTCTGTGTCGCTCCCCAAGGGCGGATCCGTGCGGTCCATCGGCTATTTCGACGGCGAGCGCCTTTCCCACGTTTCAACCTGATGAGCGCGAAAAGACAGAGTCCCGGCCATGCGGCGAAGGCGAAGAAGACGATCGCCCTCGTTTCCCTCGGCTGCGCGAAGAACGCGGTCGATCTCCAGGTCATGGCCGGGAACCTCCTCAAGAAGGGCTATGCGATGTCTCCGGACCCGGACAGGGCGGACGTCGTCATCGTCAACACGTGCGCCTTCATAGCGTCCGCGCGCGAGGAGGCCGAGCGCGAGATCGTGCGCGCCGTGCAGCTCAAGTCGGCCGGACGCTACGGCAGGGTCGTCGTCGCAGGCTGCTATCCGAAGCGCTACCCCAAGGCGGCGTCGCGCTTCCCCGGCGTTGACGTGTGGCAGGGCGTCCCCGAGGAGTGGATCGAGCCGAAGATGCCCGAGCTTCGCTTCACCGGCAAGGCGTTCGCCTACCTGAAGATCGCCGAAGGCTGCGCGCACAAGTGCGCGTACTGCGCGATACCGGCGATCCGCGGAAAGTATCGCTCGCGTCCTTTGGCGTCCATCCTGCGCGAGGCGCGCGCGCTCCTCGCGAGCGGATGCCGCGAGCTGAACATAGTCGCGCAGGATCCGATGCTCTACGGCGTTGACCTGAAGGAGGGGCGGACGACGCTGACGGACCTCCTGTGGAGGCTGGACAGGCTTCCCGGCGAGTTCTGGGTGCGCGTCCTTTACTCGTATCCGAGCGAGATAACCGAGGAATTCCTCGACTGGCTCGTCAACTCACGCCACGGCGTGCGCTACGTCGATGTCCCTCTCCAGCACACCGTCCCCGAGATCCTCGCCAGGATGAACCGCAAGAGCGCGATCGAGGCGTCCCTCGCCGCGGCGGAGGCGCTCAGGCAGGTCGTGCCGGACGTCACGCTCAGGACGACCATCATGACGGGCTTCCCCGGCGAGACGGAGGCGCGGTTCGCGCAGATGCGCGCGGACTTGAGACGCATGCAGTTCGACCACCTCGGCGCGTTCGCGTTCAGCCCGGAGAAGGGCACCAAGGCGGCGCGGATGTCCGGGCGTCCGTCGCGCAAGGTCGCCGAGGAGCGCGAGCGCATAGTCATGGAGGACGCGGAGAGGCTGTGGAAGGTGAAGTCCGCCCGCATGGTGGGCGGGACCTTCGACGCGCTCGTCGTTGCGCCCGGGGTCGCGCGCATGCGCTCGCAGGCGCCGGACGTCGATGGCGTCGTGTACGTCCTCGACACGCCCAAGGGCCGCCGGGCGGAGGTCGGGGACTTCGTGCGCATCCGCCTCGTCAAGGCGTGCGGATTCGACTTCGAGGGCGAGGTGGCGTGACGCGGCTGTTTATGTCAGTGGAATCCAGACGAAAGGATCGACAGGAGAAAAATGAAGACACCTGAGGATTTTCTGAGGGACGGCGGATTCGTCCCGGCGGCGGAGATAGACCGCCAGGGCATCATCGGCGCGTTCATATCCGAGATGGAGAAGGGCCTCGCGGGCGAGGAGTCGTCGCTGATGATGATTCCGACGTTCGTGGGGGTCAACGGAAAGGTCCCCGCCGGGGCCAAGGCGGCCGTCCTCGACGCGGGCGGCACGAACTTCCGCGGGGCGATAGTTGAGATTCCGCCGAAGGTGACGGAGCGCGAGAACCGTCCGATGCCGGGGACCAGGGCGTCGGTCGGACAGGAGGAGTTCTACGCGGCGTTCGCGTCCGAGGTCCGCCGCCTCCGTCCGCTCGCCACGGTCCCGAAGGTGGGCTGGTGCTTCTCCTACCCCGCGGAGGCGACGCGGGACCTGGACGCGAAGCTCGTGCGCTGGACGAAGAACATCAAGGCGCCGGAGATCGTCGGACAGTACGTGGGGCGGGAGCTGATGTCCCGCCTCGGCGGCGGCGAGATCGCCATCGTGAACGACACGGTCGCCACGCTTCTTGCGGCGAAGGCCACGGAGGGCGACATGGCGTACAGCTCGTACGTCGGATTCATCCTCGGCACCGGCACGAACGCCGCGTACGTCGAGCGCAACAGCGAGATACGCAAGCTTGAGGACCTCGATCCGGACGGGTCGATGATCATAAACGCCGAGTCGGGCGGCTTCAACAAGGTCCGCCAGAGCGTATTCGACAGGGCGATGGACGCCAAGACCACCAACGTCGGCTTCCAGACGTTCGAGAAGATGATCGCCGGCGCGTACCTCGGCGCGATCGGACTCGAGATATACAAGGCCGCCGCCAAGGAGGGCATGTTCTCGCGCAAGGCGTCCGGCGCGATAGCGGGCCTCGGCTCGCTGGAGACGATGGACTTCGACAACTTCTGCGCCAGGTCCGCAAAGCCCGGACGCGACAACGTGCTGGACGCCGTGTTCGCCGACCCGGACGACGCGAAGCTCGCGCGCAGGCTCGGACTCCCCGTCTTCGAGCGCGCCGCCGTGCTCACGGCGATCCACCTCGCCGCGTTCGTCATCAAGTCCGGCGAGGGCCAGGACGCGTCCGCGCCCGTCGCCATCAACGCGGACGGCTCGACCTACTACAAGACGCGCGCGATCCCGTTCGCCGCGACCGTCAGGAAGGAGCTGGACGACATGCTCGTCAAGCGCCGCAACATCCACTACGCCATAACCCCGCAGGTCGAGGACGCGCCGATGGTCGGCGCGGCGATCGCGGCAATGCTGTAACAAGGAGCAAACCATGCGCACTGCAATACTCATCGCATTCGCCGCGGCCGCGTTCGCGTCCGCCGCCGACCAGGTTGACGGCGTCGCGGCGTCCGTCGGGTCCGAGCAGATCCTCCGCAGCGACGTCATCGCCGAGATGCGCCGCGCCGGGGCTGAGGAGAGCCGCTACGGGGAGGTGCTGAACTCGCTCGTTGAGCGCAAGCTCGCGACGAAGGCCGCGAAGGACGCCGGGATGACCCTTCAGGAGTGGATAGTTGACAACCGCGTCCGCGAGATCATCGACGAGGGGTTCGGCGGCGACCGCAACAGGCTCATCGAGGCGCTGTCGCGTCAGAAGATCCCGTTCACGGACTGGCGCCAGAAGATCAAGGACGACATGATCGTCTCCGCCATCCGCTGGCACGCCGTTGACAAGAACGTGTCCGCCTCCCCGTCCGAGCTGCGCGCCGAGTACGCGGCGCATCCCGAGCGCTACCGCACGTCCGGCAGGACGTCCGTCTCCGTCATCCTCCTCAAGCCTGAGGACGCCGGACGCCGCGCCGAGGTGGAGGAGGCTGTCGCCGCGGAGGGCTTCGCCGCCGCCGCGCGCCGCTTCTCGGCGGACGGCAAGGCGTCCGAGGGCGGACTCTGGAAGGACATCAGGCCGGAGGACGAGTTCCGTCCCGAGATCTGCGAGGCGATCTCGCAGCTCAAGCCTGGCGCGACGTCCGGCTGGATCGAGCTCGACGGATGGAGCTTCCTCGTCAGGAGCGAGGCGAACGCCGCCGCCCCGGCGCGCACGTTCGCCGAGGCGTACGAGGACATAGAGTCCAACGTCAAGGCTGAGAAGGCCGAGGCGCTGTACCGCAAGTGGATGGACGGACTGAAGTCCGAAACCTACATAAAAATATACTGATCCCCACCCCTTGCCATTTTCGCCCAAATTAGGTATAATATCTTTTCAAAATTTCGAAAGGCAAAGAAAAACCATGAAGAACGACATCCATCCGGCCTACGGCGACGCGACGATCACCTGCGCTTGCGGCAACGTCATCAAGACCCGCTCCACGAAGAAGGAGATGACGGTCAACACGTGCAGCGCGTGCCATCCGTACTTCACCGGTCAGAAGACGATGGTCGATACCGAGGGCCGCGTTGACCTGTTCAAGAAGCGCTACGCGAAGTTCGCGAAGTAAGCCTTGCTCGACAGGGAAAAGATCAGGAACGTGCTGGGTCGCCTGCCGTCCGTGGAGACGGATCTTGGCGACCCTGCTGTTTTGTCGGACGCGAAGCGCTACAAGGCGGTCCTGCGCGACCACGCCTTCCTGAAGCGCCTCGAGGCCGCGTCCGCCGCGTACGAGAAGACGCTTTCCGACATCGCGGGGAGCGAGGAGCTTCTCGCCGACCCTGATTTCAAGGAGGACGCCGAGCGCGAGCTGGAGACGCTGCGCGCCCAGCTCGACGACTGCGAGCGACGCGTCCTCGCGGCGCTCCTTCCGCCGGATCCCCTGGAGGGCCGCAACGCGGTCATGGAGATCCGCGCAGGAACCGGCGGCGAGGAGGCGGCCCTCTTCGCGGGAGACCTCTTCCGCATGTACAGCCGCTACTGCGAGTCCGTCGGCTGGAAGATATCCGTCATGAACTCCAACGAGACGACGCTCGACGGCTACAAGGAGATCGTGTTCTCGGTCGCGGGCGACGGGGCATACGGACGCTTCAGGTTCGAGTCCGGCGGGCACCGCGTCCAGCGCGTGCCCGAGACGGAGGCCCAGGGCCGGATCCACACCTCCGCCGCCACGGTTGTCGTGTTCCCCGAGGCGGACGAGGAGGACGAGCTGGACATCCCCGACAGCGACATCAGGATAGACCTCTTCTGCGCCGGCGGCGCTGGCGGACAGCACGTCAACAAGACGGAATCCGCCGTCCGCATGACCCACCTCCCTACCGGCATCGTCGCGGTGTGCCAGGACGAGCGCTCGCAGCAGCGCAACCGCGAAAAGTGCTTCGCGACGCTAAAGGCGAGGATACTCGACTTCAAGCGCCGCGAGGAGGAGGCGAAGCTGGGTGCGGACAGGCTTTCGCTGCGCGGGTCGGGAGACCGCTCGGAGCGCATCCGCACCTACAATTTTCCGCAGAACAGGCTTACGGACCACCGGATAGACCTTACGCTCTATTCGCTCGATCGCATCATAAACGGCGAGATGGGTCCGCTCCTGGACGCGCTTGCCGCGCACGACCTGGACGACCGCATCTCGCGCGCCCTGAGCCGCTAGCGCACGATCGCCGCGCGTGCGGACGCGAGGTCCGCAAACTCCCCGGAAGTCACCATCTGGACGATCAGGTTTCCGATCGCCGTGCCTTCCGTCGGACCGGCGAACACCTCGAGTCCGGTGGCCTCGGACGTCAGTTCGTTGAGGAAGCCGTCCTTTGACCCGCCGCCCACGATGTTCATGGACGTGAAGTCCGTGCCGGTGACGCGCCTGAGTCCGTCCACGGCCGCCGCGTAGGACGCCGCCAGCGAGCGATAGACGCAGCGGATTACGTCGCCGACGGTGCGCGGCGGCTCGCCGCAGCGCCCGGACGCGGCGGACATCACCTCGCCGATCATGGACGCCGGACTGAGGAAGCGCGCGTCGTCCGCCGGGACCGTCCCGTCGTATGCGCTCGCGCGGGCGGCGGACTCCAGGTCCGCGAAGCTGTACTTGCGTCCGCGCTCGTAGTCCGATAGCTTCGCCAGGGCGGCTTCCGTCGCCTCGCCGTCGCGTCCCTCGACGTATTCCGCGCCGTTCAGCTCGCGGCGGACGGACTGCACCATCCAGAGTCCCATGATGTTCTTGAGGAACCTGTACCTTCCCCAGGCGCCGCCCTCGTTCGTGAAGTTCGCCTCGCGCGCGGCGTCCGTGGTGAGCGCCTCGGCGCGCTCGACGCCGAGGAGCGACCAGGTTCCGCTCGAGAGATATACTGCGCGGTCGTCGCGCGCGGGGACGGCGAGGTACGCGCTCGCCGTGTCGTGCATGGCGGGGACGATCGCCTTGACGCCGCGGTACTCGCCTGCGTCCGCGCTCGGCATGGAGAGGGCGCCGAAGATGCGGCGCGGGAGTCCGAGCGCGTCGATGAGTCCGAAGTCCCAGTCCTTCTTCGCCGCGTCGAGAAGGGATGTGGTGGATGAGATCGTGTAGTCGTGGACGATCCGTCCGGTGAGCGCGTAGGTGAGGTACTCGGGGACCATCATCAGGTGCGCCGCCTTCTCGATCTGCTCGGGATGCTCCTTCTTGAGCGCCCACAGCTGGTAGATCGTGTTGTACGGCGCCTTCTGGATGCCGGCGCGCGCGTAGAGGTCCGCGAACGGCATGACGTCGCGCTCGATCTCGGCGTCCGCTCCGGCAGTGCGCGCGTCGCGGTAGGCGACGGCGTCCGAGCACGGACGCCCGTCCTCGCCGACGAGGACGAAGTCCACGCCCCACGTGTCGATGCCGAACGTATCGACGGGTCCGCGCTCGAGCGCGGCGTCGATGCCGGCCTTGACGGACGCCACGAGCCGGTCGATGTCCCAGCAGTCGTGTCCGTCCTTGCGGACCTGTCCGTTCTCGAAGCGGTAAACCTCCTCGAGACGGATCTTCCCATCCTCAACCCAGCCGAGGACGTGGCGTCCGGAGCTGGCCCCTATGTCTATCGCTAAATGCTTCATGCCATTATTCTACCATATTTCACGCCATGGCACTACAGGAATCGTCCGTGCGCTTCCGCCGGAAACCATGGTTTTCCGCCTGTTTTCGGGGTCTGTCCCCGGCAAAAGCGCCGTGCCAAGTGGCGTGCGGGGTGGAGATTTGGTATAATGAAGGGTAAATCCATCATCAAAGGAAACGACGATGAAAGCATCGACATGTGCCGCAGCGGCGATCGCGGCGTTCGTAGCGTCCTGCGCGGTTGCCGACGCCCCGGTTCCCAGCGCGGCGACGCTGAGCGCCCTCGAAAAGGGAGTGATCGCAATCGTGCATTTCGGGCCCAACACCTTCACCGGGCGCGAGTGGGGCTACGGCGACACGCCGGCTTCCGTCTTCAATCCGTCCCGCCTGGACGCCGCGCAGTGGGTCGCCGCAGCGAAGTCCGGCGGCGTCGGACGCGTCATCCTCGTTTGCAAGCACCACGACGGCTTCTGCCTCTG
>JAGCFB010000061.1 GCA_017650345.1 Kiritimatiellia bacterium | reverse complement strand
CTGCCCAGTCTGGAGCGGGCGAAGGGAATCGAACCCTCGTAGCCAGCTTGGAAGGCTGGAGCTCTGCCATTGAGCTACGCCCGCTTTGCAAACGAACGGCATATATTGTATCATTTTTTCCGTCGCCCTTCAATGGTGATTTTTGATAAAATACTTCCGTGAAGATCAACAGGTCCATTCTGCCCCCTGGGCGCATCGGACTCGCCGTCAGCGGCGGGTCGGACTCCGTCGCGCTCGCGTTCCTCCTCACGCGCGGCGGAAAGAAGAGGAACTCCGCCAAGCGCTTCGTCGTCCTGCACGTCGATCACGGACTCCGCAAGGAATCGAAGGAGGAATACAGGTTCGTGAAGGCGCTCGCCGCGCGGCTGGGGCTCAGGTTCAAGGGACTTCACGCCAAGGTCGTCCAGCAGAAGAACGAGTCCGTCGAAATGGCCGCGCGCCGCGTCCGCCTCGCATTCTTCGAGCGCCAGATGCGCATCGAGCGGCTGGACGCCATAGCGACCGGACACCACATGGACGACGTGGCCGAGACCTTCCTCATGCGCATCCGCCGCGCGTCCGGCCCCGAGGGGCTTGCCGGCATCAAGGAGCGCTCGCAGGTCGGCGCGATCCGATTCGTCCGTCCGCTCCTCGGATGCCGCGACTCGGAGCTAAAGGACTACCTCAGGAAATACGGAGAGGAATGGCGCGAGGACGCCTCCAACGACGACGTCTCCATCGAGCGCAACAAGGTCCGCCACAAGGTCGTGCCGTTCCTGGAGCAGAACCTGGACCCGAACCTCGTCGAGCACATCTACCGCATAACCTCGTTCCTCCTGCAGGAAACGAGGAAGCCTACGGACGGACGGCGGGATTCAGGTAGATCGGAAGCGGCTCCGGCCTGAGCGCGGTCGGGTCCGCCAGCATGTAGCGCGAGAGACCCTCGGCCGTCGGCAAAGCCTCGCCGGCGTAGGCGTCGCCGAACAGCTCCCTCAGCCTTTCGCCGATGCGCCTGTCGTCCGGCGACACGATGCGCGCGCCGCGCGGGACGCGTCCGCCGAGCGATTCGGCGTCCGTCTGGAACACGTCGCAGACCATCCTGCGACCCTCGAAGAGCGCGATCCAGAACATCCCCCTTCTCGCGTCCCCTACGACCGCCACCGGGCCGTCGTCCGCGGCAAGCGCGCACGGCGATGGAAGCCCCGCGACCTCGCACCCCGAGCCGATCGCGTAGCCCTGCGCAAACGCGAGCGCCGCGCGTATCCCGGCGAACGAGCCGGGACCCGTGCCGACGACGATGCGGTCCGGACGCCGCCCCGCGAGGAACCTCTCCACGCGCACGGTCCAGTCGCCGGAACGGCAGTCCATGCCCTCAAGGACGGCTCCGTCGATCCTGCCGTCGCCGTCAACGAACGCCACGGACTGCCTGTCC
Source organism: Kiritimatiellia bacterium (assembly GCA_017650345.1). Lineage (GTDB taxonomy): Bacteria > Verrucomicrobiota > Kiritimatiellia > RFP12 > UBA1067 > UBA1067. The sequence goes on along the minus strand of JAGCFB010000061.1, from coordinate 3,645 downwards.
GTGGAGCGGTCTATAACAAGTGTGTTCATCTGGACTCCCCTACGCAGAACTTGGACTCCTCCCCGTACGGAAAGTCGCTCGGCACGTAGTTCCGGACCGTCGGCCGGATTATCGTGAACCTCATGGGGAAGGACGAAACCAGCCACGGACAGTCCTCGCGCAGGATCTCCTGGCACGCGCGCCAGTGGACGTTGCGGTCCGCGGCGGACTCGGACGCCATGGCCGCCTCGAACTCGGCGTCGTAGTCCGCATTCTCGTAGCAGGAGTGGTTCGGTCCCGGGCTCGTGTTCTTCGAATAGAAAAGCTGCAGGAAGTTCTCGGCGTCCGGGTAGTCCCCAACCCACGCCATGGAGTACATCTGCACGCGCCCCTCGTTCACGGCCTGCAGGAACGCGCTCCAGGTGCTGAAGGAAAGCTCCAGTTTCACTCCAATCCTCTCGAAGAAGCTCGCGAGAAGCTCTCCCGTCTCGCGTCCCTCCTGCGCCGCCCTTCCGATGGAAAGCGTTATGACGAGTCGGCGTCCGGTCGCGGGGTCTATCCCCCCGGGATATCCCGCCTCCGCCAGAAGCGCCTTCGCGCGCTCTATGTCGAACCTGTACGGCGCGGGCTCCTCGACGCGTCCGTCAACGCCAGGCGGGACGGGTCCGTTCGCCTCGAGGACGCGGTTGTTCATGAATTTGCGCCACGTCGGGAAGTCGAACGCGCAGCAAAGCGCCTGCCGGAGCTTTCTGTTCCTCCCGACCGTCCCGTCGCGCATGTTGAACCCGAAGTACGCGACCTCGAGCGCGGGCCTTCCGTGGAGCACGACACCCTCGGACGCAAGGCGCGCGTCGAGCCGCCCTTCCGCATCGACTACGGCGTCCCAGTTGTCGCGCGCGATCTCGCCGAGGTAATCGACCTCGCCCTTCAGGAACATGAGCCACTGCGTCGAGGCGTCCGACACGACAAGGTAGCGCACCTCGTCGAAGCGTCCCGGCTCAGGGAACCGCCTGCGGAAGACCATCTCATGGTTCCTGCGCCAGGAGGCGAGCCGGTACGGCCCCGTCTCAGATCCGTCCGCCGCAGGGACGCCGGCGTAGCTCATCGCCATCATCCACGGGAAGACGTGCGAGCGGGACGAAAGGACTATCTCGAAAGTGTCGTCGTCGAGCGCGCGGATGGATGAGACGGACTTCATCGTCCAGCCGCCGGGAGACGCGTTGTCCGGGTCCCTGAGGCGCATCAGCGCGCGCACGACGTCGCCTGCCGCGAGAGAGGAGGAGGGAGCGTCCCTCCTCATCCTGAACAGGTAGCGGAGTCCGTCGGACGAGACCTCGGGAAGCTCGCAGAGTCCGGGGACGAGCCGGTACGGACGGGCCTCATAGTCAACCTCGAGCGGCGTCGCGTACATGAGCCCAACGGCGTGGCAGTCATAGACGGACTGCGCCATTATCGGGTCCGTGGAGACCACGCGCTCGAGCGGACGCGTGAACGTCGCGGCGACGGCAAGCGCGGCGGCGAGCGACGTCATTTGCGTATCTCCATCTTGACGACGAGCCTCTTTGGCGCGCCGGGAAGCTCCGACAGCGCGCGCTTGATCGCGGGGAGCTTCGGACGCATCGCGAAGTTCAGCGGAGCGTTGGGGACATAGACGTAGATCACGCCGTCCTCGCAGCGTCCGGGGCGGATCGGCAGCCCCGGGAAAAGCGAGGGCCAGCGGTCCGCGAGCGAATCGAAGAAGCCGTTGCGCTCTGTGGTGAGGTCCTTGAGGACGGCATCGACGGCGGAACCGAAGGTTGCGTATCGTCCGCGATCCTGCGGATCTATCGGCTTCCAGTCAACTCCGTCCTCGAACACCATGCCTTGGCCCTTCGTCCGCCCTTCGCGTCGGCGCTATTTCCCGCTGGCCTTCATCTGGAGCCACGCCTCGACGAAAGGCTGGAGGTTCCCGTCCATGACGCCCTGCACGTCGCTCGTCTCGCACTCGGTGCGGAGGTCCTTGACCATCGTGTAGGGGCAGAACACGTAGGAGCGTATCTGCGAGCCCCAGCCGTTCTCGGACTTCGCGCCGTAGAAGCGGTCCATCTCGGCCCTCTTCTGGTCCTCGTAGTACTCGTAGAGCTGGGCGCGAAGCATGTTCATCGCCTTCTCCTTGTTCATGTGCTGCGAGCGCTCCTTCTGGCAGGCGACGACGATGCCCGTCGGCAGGTGCGTCAGGCGCACGGCGGAGTCCGTCTTGTTGACGTGCTGGCCGCCCGCGCCGCCGGAGCGGTACGTGTCGATGCGGAGATCCTCGTCCTTGATCTCGACGTCGATGTCGTCGTTGATCTCGGCGACGGTCTCCATCGAGGCGAAGGACGTCTGGCGGCGCTTGTTGGCGTCGAACGGGGAGATTCGGACGAGGCGGTGGATGCCGCGCTCGGCCTTGAGCATTCCGAACGCGTACGGGCCCTCGACGCGGAAATAGACGTCCTTGTAGCCGGCCTCTTCGCCCGGCTGCACGTCGTACTCCTCGACCTTCCAGCCCTGGCTTTCCGCGTAGCGCTGGTACATGCGGTAGAGCATCGCGACCCAGTCGCACGCCTCGGTGCCGCCCTGTCCGGCGTGGAGCTTGACGAAGACGTTGCACTGGTCGAACTTGCCGCCGAGGAGCGACTGGAGGCGGAGCTTGCCGAAGAAGCCGTCCGCCTTCGCGCACTCCGCGAGGGTGTCCTTGAGGGCGGACTGCTGCGCCTCGCCCTCCTCCATCTCCGCAAGTTCGAGCATGACCGCCGCGTCATCGACGGTCTTGAGGAGCGAATCGTAGGGACCGACGTAGGCGCGCTCCGCGTTCGTCGCGGCGATGACCTCGCGGGCCTTGCCCTGGTTGTTCCAGAAGTCGCCCTGCGCCTGCTGCGCCTCGAGGTCCGCCAGCCTTTTGCGTCGCTCGTCTATCTTGATGTAGTCGGCCATCTCGCCGACCCTCCTGCGGAGGTCGTCGATGCGCTGGCGCACCTCCTCGACCTCCAGCAGCTTCTCTTTGTTCTCTTCTGCCATTGTATCCTTGCCGGGCGGACTTGTGCGTCAGACGTTGAGCTCGGTCTTGGACCACGGCTCCTTGCCCGCGAGGAGCGACGGAGTCGTCATCTCGGACGGGACGGGCAGCCCCAGCATCTGGAGCGCCGTCGGCGCGACGGCGGAGAGCTTCGCGAGCGGCGTGAGCCTCACGCCGGCCGCGTCGTTCGCGACGTAGAAGCAATCGACGAGGTTCAGCGTGTGCGAGGTCTTCGTGAGGCCGCTCTTGTAATCGACCATCTGCTCGGCGTTGCCGTGGTCCGCGAAGATGAGGACGTGCGCGTCGAGCTCGAGGAGACGCGGGAGTATCTTCCCGATGCACTCGTCCGTGACCTCGACCGCCTTCGTCGCGGCCTTCTCGTCGCCCGTGTGCCCGACCATGTCGCAGTTCGCGTAGTTGACGACGATGAAGCCGTAGGGGTTGTCCTCGAGGCGCTTCATGAGCTCGTCAGTGACGTTGTAGGCGTCCATCTCCGGGTGCGACGCGAACGTCGCCGGATCGAAGCGGCTCTTCACCTCCACCTGGTCCTCGCCCTCGGAAGGCGTCGTGGACTTGCCGTTGAAGAAGCTCGTCACGTGGCGGAACTTCTGCGTCTCCGCGAGGCGGAGCTG
>JAGCFB010000060.1 GCA_017650345.1 Kiritimatiellia bacterium | reverse complement strand
TGCGGTTCTGCTCCGCCGCCTTGCGGGCGTCCTCGGCGGCGTCCGCCTTGGCGCGCTCGGTCTTCTCCTCGCTCTGCGCCTTGCGCGCGGCGTCCTTGGCGGCCGCCTCGAGAGCCTCGGCCCTGTTAGCCTCGGCGCGCGCGACCGCCTCCTTCTTGTTGTAGATGACGAGTCCGGAGACGGACGCTCCGATCACCGCGACGGAAAGCGCGAGGATGGACACCCACTTGATCATTGCGCGCTCTCCGAAACGAGGTCGTCAAGCACGTCGGAAGCCTCGGGAGCCGGGAGCGGAGCGGCGGGCTCCTGCGCGGGCTCCTCCTCATCTTCGGGCGCGGGGGCGGGCAGTGGCTGGGACGAGAACTTCCCGGCCTCGGAGGCCTCTATCTTCGCCTCCGCGGCGGCGAGCTCCTGCGCGCGGATCTCGGCGGCGAGTCCGTCGAGGTCCATGCGGCTGCTCACCTCCTCGTCGAAGCTCTTGCGCTCGCCCTTCTTGAGCTCCTCGCGGCGCTTCTTGATCCAGAAGTCGCGCTCCTGCGCGTCCTGCCCCTCGAGAGACTTGGCGCGCTCGAGCTTCCACGCCTCCACGGCGAGCTTCGTCTTGCGGTCCTCGTCCTGCTTCTTCGCCGTATCCTTCAGGCGGCGCAAGGCCTCCTTCTGCGGAACAGGGTCGGCCAGCTTGGAGGCGGACCAGCCGTTGTCGTCCCACGGACGCGCGTCGCTGAGCGCGTTCTTCAGGCGCTCGGCCATGCGGTGCGCGGTCTCGGCGTCGTCGATCACGTAGGGCGTCATGAACACGAGAAGCTCCTTGCGGTTCTCGGTCCTCTTGACGCTGCCGAACAGCCACTTGCCGATCCACGGGATGTCCTTGAGGATCGGGATGCCGGTCTCGCTCTCGGACATGAACTTCTCGGTGAGTCCGCCGAGGACGACGGTCTGCATGTTCTCGAGAAGGACGTCGGACGTCATCTTGCGCTTGAGGGCGGTGTCGATGTACGCGGTGCCCTGTCCGCCGTTTCCGTCATCGACGATGATGTTCTGTCCGGCGCCGAGCTGGGTGTACTCCTCCTCGACGTTGAGCATGACGGTTCCGTTCGGGTTGATCTTCGGCTTCACCTTGATCTTGATGCCGATGTCGTCGGAGTCGTATTTGGGCGTGCGCACGTAGTTGTAGGTGGAAGAGCTCGTCTCGTATCCGGAGAAGAACTTGCGCTTCTCGGTCGCGTCGATGGTCGCCTCCTTGTTGTCCTGCGTCATGACGATCGGCGCGGCGAGGTACTTCGCGCGGCTGTCGTCCTTGGTGGCCTGTATGATGGCCGAGATGTTGAGCCGCTTGCTGCTGAGCAGGTAGGTGAGTCCGCCGCCGATCGGGTTCGCGGCGCCTATCACCGCGTTCGTCGCGGCGTTCATCATGAGGTTCAGCATTCCGGACGCCGTTCCGCCGCCGCCGGCGAGCGCGTAGCTGTTGCGGTTGACGAAGCCGCCGCGGACCGTTCCGTAAACGGGCGTGGTCTGCGTGGTGTAGGTCGGATTGCCGTCGTCGTCCGTCTCGCCCGTGGCGACCTGCTGCTCGGTGTATCCGGTGATTCCTTGGGTCTTGCCGCGCTGCACCCAGTCGATGCCGGTCTGGAGTCCGTCGCCGAGCGTGACCTCGATGATGCACGTCTCGATCAGGACCTGCGAGAGCTTGACGTCCAGCGCCTCGATGATCGCATCGACGGTGGGGATGAGGTCCTTGAGCGTCATCACGACGACGGCGTTCATGCGCTTGTCGGCGAGGATGGTCGTGTTGTCCTTGGTGAGCTCGCCGGTGCGGCCCTCGCCGGAGCGCTGGTTGGCAGAGGACGCGTTGCCGCGCTGCTGCGAGCTGTTGGCCGTGGTGCCGCGCGAGAGGTTGCTGTTCGTGCCGTTCCTGGCGTTCTGGTTCTGGTTCTGCTTGGACGAGTCCTTGGCGGCGGACGTGTTGCCGATGAGGTCGTTGATCATGGACGCGACGTCCTCGGCCTCGGCGTACTTGAGGCGGCGGACGACGACCTTGGTGTCGGGCGTGGTCGGGATGTCGAGCGCGTCGATGACGGACTGGAAGAACTTGTGGTTGGCCTCGTTCGTCGTGATGATGAGCTTGTTGGTGCGCGGCTCGGCGATGATCTGGACGCGTCCGCGTATCACGCCGCGGTCGGCGTCGGAGATTCCCGCGAAGATGGGATCGACGCTTGTCGCCGTGGTCGGCTGCGCGGGCTGCTGCTGCGCGCCGGGACGCGTGAGGAGTCCGCCCGGGCGCGCGGGGGACTGGGCGGACGCCGAGGCGCCTGAGGAGCGCGACTGGTTCTGCGCGCCGGCGCGGGCCTTGGCCTCCTGCTCCTGGTACTTCATGGCGTCGTCAACGATGCTCTGGAGGACGGTCTTGATCTCCTCGGCGGAGGCGTACTTGACCTGGATCGTCTTGACCTGCTCGTCAACCACGCGCGCGACGTCGATCTTCTCGGCGAGCTCGCGCATCCTGGCGATGTTGAGCTTGGTGTCCGTCACGACAATCGAGTTGATGCGCTCGAAGACCTGGAGGAGTCCGTTGTTGGACTTGAACCCCTCGATCGCCTTCTGGGCCTCGTCAACGGGGATGTTCTTGAACGGGATGTTCACGGAGACGACCTGTCCGTCGGAGATGGCCTCCAGCTCGGGGTCGGACCCGTCCATGAACATCGGGATGCCCTCCTTGCGCACGTCCTTGCGCGGAAGCGCGCGGACGAACTTCTCGCCGTAGTCCTCCATGTGGACGCCGTTCATCTCGAGGACGGACCTGAGCGCCTCTATCTGCTCGTCGCGCGAGAGCTTCTGTCCGGGCAGGGACTTGAGCGTTATGGTGGACGAGGCGGAGACGCCGGGGTCCTTGAGCACTGTCCTGTCCACGAGGCGCCCGAACACCTCGAGGACCATATCGACCGGCGCGTCCTTGAAGTTGAGGTCCGACGGCGCGGACGCCTCGGACGCGGCGGAAGCCTCGGCCTTCGCCTCGGCCTCGACCGGAGCGGCGGTCGTTGCGGCGGCGGACGGCCTGCCGAGCACGCCGGGGCGCGCCCTCGTGAGCGTCGCGGCGGACGCGGACGCCGCGCACGCGGCGGCCAGGAGCGTCACGAATGCGGTGAGCCTGCGGTTTTTCTTTTCGTTGGTCATGTCCCTACTCCCTCATGTATGCGCAGGTGAGCGTGAAGTTGCCCTTCAGGAAGCCCTTCTTGCTGCCGGGCTTGAAGTTTATGGCGCTTATGTCGAACATCCCCTCGCCGGTCGTCTCCAGCTCGTACATGAACTTGACGAGCGAGTCGAGCGAGCCCTCCCATCCGTTCCCGGTTATCGGAAGCTCCAGCACCTCTCCGGCGGAGACCTCCTTCCCGTTCTGGCGGCTGGCGATCTGTATGAAGTTGCGCGCGGCGATCTCGTCCGTCTTCTGGAGCCACTGCGTATCGACGTCCTTGCCGAAGGCGAACATCGGCATGAGCGACTTCTCCTCCTCGTACATGTCGTTCCAGCGCTTCTTCTCGGAAATGAGCCTGCACTCGCTCGCGTAGTTGGAGCACGCGAGCTCGTACGCGCGCGACGCCTTGCGCCACGCGTCCCTCTGGCTGACGAACCACAGCGCCACGGCGACCGCGTACAGGACGACGACGCCCAGCACGGCCAGCACGGCCTTCTCCTTCAGCGACATTCCGTTCATCTCAGGCCCTCCTCGTCCGCCACGAACTTGCACTCGATGTCGAACTTCTGCTTTCCGCCCTGCGAGCGGATCGGACTCAGCGTGACGCCGCCCTCGAACGCGCCGGTATCGACGAGCCTGTCCTTGAACTGATAGACGGGCGACGTCTCGGACGCCTCGCCGGAGACGCGCACGGACTCGCCGCGGCGGAAGTTCCAGCTCGTCAGCTCCACGCCCGCCGGAAGCCTGTCCGACACCGCCTTGAGTATCTCCAGCGCGCTGCGCGAGTGGTCCGAGTACTTCTGCACGAGGCGCACCTTGTCGCGCATCTCCTTCACCTCGCTGTACGCGCGCGCATGCTCGCGAGAAAGCGCCTTCTGGTGGTCCGTCATGTACCCGTACGCGAGCGGCACGCCGAAGAGGATGCCCATGGCGAGCGCCCACACTACGCCGGCGACGATCAGGAAGCCCTTGAGCTTCGCCTTGAAGCGCGTCTCCTCAAGGACCTCGCGCCAGCTGGACGGAAGCGCGTTTGCCGATAGCGGATCCTCCGCGCGCTCCGCGAGGCCCGGCGCGGGATCGGGGACGGACCCTATGCGGCGCACGGGCGCGAGGGCGGCGAGCGCGTCCGCCCCGGGAACGTCGCCCGCGACGACGACCTCGGAGAGCGCACGCGCGCCGGCGAAGGACTCTGCTGCGAGGAGCGATAGGAGCGCCTCGCGGGAAATGTCGCTTTCGGGGGAGACGGCGCGGACCTCGCACGGGACCGTTCCGTCAAGGACGAACACGCTGGTGCAGTCGGGTCCGCCGACGACCAGCATCCGCCGCGCGCCTGCGTCGCCGTCGGGGGCTATCTCGCTCCACATGCCGCGAAGCTGGCCGAGGACAGTCGCATCGACGCGCGTCACGCTGAGCTTCGCGGCGTCCAGCGCGTCCGCAATGTCGTCCGTCGCGCTCTCGGGGAGTGCGACGGCGAGGAAGTCCACGCCATCGGGAGTCTCGCGCAGCTTCTCGCAGGAGACTGTGAGCGGCTCGTCGGGATAGGGCGACATGGACTGGAGGACGCGGGCGGCGACAGAGGTCGCGTCCTCCGCCTGGTCGGCGGGGACCCGGACCACCTTCACTATGAGGCGGCTGAGGGGAAGGGATAGCGCCGCCTCGCGGCTGCCGTCCCCGGGGGACAGGACCTTCAGCTCGGTTCCCTCGTAGGCTACTATTTGGACTTTGTCGGCCATTTCACAATATTTTATCAAATATCGGCCGTTTGCGCCACATCCAGTCCGCCTCAGGCGTCCGCGTCGCGGTCGCCGAAGACGATCTCCACGTGGGCGCGGTCGAGGCGCGGAGTGACGAGCGAAACTGCGCCCGCGACGACGAAGCCGCCGATCATTGCGATCGCGCCGCAGTCAACCGGGTTGAGCGGGTTGCCGAGGAGCATGTTGGCGACCGTGAGACCGACGCCCCACGCGAAGCATGACCAGACCGCCGCGCGCGTGATGCCGCGCCAGTAGAGTCCGAGCATGAACGGCGCGAGGAAGGCGCCTGCGAGCGCGCCCCACGAGATGCCCATGAGCTGGGCGATGAAGTGCGGCGGATTGAGGGCGATCATGAGCGAGATCACGATGAAGAAGACGATGAGCACGCGCATGACGACAACCTTGCGGCGCTCGATGCGCGCGGCGATGGAGTCGTCGAGCTGTCCGTCCGGGACCTCCTCGGCGATGGACTTCTTGTCGCGGTAGATGAGGTCGAGCGTCATCGTCGAGCTGGAGGTGAGCACGAGGGACGCGAGGGTGGACATCGAGGCGGAGAGGACGAGCAGGACGACGAGCGCGATCAGGATGTCCGGCAGCGTGGAGAGCATCGAGGGGATGATGGAGTCGAAGGCGATCTTGCCGTTCGCGAGGCGCGTCGGCTCGAAGAGGCGGCCGAACCCGCCGAGGAAGTAGCAGCCGCCCGCAACGACGAACGCGAAGATCGTGGAGATGATCGTTCCGCGGCGGATGGCGTGCTCGTCCGTGATGGAGTAGAACTTGCTCACCATCTGCGGAAGCCCCCACGTGCCGAGCGAGGTCAGCACCACGACGCCGACGAGTCCGCGCGGATCGGGTCCGAACAGGGACGCGAAGCCGCCGTTCACCGCCTGGTTGGCGTCCGACGGGATATCCGCCAGGCGGTGGCACGCCTCGACGAGCCCGCCCTTCAGCCCCAGCACGGCGACGATGACCGCCGTTATGCCGAAGAGCATGATGATGCCCTGGATGAAGTCGTTGATGGCGGTCGCCTTGTATCCGCCGAGGATGACATAGACCGCGGTCAGGATCGCCATCGTCCACGCGCAGTAGGCGTAGGGGATGCCGAAGCTCATCTCGAAGAGCTTGGAGATTCCGACATAGACGCCGGCCGTGTAGGGGATGAGGAACACGAAGGCGATTATGGACGCCGCGATGCGCAGCCACTCGGAGTCGTAGCGCGCGCCGAAGAAGTCCGGCATGGTCCTGCTCTGGAGCCGCTGCGTCATGAGGCGCGTGCGGCGCGCGAGGACGAGCCACGCGAGGAGCGAGCCGATGACCGCGTTGCCGACGCCGATCCACGTCGAGGAGAGTCCGTACCGCCAGCCGAACTGCCCGGCGTAGCCGACGAACACGACGGCGGAGAAGTAGCTCGTGCCGTACGCGAAAGCGGTGAGCCACGGACCCACGTTGCGTCCGCCGAGGACGAATCCGTCAACGGACCTCGAATGCCTGCGGCTGTAGATGCCTACGCCGACCATGACCGCCAGGAACGCCAGCGTGAGCAAGACCTTGATGAACATTGGAACGAACCCCTTTGGATTGCCTTAGAAGAACCACTTGGCGCAGGCGAGCAGCCCCTGCTTCCACGGAACGCGGTGCGAGACGCCGCTCTTGCCCTTGAACTCGTCGAGGTGGGCGACGTACCACTCGTAGTTCCTCACGAGCGCCTGCTTGTTGGAGTAGCGCGGACTGTACCCGAGCAGCCTCTCCGCCTTCTCTATGGAGACGAAGGAGTCCGTCGAAGCCGTCTCGTAAACCCACGGATAGAGCGGGGAGAGGTGGAGCTTCTCGAGGATGCGCAGGATGAAGACGATCGGCTTGACCGGCATTCCGCGTATCTTCTTGCCGTGGCCGGCCCGGTCGAGGACGGCCTGGTAGTCCTCGCGCATCGTCGTGAACTCCTTCGCGCCGATGTTGAACTCGGTCGCGACGACGTCCTTCGGATACGTCATCGCGTTCCATATCGCGTGGTCGAGGTCGTCCACGTCCATGAGCTGGTAGCGGTTGTCGCCGCTGCCGATCATGGGGAAGCCGTGCCCGGTGTAGGCCCAGTCGTAGAAAAGCGCGAACACGCCGAGGCGCTCGGGTCCGATGAAGCTCTTCGGACGTATTATCGACACGCAGTAGCCGTCCTTGATCGCCTCGCGGCAGATCTCCTCCGCCTGTATCTTCGCGTGTCCGTACGGACCCACCCCGACCATCGGATCCGTCTCGTAGATCGGATGCTTCTTGGGGACGCCATAGACCGCCGTCGATGAGATCTGGACCATCCTGTCGAGTCCGAACTTGCGCGCGGCGTTCAGCACGTTGCGGCAGCCGTCCACCTCGGTCGTCATGATGTCCTCTTCGCTGTACAGCGGAAGCGCGGCGGCGCAGTGGACCGTCACGTCGCAGCCCTCGGTCGCCCTCTCGACGGCCGCCACATCGCGGACGTCGCCCTTGATGAACTTGAGCCAAGGCTCGGACTTCTCCGGGTAGTCGAAGTCGGCTATGTCCAAAACACGAATCTCATCCACCCCCTTCGTGCGAAGGAAACGGATGAGATTGATGCCCAGGAAGCCGGAGCCGCCTGTGACGAGGACCTTCATCACTGGGCCTCGACAGGAGCGGCCGGAACCTCGGCGGGAACCTCGGCCGCGGGAATCTCGGCAGGGACTTCGGCGGCCGGAATCTCGGCAGGAATCTCGGCAGGAATCTCGGCGGGGATCTCGGCAGCGGGAACCTCGGCCGGAACTTCGGCGGGAGCCGCCGCAGGTGCCGCCGCGGGGGCGCGCTGCTGCTGGACGGGAGCCGCGACCTCGCCGGCGACGACGGAGCCGGACTTCTTCGTGGAGGTGAGCTTCGCGAGGACGAGCGTGTTGACGAGGAAGACCGTCGCGAGGATGGCCGTCGCCTTGATGAGGACGTTGCCGGCGTCCGCGCCAAGGGACGCCTCAAGGGCGCCGCCGCCGAACGCGCCGCCGAGACCGCCCTCCTTCGGCTTCTGGAGCATGACAGCAAAGCCAAGGAGCAGGCACACGAGGACCTCGATTACGTAAAGGAATCCGATAAGAATGTTCATCTCTTTCTGTTACCTTTCATTGTTTCGTACTATTATATCAAAAAAGCGTGGAAAGCGACAAGCCTAGATGCGGTTGTCCCAGTTCTTGAAGACGACCTCCTGTCCGTTCGCCTTGATCGCCGCGTAAACCTCGGAAGGCGGACGGCGGTCCGTCAGCGTGAACTGCGCGACGTCCGCCGCGTGCTCCTTCTCGAGGACCGCGTACCCGCCCGGCGTGACGCGGCTTCCGGCGCTCATGTTGTCCGCCGCGACCTGCACTATGTAGTCGCGGAACGCCGGGGCCTCGCGCGTGGAGACGGTCATGCAGCACTGCGGGAACACGATCCTGAACGCGAGCATCATGAGATCGACGTCGCGCTCGTCAACTTCGCACGGCGGGACGAATCCGCCGTCCACGCGGCAGAAGCGCGGGAAGGCGAACTGGACGCGCGACTCGTAGCACTCCTTCATGAGGTAGAACGCGTGCGCGCCGAGGCTCGCCGCCTCCGGACGCCACGGACAGAGTCCGAGCAGGAACGCGCAGCCGAGCTGGCGGAAGCCCGCGCGCCCGGCGCGCAGCTGCGTCCAGAGCCGGAACTCGTAGTTGGACTTCGGACCCGCCGGATGGAAGTACCTGTAGCGCTCCTGGTCGTACGTCTCCTGGAAGCACGTGAGCGCCTCGTATCCCGCCTTGAACAGCTCGCGGTAGCCCTCCTCGGTCTGCGGCGCGACCTCCAGCGACAGGTTGGAGAACATCTTCTTGAGCATGCGTCCGACCTCCGCGAGGTGCTCGACGGAGTTGACGCGCGGATCCTCGCCCGCGACGATCAGGAGCGAGTCGATCCCGGTCGCGCGGATCGCCTCGCCCTCCATGCGGATCTCGTCCATCGTCAGGTTGCGGCGCACGGTCCCCGTGTGCTGCGTGCGGAAGTCGCAGTAGCGGCACGAGTTGACGCAGGTGTTGCCGATGTAGAGCGGGGCATAGACGCTCACGGTCTTGCCATAGTAGCGGATGCGGGCGAGCCGCGCCTTCGCGCGCATGTCGTCCATGAACGCATACGCCGCCGGCGAGAGGAGGTTGAGGAGGTCGAACCAGTCGTGGCGCTCCTTGGCGAGCGACGCGCGCACCATCTCCGGCGTGACCTTGGAGTAGTAGCCCTCGACCTCGGACTCCGAATACTTGAGAAGCGGGAACATCTTCTTCAGACGGACGCGCGGTCGCAGAGGGCGGAGACGAGGAGCGCCTTGATCGTGTGCATGCGGTTCTCGGACTCGTCGAACACCTTGGAGTACTTGGACTCGAACACCTCGTCCGTCACCTCGAGTGCGCCGCAGTCCTTCGTAGCCTCGGTCCTGTTGTCGTGGAAGGCCGGGAGGCAGTGGAGGAACATGAGCCTGCCGTCGATGTTGCCGGTGGCGCGCATGAGGTCCATGTTGATCTGGTACGGACGCAGCATCTTGATGCGCTCTGCCGTCTTTGCCTCCTCGCCCATCGAGACCCAGACGTCCGTGTAGAGCACGTTCGCGCCCTTCACGCCCTTGACGGGGTCGTCGAAGACGCGGATATCGACTCCGTTGCGCTTCGCGACCGCCTCCGCCTCGGCGAGTATCGCCTCGTCGGGCCAGAGCTCCCTGGGCGTGCAGCAGACGTAGCGGACGCCGCACTTCGCGCATCCCATCATGAGGGAGTTGGCGACGTTGTTGCGTCCGTCGCCGACGTACGCGACCGTGACGTCCTTGAGCGAGCCGAAGGTCTCCTGGACGGTGAGGAGGTCCGCGAAGATCTGCGTCGGATGGTAGTCGTCGGTGAGTCCGTTCCAGACTGGCACGCCGGAGTGCTTCGCGAGGTCCTCGCAGTCCTGCTGGCGGAATCCGCGGAAGAGTATGCCGTCGTAGATGCGTCCGAGCACGCGCGCGGTGTCCTTGACGCTCTCCTTCTTTCCGAAATGGATGTCGGGGCGCGTGAGGTACTCGCCGTTGCCGCCCTCGTCGCGGATGGCGACGAGCGTGGAGTTGCGCGTCCTCGTCGAGCTCTTCTCGAAAATGAGCGCGACGTTCTTGCGGTGCAGCAGATTGCCCCGAACGCCGGCGGCGCGGCGCGCCTTGAGCTGCGCGGCGAGATCGATGAGATTGAGCATCTCCTCGTCGGTGAACGAAGTGAGCCGCATCATCGAGCGACCCTTGAGACTGTCCATCCAAGTCAGCATTTGCGTTCTGTCCTTTCAGTGGATGAAATAAAAATAAAAAAGCCGGCGGCGTCCTACTCTCGCACGGGCGAGTCCCGCACTACCCTCGGCGATGGAGCCCTTGACTTCCGTGTTCGGAATGGGAACGGGTATGACAACTCCTCTATGGCCACCGGCAAAAAGCCGCCAGTCGGGGA
>JAGCFB010000059.1 GCA_017650345.1 Kiritimatiellia bacterium | reverse complement strand
CGCGGCAGCCGCCGCTCCGGCCGCCAAGCCCGCCGCAGCCGTTGCGCCCGCCCCGGCCCCCGCCACGGTCGTCGAGCCCCAGCCCGCCGTCGTCGAGCCGCAGCCCGCCGTCGAGGAGGTTCCGGTCCAGGCCGTCGAGCCGGTCGTTACGTCCGCTCCGGCGGACGAGGGCGTCACGCACGTCGTCCAGGACGGCGAGGACATCACCGGCCTCGCCATCCGCTACAGCCTCAGCCCCGCTGAGATCCGCGACCTCAACAACCTCGGCGAGAACGACGAGATCAAGCCCGGACAGGTGCTGAAGCTCCCCGCCGAGACACAGCTCTGACGCACGGTGCGCAAGACCGCACTGTTTTTCTTCGGCCTGGTTGTCGCGATTCTCGTGGCGCTGGGCCTTGTCATTCTCTCCACGGCGAGCGAAGCGAACGGCGTTCGTCTCCACAACGACCGCTACTTCTTCATGACGCGCCAGTTCATGTACCTGGGCGCCGGAATCCTGATCGCCGTGGGGACGGCTCTCTTCGACTACAGGAAGTGGCGCGAGCACTGGTCGCTGGCGGCTGTGTTCTACTGCGTCGTGTTCGTGCTCCTCTTCGCGGTCTTCGCGTTCCGTCCGATCAACGGCTCCTACCGCTGGATCGCGGTGGGGCCGCTCAGGCTCCAGCCCAGCGAGTTCGCCAAGCTCGCGATAGTGATCGTGACCGCGGTGTGGCTCGACCGCGCCGGGTGGCGCGTCGAGCTGTTCATGCGCGGCGCGTTCTGGCCGGCGGTCTTCATCGCCGCGCTGGCGCTTCCGGTCCTTCGCGAGCCGGACTTCGGGTCCGTCATGGTCATCGGCGCGACGGGCTTCCTCATCATGGTCGTAGCCGGCACGCGCATCCTGCACATGGTGCCGTTCGCCGTCGGCGGGGCGGCGCTAGTCGCAGTAAAGCTGCTATCCAACGAAAACCGCATGAGGCGGCTCACGGCGTTCGTGGGCAGCCAGGCGTCCGACGCGGCCGGGGCCGCCGCGCAGACCCTCTCCAACATGGACGCCGCGGCGTACCAGGCGTACATGGCGCGCGTCGCGATACACAACGGCGGACTCTGGGGCGTCGGGCTCGGGGAGTCCATGCAGAAGCACTTCTACCTTCCCGAGGCGCATACGGACTTCATCTTCGCCGTCGGCGCGGAGGAGCTGGGGCTTTTCTTCACCATCGCCGTCATCTTCCTCTTCGTCTCCTTCTTCGCGCTTTCAATCTACATCGCCCACAAGGCGTCCGACAGGTTCGGACGCTTCCTCGTCGTGGGCATGTCCTTCATCATCTTCTTCCAGGCGGCGTTCAACCTCGGCGTCGTGTGCGAGGCCCTGCCCACGAAGGGCATGGCGCTTCCGTTCTTCAGCTACGGCGGGACGAACCTCCTGAGCGCGTTCTTCGCCGTGGGGACGATCCTCTCCGTCGGCATCCACTCCTCGACGGACAGGAAGCGCAGGCTTTCCCCCAACGTCCTCGCCAGGTAGCCGCGCCATGGACGTCTCGACGCAGGAGAATCCCTTCACCGTGTCGGCCCTCACGGGGCGCATAAAGTCCCTCATCGAGGGCAGCTTCGCAAGGATATTCGTCGAAGGCGAGATAAGCGGATGGCGACCCGCCGCGTCGGGGCACGTCTATTTCACGCTCAAGGACGCGTCCGCCCAGATCCCCTGCGTGATGTTCCGGGGCAGCTTCGAGCGCTGCAAGGCGCGCGCGTCGCTCAAGGACGGCGCGAAGGTCCTCCTCTATGCGGACGCGACGGTTTACGCGCCGCGCGGACAGTACCAGCTCAACGTCCTCGCCGCGCGCCTCACGGGCGAGGGCGACCTCATGCAGCGCTACCTGGAGCTGAAGGCGCGCCTCGAGTCCGAAGGCCTCTTCGACGCCGCGCGGAAGCGTCCGCTGCCGTTCCTTCCGAGGCGGATCGGACTCGTCACCAGCCCCTCGGGGGCGGTCGTCCACGACATGTGCCGCGTCCTCATGCGCCGCTTCCCGGCCCTTGAGATACGCATCTTCCCCGCCGTCGTCCAGGGCGACGCCGCGCCGCCCACCATCGTCGCGGGCCTTCGCCACTTCGGCGAGTGCGCGGACTGGCGCGCGGACCTCGTGATCGTCGCGCGCGGCGGCGGCAGCTTCGAGGACCTCTTCTGCTTCAACGACGAGTCCGTGGTCCGCGCCGTCGCCGCCTGCCCCGTGCCCGTCGTGTCGGCGGTCGGACACGAGACGGACTTCACGCTCTGCGACTTTGCTGCGGACGTCCGCGCCGGCACGCCGTCCATGGCCGCCGAGCTCGCGGTCCCCGTCCTGGCGGACCTCCGCCGCAAGTTGGACGCGGCGACATCGTCGCTCGCGGCGACCCTCCGCGGAAAGTACGAATGGCATGCGCAGCGGATCGACGGGCTTGCGGACTCCCTGACTGCCTCGCTGCGCGGCAGGAGCGAATGGTGCGCGCAGAGGCTTTCCGGGCTTGCCGCGCTCCTCGTCCCCGCGCTGACCAGGTTCGAGGCAAACCTGCGCCGCCGCGTGGACGTGCTCGGCGCGAAGCTCTCGCCCGCGACGCTGCGCCACAGGGAGTCCGAGCTGCGCCGCCGCGTCGAGGTGCTGGACGCGAAGCTTGCGCTGCTCTCCCCGTTCTCGGTCCTCGACCGCGGCTATTCGCTCACGACGGACGCCTCCGGCAGGGTCGTGCGCAGCGCGTCGGACGCCAGGCCCGGCGACGAGATCACGACGCGCCTCAAGGACGGCTCGCTCGTCTCGAAGGTCCTCGCGGCGAGGTAGATATGGTATAATGGGCGACAAAGGAAGCGACAGGATAGACATGGCGTCGATACAGAGAGAAAGGGCGAGCGACGAGCTCAACAGGCGCAACAGCGCGTTCGACAACAGGCTCAGGCCGTCCGACTTCGAAGGCTTCGTCGGACAGGAGAAGGTCCGCGACAGGCTGATGCTCGCCGTCGAGGCGGCCAAGGCTCGCGGCGAATCGCTCGACCACGTGCTCTTCTCGGGTCCGCCCGGACTCGGCAAGACGACTCTCTCCTACATCCTCGGCGAGGCGATGGGCGTCAGCGTAAAGACTACGTCCGGCCCGGTCATCACCAAGCCGGGCGACCTCGCAGGGCTCCTCACCTCGCTGGAGCCGGGCGACATCGTCTTCATCGACGAGATACACCGCATGGCGAAGACCGTGGAGGAGTACCTCTACAGCGCGATGGAGGACTACGCGATCGACATCATGATCGACCAGGGCCCCAACGCCCGCTCCGTCCGCCTGGAGCTTCCGCGCTTCACGCTGGTGGGCGCGACGACCAGGATCGGACTCATCGCCGCGCCGCTGCGCGCCAGGTTCGGACTCGTCAACCGACTCGACTACTACGTGCCGGAGCAGCTTGCGGAGATCGTCCGCCGCAGCGCGGCGAAGCTCGGCGTCGATATCGACGACGACGGCGCGCTGGAGATCGCCCGCCGCGCGCGCGGAACTCCGCGAATCGCGAACAACCTCCTCCGCCGCGTGAGGGACTACGCGCAGGTGCGCGCGGGCAACTTCATCACCGGCCCCGTAGCGACGGAGTCGCTCGGACTCCTCGAGATCGACCCCAACGGACTTGACGACATGGACCGCCGCATACTTGAGACGATCTGCGTCAAGTTCGGCGGCGGCCCCGTCGGACTTTCCACGATCGCCGTATCCGTCGGAGAGGAGGCGGACACCGTGGAGGAGGCGTACGAGCCTTTCCTCATCATGCAGGGCTACCTGGAGCGGACGCCGAAGGGGCGCGTCGCGACGGCGCAGGCGTGGCGGCTTCTCGGACTCAAGCCCGCCGCTTCGCAGCAGGAGCTGGCCCTTGGCTGATCCCTGCGAGCTGTGTCCGCGCAGATGCGGCGCGGACCGCTTCCGCGACGGCGGCGCGCCGGGATGGTGCGGCGCCGGGAACCTTCCGCGACTTTTCCGTTGGGGTCCGCACTTCGGCGAGGAGCCTCCCATAACCGGCGAGCGCGGCAGCGGCTGCATCTTCTTCTCGCGCTGCACGATGAAGTGCCTCTACTGCCAGAACTCGCCGTGGAGCTGGCGTGGCGCGGGCGAGGACAAGTCCGTCACCGAGTTGGCGGACGTAATGCGCCAGCTCGCCGTCGCCGACCGCGTGGAGAACTGGAACCTAGTCTCGCCAACGCCATACCTGCCTTTCGTCCGCGAGGCGGCCCACATGCTCGCAAAGGAGGGCGTGCGCCTTCCGTTCGTCTGGAACTCGTCCGGCTACGAGCGCGTTGAGACGCTGGAGGAGTACGCCGGACTCTGCGACTGCGCGCTCTTCGACCTGCGCTATTCGAGCGACGAGACTGCAGTCGCCGCGTCGCAGGCGCCGGGCTACGCAGCGTCCGCGCGCGCGGCGGTGAAATGGGCCTGGGGGCGCGGCGGCGGGACCGGCGCACTGCCGCCGCTGGTCGTGCGGATCCTCGTCCTGCCGGGGCACGCCGACGAGGCGATAGAGAACCTCGCGTGGCTCGCGACGGAGGTGTCGAGCGAAGTTCCGGTCTCCGTCATGGCGCAGTACACGCCGGCGTACAAGGCGCTGGAGACGCCGCCGTTCGACCGTCCGGTGACGGAGGAGGAGTACGGCAGCGTGACGGAGGCGGCGGCGGACTTCGGATTCGGCAACGGATGGGTGCAGGGCTTCGAGGCGAGCGATCCGAAGCTTGCGCTCCTTGGCGAGAACATGGGCGCGGACCACGGAACCGTCCGTTGATATTTGGTATAATATTCCGCAGGGAGAGACGACATGACAGACAACGAGAGGAATTCCATGAACTGGGTCGTTGCGGTGCTCGCGAGCGTGATCATGCATGCGGGCATCGTCGGACTGTTCATTCTGTCGGGCCGTCCGTCCGTCGCGGCCGTTGACGACGCGCCGGTCGCCGAGGCGGATGCCGTGTCCGCCGTCGCCGACGGCGAACCGTCCGCGCCGCGCGAAGCGGAGGCTCCCGCCCCCGCGACGGCGGAAGCCGCGACGCCCCCCGCCCCCGCGGCCGCAACGCAGGTCCGCACGGCGTCCGCCTCTGCCGCTGCGCCTTCCGCCGAGACGCGTCCTTCCGTGCCGCTGGGCGAGAGGGTGGCGGAGATTCCGGAGTTCTACACGGTGAAGCAGGGCGACACGCTCACGAAGATCGCGCGCAGCTTCGGGACTACGCCAGAGGAGGTTGCGAAGGTCAACGGCAAGGAGCTTCGCCAGATGGACAGGATCTGGGTGGGCCAGAAGATAAGGCTTCGCGCCAGGTAGGGAATGTAAAGGGAAACGGAGCTTCATGATGGTCTGGACAGTCATATACAAGGACGAGAACGGCAGGCAGGACAAGATGCAGGTCGAGGCGGAGAACCGCGTGGCCGTCATAACGCAGATGCGCGACAAGGGGCTCACGGTGGTCAACATGATCGACGGACCCGACGAGCTGGAGCTGACGCGCAAGGCGGCGAAGCGGCGCGTGAGGTTCCACGCGTTCCTGAACTTCATCCTTGTCGCGTCCCTTGCGCTTGCGGCCTGGCACTACCTCCTCCGCGAGGGCGCGCCGTACGCCGGGCTTCTCGACAAGGTGTGGAACGAGGTCCGCACGCGCTGCGAGAAGCTCATTCCCCAGACCGAGCGTCCATGAAGCTTACGCTTGCCAGCGGGAGTCCGAGGCGGGCGAAGATACTCCGCGACCTCGGGGTCGATTTCGAAGTCCTCAAGACGGACGCGCCAGAGGTCTCCTATCCGGGCGACCCGGAGCGGACCGTCCGCGAGAACGCGCTCGCGAAGGGCGCCGCCGCCGCGGGCCGGAGGCGCGTCCTTTCCGCCGACACGATAGTGTGGTTCGACGGGAGGATATACGGCAAGCCGCGCGACCTCGAGGAGGCGAAGCGTTTCCTGCGCGAGCTTTCCGGGAAGACGCACGTCGTGTTCACCGGCGTCGCGTTCGACGGCGAAGCCAAGGTCGCGCGCAGCGACGTGAGGTTCCGCGAGCTGGACGACGCGATGGTCGAGGAGTACGTCGCGCGCGTGAGGCCGACGGACCGGGCGGGCGCGTACGACATCGACGAGAGCGGCGACATGATCGTCGAAGGATGGACCGGAAGCTACGAGAACATCATGGGCCTGCCGGTCGAGCCGCTCAGGGAGTGGGGCATTGTCCGATAGCAGGCCAGTGGGGTTCTTCGATTCGGGACTGGGCGGACTCTGCATCCTCGACGCCTTCCGCCGGATGTGTCCCGGCGAATCCACGATCTACATAGCGGACTCCGCGAACTGTCCGTACGGCAACAGGCCGCCGGAGGAGATAGTCCGCCTCTCCGTCGCCAACACGGAGCGTCTTCTCGGCGAAGGCTGCAAGATGGTCGTCGTCGCGTGCAACACGGCGACGGCGGCGGCGATCGACGTATTGAGGGCGAAGTGGCCGGAGGTGCCTTTCGTCGGACTCGAGCCCGCCGTCAAGCCTGCCGCCCTAAAGTCGCGGACCGGCGTCGTCGGCGTCCTTGCGACGGCGGGGACGTTCGGCGGACGCCTCTACCGCGAGACGAAGGCGAAGTTCGCGAAGGACGTGACCGTCGTCGCGACGGTGGCGGACGAGTTTGTTGATTTGGTCGAGCGCGGCGAGACGTCCGGCCCCGACGCCGAGCGGACCGTGCGCGCGAAGCTGGAGCCTCTGCTTGCGGCGGGATGCGACATGCTGGTCCTGGGCTGCACGCACTTTCCGCACCTGAAGCCGCTCATGGAGAAGGTCGCGGACGGACGCGCGGCGCTGGTCGATCCGTCCGACGCCGTCGCGCGGCAGGCGCGCCGCGTGCTGTCCGCGCGCGGGATGCTCGCCCCCGGCGCTTCCGAGCCGTTCCACCGCTTCGCGAGGACGGGAGCTTCCGGCGCAAATATGGTATAATGTAGGTACTATGAAGAAGATGAACATGGTGATAGCCCAGTCGGGCGGTCCGTCTATGGTGATCAACCAGTCGCTCGTGGGCGCAGTCCTCGAAGCGCGCAAGAGCGCAAGGATCGGCAGGATCCTCGGCGCTCGGCACGGGATCCTGGGGATACTCGGCAACGACTACATCGACCTGCGCAAGCCGTCCGCCAAGAAGCTGGAGGCCATCGCGGAGACTCCGTCGAGCGCGCTCGGGAGCTGCCGCCGCAAGCCGGACGCCGCGGACTGCCGCGCGATCTTCGAGGCGTTCAGGAGCCTGGACGTCGGCTACTTCTTCTACATCGGCGGAAACGACTCGGCGGACGCCGCGCGCATCGTCGCGGAGGAGGCGGAGAAGGACGGCTATCCGCTCGTCGTCTATCACATCCCGAAGACGATCGACAACGACCTCAGGAGCTGCGACCACACGCCCGGCTTCGGCTCTGCGGCGCGCTTCGTCGCGTCCGCCATCCGCGGCGACGACCTGGACAACCGCGCGCTCGGCGGCGTGAAGATCGACATCATCATGGGGCGCGACGCGGGCTTCCTCACTGCTGCCTCCGCCCTTGCGCGCCAGCGCGAAGACGACGGTCCGCACCTCATCTACCTTCCCGAGGTCCCGTTCGGCGAGGAGAGGTTCGTCAAGGACGTCAAGGCGGCGATGAAGAGGTTCGGACGCTGCGTGTGCGCGGTGTCCGAGGGCATCCGCGGCAAGGACGGCGTGCCGATCGGCGCGAAGCTCGGCTCCGGCGAGAAGGATTCCCACGGCAACGTCCAGATGTCCGGCACCGGCGCTCTCGGCGACGCGCTCGCCCGCGTCCTCAAGGAGAAGGCCGGCGTGAAGCGCGTGCGCGCGGACACGTTCGGCTACCTGCAGCGCTCGTTCCCTGGGATCGCGTCCAAGGTTGACCAGAGGGAGGCGCGCGCGGCCGGCGCGGCGGCCGTGAAGGCGGCGCTGAAGGGCGAGCTTTCGAAGGGCACGATCGCGATCGTGCGCGAGGAGGGCCGGAAGTACAAGGTGGCGTTCGCGCCGGTGCCGATCCAGAACGCGGCGAAGTACACGCGCAGCGTCCCGAAGGAGTACATCGCGAAGAACGGACACGACGTCACGGAGAAGTTCCTCGACTACGCGCGTCCGATCGTCGGCGAGATCCCGCCGTGCGAGGTGTTCTGACAGGAGGGGCGCGAGGGCAGTCCGAAATGAACAACCGCACGAAGCCGCTGTTTCTCGTGATGTCCGCCCCGAGCGGATGCGGGAAGTCCACGCTCATAGACATGCTCCTCCAGGAGTACCACGACCTCGTGTACTCCATAAGCTGCACGACGCGCGCGCCGCGCGGCGAGGAGGAGGACGGGCTCGACTACCACTTCCTCGCGAAGCAGCGCTTCGAGGAGCTGATCGGCGAGAACGCGTTCATCGAGTACGCGAAGGTGCACGACAACTACTACGGGACGCTCAAGGCGCCGATCGAGGAGGTCCTCGCCGAGGGCAACTCGATGGTCCTCGACATCGACGTGCAGGGAGCGGCGAAGGTGCGAGAGTACGTCCGCTCGCTCCCGAACAACGATCCGCTGAAGATCGGCTACGTCGATATCTTCATCCTGCCGCCGTCCATGGAGGAGCTTCGCCGGCGCCTGGAGGGGCGCGGAACCGACTCCCGCGAGGTGATCGAGCGCAGGATGGCGAACGCGGAGGGAGAGATCGCCCGCGCGGACGAGTACATGTTCAAGGTGACGAACGACGACCTCGGCGTCGCGTACAAGAGGCTCTGCGACCTCATCGACGCCATGAGCGGCCGCATGTGACGGCGCAACCCCGCCCGCCGCCGTGCTTGGCTTCCGGGTGTTCCATTTTTGGCCGAATATGATATAATATACGGCGTTTTTCCATGAAAGGACAAGAAGGAATGAAACTCGAAGACCTCAAGAGCAAGACCGTCGGCGTGTGCGTCAGCGGCGGGCTCGACTCGAAGACCATCTGCTGCGTTCTCAAGGACGCGGGGGTGAACGTCAAGGCTTTCTCCGCGAACGTCGGCCAGCCCGACGAGAAGGACATCAACGACATCAAGACGAAGATGGCGCCCACGGGCGTCGAGACGACGATCGTCGATGTGACCGGCGAGATGGCGGAAATTTGCTTTGAGACCGTCAAGTGCCAGGCGATGTACGACGGCGGCTACTGGAACTCCACCGGCATCGCGCGCGCCGTCACCGTCCAGAAGCTCCTCCCGGCCATGAAGGCCGCGGGCTGCACGGTCCTCGTCCACGGCGCGACCGGACGCGGCAACGACCAGATGCGCTTCGAGCGCTACACGAACGTCCTCGACCCCGACTTCGGCGTCTATGCCCCCTGGCGCGACTCCGACCTCCTCAAGAAGTTCCCCGGACGCACCCAGATGGTCGAGTTCCTCGCCGAGCGCGGCATCACTGCGTTCGTCGGCACGAAGAAGAAGTATTCGACGGACGCGAACCTCGCCGGACTCTCCCACGAGGCGGAGGACCTCGAGTCCATGGAGACCTCCATGCGCATCGTGAAGCCCACGATGGGCGTGTGGCCCGAGGAGGCGCCCGACCAGGTCGAGAAGGTAACGCTCAGGTTCGAGAAGGGCCGCTGCGTCGCCGTGAACGGCGTCGAGATGACGCCCTACGAGGTCATGCTCGAGATGAACAAGGTCGGCGGACGCAACGGCATCGGCATGAAGCACGCGCTTGAGAACCGCATCATCGGCACGAAGAGCCGCGGCGTTTACGAGGCGCCCGGAATGGAGGTCCTCTCCTGGGGACTCAAGTACATCTACGAGGGCATCATGGACCGCCGCTCCACGCTCCTCTTCCAGCAGCTCTCCAAGCTCGTCTCCGACCAGATCTACGACGGACGCTGGTTCGACCCCGCCACCCAGGCCGCGCGCGCCGCGATCCAGGTCTGGGCGGACAAGGCGACCGCCGAGGTCACGCTCGGACTCTACAAGGGCAACATCTTCTTCGAGGCGCTGAAGGGCCTCGAGGCGACGATATACAACGAGGCCGACAGCTCCATGGAGGCGTCCGACGGACTCAACCCGCACAGCTCGCAGGGCTTCGCGGAAATCCAGTCCGTCGAGGCCAAGATGCTCGCGAAGGCCGGACAGATCAGGGCGTAAGGCATGCGTTTCGGCAGGGAAAGACGTCACAAGAGGTGGAAGTTGGAAGAGACCGATAACATGGAGGCGGCTGCGACCGAGGAACAGGCTCCGGAAACCCCGGAGACGCCCGAGACCCCGGATGCTCCGGAGTCCGCCGAGACGCCGGAGAATGCGAAGGCCACGGAAGCTGCGGAGACCCAGGAGAGCTCAGAGGCGCCCGCCGGGGAGTCCGCTCCGTCCGAGCCGCCGAAGCCGGCGGAGCCCGACTGGAAGGACCGCTACGCGAGGCTGATGGCGGACTTCGACAACTTCAAGAAGCGCACGGCCCGCGACCGCGAGGACACCTACCGCTATGCGGAGGCGGACATCCTTAAGGACATCCTTCCGACTGTGGACAACCTCGCGCTCGCGCTTTCGAAGGCCGAGGACCATGACAGCGCGTTCGTGAAGGGCGTGCAGCTCGTTTACGACGGACTCGTCAAGGCGCTCAAGGACCACGAGGCGGAGCCGTTCGACTCCGTCGGCGAGGAGCTCGACACGGAGCGCATGGAGGCGATCGCACAGCTTCCGAGCGCGGACGTCGCCGAGGGGCGCGTCTCCAACGAGGTGAAGCGCGGCTGGACGCTCAAGGGCAAGGTGCTGAGGGCGGCCCAGGTCGTGGTCTCCGCCGGGAATCCGGCGGAGGCGAAGTAGGGAACCAGGAATGGACGGTGGATAGCTATGGCGGAGAAGCGTGACTACTACGAGGTGCTTGGCGTGTCCAAGACGGCCACGGCGGACGAGATAAAGTCCGCCTACCGCAAGCTCGCCATGAAGTACCACCCCGACCGCAATCCCGGCGACAAGGCCGCCGAGGAGAAGTTCAAGGAGGCGGCCGAGGCGTACGACGTCCTCCACGACCCCGAGAAGCGCCAGCGCTACGACCAGTTCGGCTTCGCCGGAATGAACGGCGGACAGGGCGGCTTCGGCGGATTCGGCGCGGGCGGCATGAGCATGGACGACATCTTCTCCATGTTCGGCGACGTCTTCGGCGGACGCATGAACGGCGGCGGCGGGTTCGGCGGATTCGAGGACCTGTTCGGCGGCGGACGCTCCCGCAGGCAGGCGGACCCCAACGGTCCGCAGCGCGGCGACGACATGACCTTCCGCCTGGAGATCGACTTCGACGAGGCGATCTTCGGCAGCGAGCGCACGATCGACATAACGCTTCCCTCCCAGTGCACGGAGTGCGGCGGCACGGGCGCTGCGCCCGGCTCCAAGCGCGTCACCTGCAAGACCTGCGGCGGACGCGGCGTGGTGATCGGCGGATCTGGCTTCTTCCAGGTGAGGCAGTCCTGCCCCGCCTGCGGCGGAGAGGGCTCGGTCATCGAGAAGCCCTGCCGCAAGTGCCGCGGAACGGGCCACGTCTCGGCTCCGCAGCACATCTCGCTCAAGATTCCCGCGGGCGTGGACGACGGCTCGCGGCTCAGGCTTTCCGGCAAGGGCGGCGGCGGACTCCGCGGCGGCCCGAACGGCGACCTCTACGTGCAGATCGCGGTCAGAGAGAGCGACATCTTCGCCCGCGATGGCCAGGACCTCGGCGTTGACGTCCCCGTCTCGCCCGTTCTCGCGGCGCTCGGCGGCGAGGTCGAGGTTCCGACGCCCGAGGGCGCGGCCCGCCTCAAGATTCCGGCCGGCACGCCTAACGGCAAGCTTTTCAGGCTTCGCGGAAAGGGCGTCCCGTCGCTGCGCGGCGGATTCCCCGGCGACCTCACGGCGAGGATCGTCATAGAGGTTCCGGCGAACCTCGACCGCAAGCAGCGCGCCGCGCTCGAGGAGTTCCAGTCGCTCGTCTCCGGCGGAACGTTCCCCGAGCAGGAGCGCTTCAGGAACAGGACGAAGGTCTTCTACTCCCACAAGGAGAAGCTGTCCAAGAAATGATTTGATGCGCGCCCGTGGTGAAATGGCAGACACGGTGGATTTAGGTTCCACTGCTTCGGCGTGGGGGTTCGAGTCCCTCCGGGCGCACCAACCTAACGGCTTTCAGGAATGGACGCAGACAGCGTAGATGCGGGCCGCGACGCGGCGTTCTTCGGAAGGGCCGGACTCATCCTCGGCGAGGACGCCATGTCGCGCCTCGCGTCCGCGCGCGTCGCGGTCTTCGGACTCGGCGGCGTCGGCGGATGGTGCGCCGAGGCCCTCGCGAGGACGGGCGTCGGGACGCTCATGCTGGTCGATCGCGACTGCGTGGAGGCGTCCAACGTGAACAGGCAGGTCATGGCGACGTCGCGCACCGTCGGACGTCCCAAGGCCGTCGCGCTCGCCGAGCGCATCGCGGAGATAAATCCGTCCGCCGCGATCGAGCCGCGCGTCGAGGCGTACACGGAGGCGACGGCCGACTCGTTCGGACTCGAGCGCTTCGACTGCGTGATCGACGCGATAGACTCGCTTGACGACAAGATCGCCCTCGTCCGCCACGCGCTGTCCATCCCGTCCGTCACGCTCTTCTCCTCGATGGGCGCGGCGTTCAGGATGGATCCGCTCCAGGTACGCGCGACGGCGTTCCGCCGCGTGGAGGGGGACGGACTCGCCCGCGCTATGCGCAGGAGGTTCCGCGAGACGGGCGGGATCCCGGAGCGCGACTTCACCTGCGTCTGGAGCGCCGAGAGGCGCCGCGAAGGGGCGTCCGGCGAGGGGCGCGCGTTCGGCTCGCTGGCGCCGGTCACCGGCACGTTCGGCTTCACCCTCGCATCGCTCGTCATATCGTCCGCCGTGTCGCAATAGCGTTTCCGGCGGTTCTTTTGGTATAATATGCAGATATGGAAAAGACGGTTTATCTAGACAACAACGCCACGACGCGGACGGCCCCCGAAGTGAAGGAGGCGATGGATCCGTTCTTCTGCGAGCTCTACGGCAACCCCAGCTCGATGCACGCGTTCGGCGGCAAGGTGGCTACGCATCTCGCGAAGGCGCGCGAGGAGGTCGCCGCGTTCCTCAACTGCTCGCCGGACGAGGTGATCTTCACCTCGTGCGCCACGGAGTCGGACAACACCGCCATACGCGGCGCGGCGGACTTCTACGGCAGGTCTTCCAAGATAGTGACCACGGCGGTCGAGCATCCGGCAGTCCTCCAGCCCTGCCGCAGGCTCAAGGCGCAGGGGCACGAGGAGGTCGAGCTTCCGGTGGACGGCGTCGGGCAGATCGATCCGGAGCGCCTGCGCGAGGAGCTGAAGGGCACGAAGAACGCCGTCGTCTCCGTCATGTGGGCGAACAACGAGACGGGCACCGTCTTCCCGATCGAGAAGGTCGCCGAGATATGCCGCGAGGCGGGCGCGACGTTCCATACGGACGCCGTGCAGGTCGCGGGCAAGATACCGGTGGACGTCTCGAAGGTGCCGGTCGATATGCTTTCCATGTCCGGCCACAAGTTCCACGCGCCGAAGGGCGTCGGCATCCTGTACGTCCGCCGCGGGACGAAGTTCAGGCCGTTCATGCTCGGCGGACACCAGGAGTCCGGCCGCCGCGCGGGCACGGAGAACGTGCCGTACATCGTCGGACTCGCCAAGGCCTGCGAGCTTGCGCGCACCGGGATGGCCGAGGAGTCCGTGAAGCTCACGCGCCTCCGCGACAGGCTCGAGGCGGGCATCCTCGCCGCATGCCCCAACGTGCGCGTCAACGGCGACAGGGCGCACAGGCTCCCCAACACGCTCAACGTCAGCTTCGAGTACATCGAGGGCGAGGCGATCGCCTACCATCTGAGCGACCTCGGAATCTGCATCTCCACGGGCTCCGCGTGCGCGTCCGGCTCGCTCGACCCGAGCCACGTCATCCGCGCCATGGGCGTCCCGT
The DNA here is from genome assembly GCA_017650345.1 of Kiritimatiellia bacterium. GTDB lineage: Bacteria > Verrucomicrobiota > Kiritimatiellia > RFP12 > UBA1067 > UBA1067. The sequence goes on along the minus strand of JAGCFB010000059.1, from coordinate 844 downwards.
TCATCGCGGTGCACGGATCCGTCCGCTTCTCCCTGAGCCGCTACAACACGGATGCGGACATCGACTACGCGCTCGAGAAGATCCCGCCGGTGATCAGGAACCTGCGCGAGCTGTCGCCGTTCGGACCCGACTCCGACCCCACCACGTTCAAGTGATCCGCTTCCGAAAGGCCCCAACCATGAAATCCAAAGCCGTCGCCATAGTCCTGGCCGCCGCCCTCGCCTCGCTCGCCGGATGCCGCCGGGCGGACATCAGGGACTACACGATCGAGATTCCGGGTCTCACCGCCGAGAACCAGCCGCGCGCGGCCAAGGCCCTCGCCGAGCAGAGCGGAATCGTGGCGGACTCCCTCAAGTGGGACCTCGCCAACAAGACGCTCACGCTCAAGTACGACTCCATGCTCACCGCCAAGATGAACCTACTCATGGCGATCGATTCGGCCGGAGTCGAGGTGAAGTTCCCCGAGAAGAAGGACGGGCGCGCCGGATACATCAACACGCGCCGCTGATCAGTTACCTATTGTCGCGATTCGGGACGGATTGTCGCGGTTTTGGCGGCGATCCGGGCTGGCACGCACATTGCTGGTGTCATGGCGGACTCCCAAAAGGGGTCTGAAAAGGAGAAAATACCATGAACGCAAGCTACGAACCGCCAGAGGACAACGAGAAGTGCCTGGAGAAGTACGGCACCGACCTCACCGCATTGGCGCGGTCCGGCAAGCTGGACCCCGTCATCGGACGCGACACGGAGATCCGTGACGTGATACGCATCCTGTCGCGCAAGACAAAGAACCACCCCGTGCTCATCGGCGAACCGGGCGTCGGCAAGACGGCCATCGTCGAGG
>JAGCFB010000058.1 GCA_017650345.1 Kiritimatiellia bacterium | reverse complement strand
TTGATTTCGGGAATCGTAAGCTCCTCGCCCGCAAAGAACTTCTCCATCAGAGCGTCATCCTGCTCCGCCGCGCTCTCAACCATCTTCTGGCGCCATTCCTGGGCCTTCTCGACGTATTCCGGCGGGATGTCCTTCTCGATGACCGTCTTGCCGAGGCTCTTCATGTCGAAGTAGAGCGCCTTCATCTTGATGAGGTCGATGACGCCCTCGAAGGTCTCCGCCGCGCCGATCGGGATGACCATCGGGACGGGGTTCGCGCCGAGCTGGCTCTTCATCTGGTCCATGACGCTGTAGAAGTTGGCGCCCACGCGGTCCATCTTGTTGACGAACGCGATCTTCGGGACCTTGTACTTCTCGGACTGGCGCCAGACCTGCTCGGACTGCGGCTGCACGCCGCCGACCGCGCAGTAGAGCGCGACCGCGCCGTCGAGGACGCGCAGCGAGCGCTCCACCTCGGCCGTGAAGTCCACGTGTCCGGGAGTGTCGATCAGCGAAAGGCGGTAGTTGCCCCACTGGACGCACGTCGCGGCGGACTGGATCGTGATGCCGCGCTCCTGCTCCTGCACCATGAAGTCCATCGTCGCGGCGCCGTCATGCACCTCGCCGATCTTGTAGTTCTTGCCGGAATAGTAGAGAATGCGCTCCGAGGTGGTCGTCTTGCCACCGTCGATGTGGGCCATGATGCCGAAGTTGCGCACTCTTTCGAGCGGGATGTCACGCTTTGCCATTTTGTCTCCTTATGTTAGCAAATTGAGTATATATTATATCGAAAATCGACCCTGACGCGCAAGGGGGTATTTTAAGGTGGCGTTCATTCGGACATCTCCACCTCTCCGATCAGGAACTTGTCCTTCGGCTTGTCGAGGCGGAGCGTCATGACCTGGCGCCTCTCCTGCGCCGTGGCCCAGTCCGTGTAAACGGTCGCCGTCACCGTCGTCGCGCCCGTGAGCGCGGTCTGGTGCGAGGCGAAGTAGTTCGACAGGACCTTGTACTTGCCGCGCTCGAGGTCCTTCTTTAGGTACTCCTCGGGTCCATAGCCGGTGGTGACGTCCTCGGAGACGAACCCGCCCTCTGCAGTGCGGCGGTTGCCGTAGTAGGCCTCCTCTCCGTTAGGCTCGAGAACGTGCAGGTCGATGTCCGTCTCGTCCGCGTCCCAGCTCATTACGATGCGGAGCTTGACGGGAAGGTCACGGCGATAGGCGGAGTCGAACTCGGGAACGGCGGGCTTCACGCCATCCGGCCACTTCACGTCGTTCACCCATGAGATGAGCCCGTTCAGCTCCTCCAGCGCGATAACGGACACCTGGAAGTCGTTGCCGCGACGTCCGCTCCGGCGCGCGTTCGTGCTGAACGCCGCGTCCGCGAGGAGCGCCATCGACTCCGAAAGCAGCTTCGCGTCCTTCTCCGCCTTGCCCTTCTCCATTAGGACGAGCGCGAGGTCACGCCTGCTCTGAGCCTCCTCGCCGCGCAGCGCGAGCACCTTGCGGAAAGCGCGGATGGCGAGTCCGTAGCATCCCGCCTCGCGAGCCCTCCAGCCCATGGAGCGCCAGAGCGCCGCGTCCTCGAGCTTGAACTCCGCAAGGTTGGAGAGTATGCGCTCGGCGCGGCAGGCGTCGCCGTCCTTGAAGAACCAGCCCGCGCAGTCCAAGTAGAACGCCGGCGACGAGCCGTTCGCCTCGCGCTCCTTCAGATAGACGCCGTACGCCTCGCCCTTCGCCGCCGCCTTGAGCGCGTCAAGGTACGGAGCCTCCGGATCCCACGCCTTCAGCGTCACCGTCGGCGCCGTTCCCGAACCGGCCGCGCCGGGGGCGGCGGACCTCTCCGCCGGCGCTTCCTCGCACGCTTCCTCGCGATTCGCGCCGTCCGCCACCACGTGGCGGGCCATCATCGCGCGCGCCGGCGCAGGCATTCCGGCCTCCGCCACCATTCCGTCCTCGACGGACTCGGACGCCGCACGGCGGCGCGCGGCGGAGGCTGAGCCGACGCCGAACGCGTTCGCCACGGTGTCGAAGAGTCCGCTCTTCGGCGTCTTCCTGGGCGGCTTCGGATCGTTCCACCACTTTACGCGCTCCTCCCAGTACTTGAGGAGCTGCTGCTCGTGCTCCGCCCTCGCCTTCTTGTCGGCTATCGGATCGTCCTCCGCCGCGCGGCGCCTAGCCCACTCGTCGTGGATCGCAAGGCTCGCGGGAGGCTCTATCTTGTGCTCAAGCCACTGCTCCAGCGTCTCGAGGACGATGAGCGAAAGGCCCGGACCCGCGACGCCGTACTTGCGTCCTAGCGCGAGGAACTCGCCGCTGCGCGCGTCCGCCTGCGACGCGAGGTCCTGCATCCGCCTCGCCGCCCACACCGTCGCCAGAAGGCGTCCCTCCTTCGGCTCCGCGCCGTCCGGGACCTGCTCGCCTTTCGCGAGCCTCCTCACCTCGACCGCGCGCGTCGGCGCGTCGTCGCGCGAGGCGACGGTGACGTCCGGCAGGCTCTCGTACGCGGGCGCCTCGAGTCCGAGCGTGTCGATCTCGTCGCTGAAGAGGAGGACGGGACCGCCGACCGCCGCGGACGCCATGGCGGCGCCGATGTCCGTGCCGCCGTCGTACTCGAGCGCGTCGATCGCGGCGAGGAGCTCGGACTTCCCGGAGAACTCTCGCGGCGAGTCCGCCACGTTGCGGAACGCGACGAGCGTCCACTCGCCCTTCTCCGGCAGCGCCTCCAGCTTCGCGCGCCACGCCGCGGCGAACGGCTTCGCGCTCATGCTCGCGTCCCAGGCTATAGCGCCCTTCCCGAAGGCGGCGATGCGGTCCCTGACGCTCTTCACGACGCAGCCGCCGACCGTCGCGACGAACACGTCGTCGCCGTCGCGCTCGCAGACCGCGCCCGGCGCGTTGTCCGTCGCCTTGGGCTCTATGTGCTCGACCTCGGCCTTGCGCGGGGTGTTCGGGTTGAGCGGAAAGATGCGCGTCCTCCAGACGTTGCCCTTCACCTGCTCGACGAGTCCGGGATCGACGCCCTTGCGGACCTCGTTCTCGAACGCGACGCGCGCCTTCTCCTTCTCGCAGACGACGCCCGGCACCATCTCGCCGTTCACCTCGAGCGCGTATCCGCAGACGAACGCTCCCTCGGGGATCGGGAACTCGAACTCGCCGGACATTGCGCGCGCGTTGGGGTTGGTGAAGGTGAAGACGGTCCGCACGCGGCGGAAGAGCGCGTTCTCCTCCGTGACGGACGGGACGGACTCCACGGCCACCGGCTTCTCGTCCGCGCGCATGTCGGGCGCGATCACGACCGGCGGCGGAAGCGGGAACGGCGCCGGAGACTTCTCCTGTGCATTCGTTGTTGCGTTCATGGCGACTCCTGCTGCGACGAGCATTGATATTGTCTTGTTCATGGACCCTCCTCTACGGCGACGGCGCCGACGGGATGCGAATTGTCTTTTGCTAAGACTATTATACCAAATATCCTAGCGGCGGAAAGAGCGAATCACCTCGCGGTCGTCGAACGGATGCTTCACGCCCATGATCTCCTGCGTCGTCTCGTGCCCCTTGCCGGCGACGATCACGACGTCCCCCTCCGCGGCTTCCGCCAGCGCGCCGAATATCGCGGCGCGGCGGTCCGGTTCCACGCGTACGGGACGCGCGGCGCCCGCGACGACCTGCCGGATTATCGACATCGGGTCCTCGCTGCGCGGATTGTCGCTCGTGACGACAACCTCGTCCGCCAGCCGCGCGGCAGCCTCGCCCATGAGCGGACGCTTCATGGGGTCGCGGTCGCCGCCCGCGCCGAACACGACCCAGAGCCTGCCCCTCGTGAACCCGCGCGCCGCGCCGAGCACCTTTTCGAGTCCGTCCGGCGTGTGCGCGAAATCGACGTAGGCGTCCGCCCGGACGTCCGGATTCTCCACGCGCTCGAGGCGCCCCCAGCGCGGAACGAGCGTCGGGATGGTCCGCTGGATCTCGTCGTGCGGAACCCCCGCCGCCTCCGCGAGCGCGGCGGCGACGAGGACGTTCGACCTGTTGTACGCGCCGGCGAGCCTGAGGCCGGAAAGGTCGAAGCGCGGACGCTCAGCGGTCACCGGGATGACGTTGAGCGGGAGCCTCCCCGCCGCCTCGAGCATCTCGCGTCCGTATCCTCCGTCCAGGCAGACGACGAACGGCGGAAAGTCGCGGCGTCCGCTGTCCGGACGCGCCCTCACGCCCTCCGCGATGCGCTCGGCGAAGGAGAGCTTCACGCGGAAGTACTCCTCCATCGTCTTGTGGTAGTCTAGATGGTCCTCGGAAAGGTTGGTGAACGCCCCGCCGGAGAAGACGGTAGTCTCGCCGAACCCGACTCGGTTCTGGTGGATCGCATGGCTGGAGACCTCCATGACGCAGTCCGCCGCGCCGGCCGACTCCATCTCGGCGTATATCTCCTTCAGCTGCGCAAGCGGAGGTGTGGTGTAGCCCGTGTAGAAGCGGCGCCTGAGCGTGTTCACCTCGACGGTCGTTATGTACGCCGCCTTCATGAACTCGGCGAGCACCCAAGCCGTCGTGGTCTTGCCGTTGGTGCCGGTTATTCCCCAGATCCGCATGGCCGCAGTCCCCTCCGCCGTCGCGCGTCAGTCCAGGATGCCCTTGGACGGCGCCTCCGAGTCGTCCCACCACGATCCCTTCGAGGACGAGATGCGCGCGATCGGCTTCGTCGTGAGCTGCTTGCCTTTCGCGCCGGCGTTGCGGACGAGGACGACGTCCTGGTCCTCCTGCCTGCCGGTCTCGGAGTTCGTGCGCTTGACCTGCTCCTTGGGGAGGAAGTACTGCTGGTGGATCTTCTGGTTCTTCGCGGGCTTGAACTTGACGTATATCGTGTCCGGGCAGCCCGCCTGGAAGAAGATGACCTTCGACTTCGGCTTCTCCGGCGCGAGGCGGTACTCCTTGTTGCGGATGAGTCCGCCGAACCTGAAGCGCTTGATGTAGCTGAAGCCGTAGCCCCCCTCCTCGTAAACGCAGGTGAAGTCGCGCGTCTCGCGGTCCTTCTCCTGGTTGTAGCGGATGACGGCGAGGAGGTCCTTGTCCACGAAGATCTTGTCCTCGGGCTGCACCTTCCTGAACCGGCCGTCCTTCCACACGAGGATCAGCTCGTCGAGCGAAGAGCACTTGAACAGCTCGTCGCCGTTGCGGAGCCCGGAGCCGACGTAGTTGTTCTCCTTGTCCCACCTGATCGTGAGCTCGCTCGCCGTTATGGCGCGGACATCGACCTGCTTGAACGCGCCCGTCTCGATCCTCGAGCAGCGCGGATACCTCTTCGCGTACTCCTTGACGAGCCCCTTCAGGTACTTCACTACGAACGCGCGCAGGTGCGCGAGGTTGTCGCGGACCTGCGCCTCCTCCTTCTCGATGCCCTCGATCTCCTCGCGGTTCTTGTCGATGTCGAACTGGGAGATGCGCCTGATCGGGATCTTGAGCAGGCGCTCCACGTCCTCGTCCGTCACCGGACGGCGGAGCTCCTTCAGGAACGGCTGGAAGCCGGTGACGACGGCCTTCTTCACGCCCTCCATCGTCTTCTCCGACTCGATGCGCTTGTAGATGCGCTCCTCGATGAAGATGCGGTCCAGCGTGCGCGCGTGGAACAGGTCGTCCAGCTCGCCGAGGCGGATCTCCTGCTCGCGCTTCGTGAGCTCCATGAGGCGGTCCGCGTTCTTGCGCAGGATGTCGGACACCGTCATCAGCCTCGGACGCCCCGCGTCCAGCACGACCGGGCGCGAGGAGATGGACTTCTCGCAGTTGGTGAAGGCGTAGAGCGCGACGATGGCCTTCTCCTGGCTCTCGCCGGTCTGGAGCTCGAGCTCGATGCGGACCGAGTCGCTCGTGAGGTCGTGGAGCTTGCGGACGGGGACCTTCTTCTTCTTGATCGCATCCTCGATGGACTCCGCTATGGAGTCGGTCGTCTCGCCCCACGGAAGCTCGGTTATGACGAGCTTGTTCTTGTCCTCCTTCTCGATCTTCGCGCGCACCTTGACCTTGCCGAGTCCGTCCTGGTACTCGCTCACGTCAAGAGTTCCGCCCAGCTGGAAGTCTGGATAGAGCTGGAAAGGCTTCTTCTGGATGCAGGCGATTTCGGCCTCTAGCAGCTCGATGAAATTGTGCGGCAATATGGCCGTCGAAAGCCCTACCGCGATGCCGTCCGCCCCGAGCATGAGGAGAAGCGGTATCTTAGCGGGCAGATAGACCGGCTCCTCCTTGCGTCCGTCGTAGTTGGGGACGTATGTCGTGGTCTTCCTGTTGAAGACCTCCTTCCTGGCGAGCTCGGTCAGGCGGCACTCTATGTAGCGGACGGCGGCATGCTGCATTCCGGTAAGGATGGAGCCGTAGTTTCCCTGTCCGTCGATCAGGTATCCCTTGCCCTTCCCCCAGAGCTTGTTCGCGAGCACCACTATCGCGTCACCGATGGAGGCGTCGCCGTGCGGATGGTACTGCATCGTCTGTCCGACGATGTTCGCGACCTTCGTGTACCTTCCGTCGTCCTGCTCGAAGAGCGCGTGCATGATTCGGCGCTGCACGGGCTTCAGTCCGTCCTCGACGGACGGGATCGCGCGCGAGCAGATGACGTACGCCGAGTACTGGCGGAAGTTGTAGTCGAAGAGCTCCTTCATCGGACCCGCCCCGGTGAGCCCGTGCGTGTCGTACTTCACGGGCGCGGCGGCGGGCGGCAGGCTGGATGACGCCGTCTCGGGCACGAACATGTCGAGGTTGTCGAACAGGCTTGGCGGTTCGGAGTCTTTCTTCTTGCTGGACATCTGCCGTTTGCTCCTATGCTACAATAGCGGACCCGTCAGCATCCCGAGGAGGACGCCGGCTGCATACACCACCGCAAGCAGCGCCAGGTTCTCGCGGAAGCTGCGGTTCGTGCGGAAAAGGACGAGGAGTCCGAGTCCGGACCCCGTGAACGAGCTGGCCATCAGCGCGCCGGCGCTCATCGCGCCCTTGCAGTACAGCTCCGCCCCGGCTACCGAGACGGCGCAGTTGGGGATGAGCCCGAGAGCACCGGCCGCCAGCTCGCCGAGGACCGGGGTGTTGAGGCGCAGCGTATTCAGCGACTCCTCGCCGAAGTAGTGCATGCAAAGCTCTATCGCGCCTGATACGATGACGATGAAAAGGAATATCTCCGCCGTGTGGATGAGCGCCGGGACCAGGATTCCGCGGCTTCCGGCGCATCCGCAGCGGCTGTGCTCGCAAAGCTCGTGGACGGTCACAGAGCGGCGGCGGTGGCGGACGAGCGCAAGGATTCCGTCCGCCGAGAAGCCGATCAACGCGGCGGCGGCGGCCTTGATGAGGACGATCTTGGCCATGAGCCCGACGGGGACCTGCTTCGAGACCAGGACCGGCAGCAGCTCGTCGGACGTGGAAAGGAAAACGGCAAGCAGCGACCCGGCCGTGACCACGCCGCCTGCGTAGAAGGACGCCGCGGCGGCGGAGACGCCGCACTGCGGAATCGCGCCCGCCAGCGCGCCCGCCAGCGGACCAACTGAGCGAGCGCGCCCGAGAAAACTCTCGAGCGCGCCGCCGGCCTTCGACTCCACCGCCTCAAGGACGAGATACGTCGCAAAGAGGAACGGAAGGAGCTGAAGCGTCTCTAACGCGAACTCTATCAAGCCGGGGAGATCGCTTCGTTCGGGCAGGTAGCCGCGCAGGCACCGCAGTCAACGCACTTGTCGGCGTCGATCGTGTACGCGGGCGCACCCTCGGAAATAGCCTCGGCCGGGCACGCGTCCTTGCAGCACCCGCACGCGACGCACTTGTCGGCGGCAATCTTGTGAGCCATTTTGTTGTCCTCCTTTTTTGTTGTTGTATTATTGAGATTATAGCACAATCGCGTCCTGATAGTCTAGTCTAAGTCTTTTCGCGGGACGTTTCGCGCGCCGATCGCGATGAAGGCTGCCCCGGCGAGCGCCATCCCGAGGGAGATCGTCTGCCCGATGCTGAGCCCCAGGACCGCCGCGCGGGGGTCGCCGCGCAGGTACTCCATTCCGAAGCGGAGCGCGGCATAGCAGATCAGATAGACACCCGCCGTGTGTCGGCGCCACTTCAGGTAGATTGCGAGGAGGACCGCGAAAAGCGCGAGAAGCGCGGACGCCTCGAAGAGCTGCGTCGGAAAGACGGGAAGCGAGGCGGGGGCGGACTGGTCGATAAGTCCGTGCGAAAGCTGGTCGTACCACGCGGGCGAATGGCGCGGAAAGGACACGGCGAGCGGCGAAGCGGAAATGCGCCCCCAGCAGCACCCGTAGAAGAAGCAGCCGACGCGGCCGAATGCGTGCCCTAGCGGAACGACGACGCACAGGAGGTCCGCCAGCGCGAGCGGACGCTCCCTCTTCAGCGCGCACCAGGCGAAGAATATGAGCATCGAGAGGATGAGTCCGCCGTAGAAGACGAGTCCGCCCTTGTCCACGCGCACGATCATGGCTGGGTTGGCGGCGAATTCTGACGTCCAGTGCTCGATGACGTAGGCGATGCGGCTTCCGATCACGCCGCCCGCCAGAAGGTACATTATGAGGTCCGCAAGGTCCCTGCGACCGGAAATCCTCTCCACGAGCTTCCAGCTCAAGAGAAAGCCCAGCGCCATGCACGCGCCATAGGTGTGCAGCCTGAAGAAACCGAAGTCTATGAGGACGGGATGCACGCGCCCGGCTCCGTCCTACGCCAGCGCCTCGGCGATGGCGGCGGGGGCGTCGGCGGGGGCGACGACGCGCGTCTTCGACTTGTCCTCGTCGCGGCGCTTGATCTCTACGCCGCCGTTGGCGAGTCCCTTCGCGCCGACGACCACGCGGACGGTGAAGCCGATGAGGTCCGCGTCCTTGAACTTGACTCCCGGACGCTCCGCGCGGTCATCCACGATGACGTCGATGCCGCGAGCCTCGAGGGCGGACTCCAGCTCGTCCGCGACCTTCGCGACCTCCGGCTCCGCCGGGTCGAGGAGGCAGATGCACACCTGGTACGGCGCGACCGCCGCAGGCCAGATGATGCCGTCCTTGTCATGGCTCTGCTCGATCACGGCCTGGAGCGTGCGGCTCACGCCGACGCCGTAGCAGCCCATGATCATGACGTGCTCCTCGAGCTTGTCGTTCTTGTAGGTGGCGTTGAACGCGGCTGAGTACTTCGTGCCAAGCTTGAAGACCTGGCCGACCTCGATGCCGCGCTTGATCACCATCGGCTTGCCGCACTTCGGGCAGACGTCGCCAGCCTGGACGACCACGAGGTCCGCAAAGTCCGCGTCGGAAAGCTTCGTGTCGCGCGCGAGATCGACGTCCTTGAGATGGTAGCCCTCCTTGTTCGCGCCGACGATGCGCCCGGTCGCGCCCTTGAGCGAAACGTCCGCGACGACGCGGAGCGCCGCGTCAGCGGGCTTGACGGGTCCGACGAATCCGGCGTTGGCGCCGGTGGCCTTGAGTACCGTCTCGAAATCGGCGAGCGCGACGGACTTCGCGCCGAGGAGGCGCTTGAGCTTGACGTCGTTGACGTCGCGGTCTCCGGGGACGCACACCATGACCGGCCTGCCGTCCGCGACATAGACGAGCGACTTGACGAACCTGTCGGCGGGAAGCTTCAGGAACGCGGCGACCTCCTCGATGGTCCTGGCGTCGGGGGTGGCGACCTCTTCGAACGCCGGGCAGCCGGCGTCGGCGCACGGCGCGGCGCGGCGTTCCGCCTTCTCGAGGTTGGCCGCGTAGCCGCAGCCGTCGCAGAACGCGATGCCGTCCTCTCCTGCGTCCGCGAGGACGTGGAACTCGTGCGTCATCGAATCGCCCATGTCGCCGCCGTCGGCCTGCACGGGGACCGCCTTGAGTCCGCAGCGTGCGTATATGCGCTCGTAGGCGCGGTACATGTTCCAGTAGCTCCTGTCGGCGCCCTCTGCGTCCGTGTCGAAGGAGTACGCGTCCTTCATCAGGAACTCCTTGGAGCGCATGAGGCCGAACCTGGGGCGGGTCTCGTCGCGGAACTTCCACTGGATCTGGTAGATGGTGACGGGGAGCTGGCGGTAGGAGCTGATCAGGCCCTTCGCGATGTCCGTGAACACCTCCTCGGCCGTGGGCCCGAGCGCGAACTCGTGCTCGCCGCGGTCGCGGAGCTTGAACATGTTGGGGCCCATCGTGTCCCAGCGGCCCGTCGTGCGCCAGAGCTCGGCGGGCTGGAGGACTGGCGAGACTATCTCGAGCGCGCCAGCGCGGTCCATCTCCTCGCGGACGATCTGCTGGATCTTCTTCAGCGAGCGCATCCCGAGGGGGAGGTAGGCGTAGAGTCCGCCCGCGACCTTGCGGGCGAGGCCCGCGCGCATGAGGAGCTTGTGGGAATCGATCTCGGCGTCCTGCGGATTGTCGCGCAGGGTCTGGATCAGCGACTTGGACCACTTCATCGCGGGGCCTCCACCTTGGGCTATCGGACTACTTCGCCTGCTGGGCGGAGTCCTCCTCGTCGAAGTCGGGGCGTTTCTCGCGGTACCACCAGGCCATGATCGGCGTGGCGATGAAGATGGACGAGTAGGTGCCGGCGACGACGCCGATGAGCATCGTGAGCGCGAAGTCGTAGATCGATCCGTCGCCGAACACGAAGAGCGCGGCGACCGCGAAGAACGTCGTGATGGACGTGATGACCGTGCGGCCGAGGCAGGCGTTGATCGCCTGGTTGCAGAGCTCGCGGAACGGCGTGCGCTTGTCGCGGTGGAGCTGCTCGCGGATGCGGTCGAAGACGACGACGGTGTCGTTGATCGAGTAGCCGATGATCGTCAGGAGCGCGGTGATCACGATGAGCGAGACCTGGCGTCCGCACAGCGAGAAGAGTCCGAGCGAGATCAGCGCGTCGTGCGCGAGGGCGACGAGTCCGCCGAGGCCGAAGCCGAACTTGAAGCGGCAGCCGACGTAGATCAGGATCGCGATGAGGGAGAAGAGGACGGCCTTGGTGCCGGACTCCTTGAGGTCCGCGCCGACGACGGAGCCGACCTCCTCGACGCTCGCGGTGGTGAACCCGGCGTCGGGGAAGCGCTCGGAGAGGAGTTTCGTCACATACGCGCCGACGTCGCGGTTCTCGAGATTCTTGCCCTTGGCGGTGTCCGCCGTCTCGCCGGTCTTGACGAGGAGCGTCGTGCGCTCGCCGCGCTGGTACTGGATGACGGCGGCGTTGTCGAACCCGTTGAGAGCGGAGCGGATGTCGCCGACGGACGGCTGGCCGGCCTCCTCCTGCGTCATGTTATAGACGATGGAGGTTCCGCCTGTGAGATCGACGGAGAGGACGCTCGCGGGGTTGCTGGCGAGGCGGATGCCGAAGATCGCGAGGGAGAGGACGATGACGATCGCGGAGCCGATGAGCGTCTTGTTGCCGAACCTCATGAAGTCGATCTTGGGCTCCTTGAAGAACTGGAGCATCCTGAACGGCTTCGTGCTCTCGGGCCTGACCGTGTGGTCGAAGACGAGACGCGTGGCGACGACGGCCGTGAACATGGAGATCACGACGCCCGCGGTGAGCGTGATCGCGAAGCCGCGGACCGGACCGGTGCCGACGATGAAGAGGATGATGCCGGTGATGATCGTCGTGAGGTTGGAGTCGAGGATCGCCGTGAAGGCGCGTCCGTATCCGTTGGCGATGGCCTTGCCCGCCGCCTGTCCGCGCTGGAACTCCTCGCGGATGCGCTCGAAGACGAGCACGTTGGCGTCCACGGCCATGCCGAGCGTGAGGACGAGGCCGGCGATGCCGGGCATCGTGAGGACGGGGAGCGTCATCGTTCCGCCGCCGCCCATCGCGGGATCCTTGGCGAAGACGCCGAGGATGTTGGCGACGAGGACGAGCGCGGTCGGGAGGAGCGCGACGTCGAGGAAGAGCGCGACGTCGGCGACGAGGCCCGCGTACCAGTAGTAGATGAACATGAAGATCGCGACGAGGACGAAGCCGATGATCGCGGCGGTCTTTCCGGCGGAGATCGCGTCCTCGCCGACGGTCGGGGCGACGGAGGACTCGGAGAGGATCTTGAGCGGGGCGGGAAGCGCGCCGGCGTTGATGTCCGCCGCGAGCGTCTTGGCCTCCTGGAGGGAGAAGCGTCCGGTGATCACGCCCTCGCGGCCGATCTCGCTCTGGATCTGGGGGGCGGAGACAAGCGTGTCGTCGAGGACGATCGCGAGGCAGCGGCCCTCGCTGGTCTTGTTCTTCGGGCCGCCGGCCTTGTAGTTGCGGGTGAGAGCGGAGAACTTCTGCCCGCCCTCGGCGTCAAGGCGGAACTTGACCTCGAAGCCGCCCTTGGCCATGTCGCGCTCCCAGGCGGCGTGCTCGACGTTCTTGCCGGTCAGCTCGACCGTGCGCGAGACGAAGTGGGGCGTGTAGGAGCCGTCCTTGTTGTCCTCGAGCATGAAGCGGTAGCGGTCGTCCGTCGTGCCGAAGGCGGCGAGGCGCGTGGCGTAGCCGGGCGTGCGGGCGACCTCTGCCCAGTTGGCGGCGCGGCCGTAGCCGGAGCCCTTCTTGACGTAGCCCTCGGGGCAGATGTCCTTGGCGAGGAGCTTGTCCACGAGCTGGCGGTCCTTCGGATGCGTGAGGCGGAACTCGAGGAACGCCATGTTCTGGAGGCGCGCCTTCGCCTCGTTGCGGAGCTTCTCGTCCGCGCCGGGGAGCTGCACCAGGAGGCGGTGGTCCTTGGGAAGCGACTGGATGACGGGCTCATTGGTGCCCATGGAATCGACGCGCCTGCGGATGACGGCGATCACGTTCTCGTCGCAGTCCTTGAGCGTCTCGTTGACGATGTTCTCGACGGCGGCCGCGTCGTTGGTGAGCGCCGGATTCTCCGCCTTGATGTTCTCGCGGAGCTTCTCGACGTCCACGCCGAGCGTGAAGGACGTGCCGCCCTTCAGGTCCAGGCCAAGGCGCAGCTTATCCTTGAAAGGATAGGCCACATGGACCGAAAATGCCGCAAGAAGCAGCAAAATCAGCCATTTCCAGACGTTGTTGCGAACGATCGATTCCTTCGACATACTCTTATTTACCTCTTTTTTGAGAAAAACTTTGAAGTATTTTACCAAAAGCGGCGCAAAAAGTCCAGCGTGCCGGGCGCGGGCAGGTCAGGTGCGGCTGGAGAGGGTGCCGGAGCGGGCGACCTTGAGGACCTCCTCCGCTATAGCCGCGCCGACACCGGCGACGGACGCCACCTCCTCGGCCGTGGCGCGCGCGATGCCGCGGACGGACCCGAACGCCTTCAGCAGCTTCGCCTTCTTCGCCTCGCCTATCCCCGGAACCTCGTCCAGCGCGCTCTCCCTTATCGCCTTCTCCCTAAGGTTCCTGTGGTACGTTATCGCGAAGCGGTGCGCCTCGTCGCGAAGCCTCGTTATGACCATAAGCGCCTCGCTGTCCCTCGGAAGCACCACGTCCGGCCTCCCGTCGTCCAGGACAACGATCTCCTGCTGCTTGGCGAGCCCCACCGTCGGCATGTCCCCGGCCCCGATCTCCGCGAACGCCGCGCGCGCCGCCCTCAGCTGCGTCACGCCGCCGTCGCATATGTAGAGGTCCGCCCGCGGCGACGTCCCCAGCAGCGTCGATTCCGGACCGTACCTGCGCCGCACGACCTCCGCCATCGCGCGCGGATCGTCCGCCCCCTCGAAGCTCCTTATCCTGAAGTGCCGGTACCAGCGGCGGTCCGGGAGTCCGTCGCGCGCCACCACCAGCGAGGCGACGTTGTGCGTCCCGAAGAGGTTCGATATGTCCACGCACTCGATTATGCGCGGCGGCGCGGCGAGCCCAAGAGCCTCCGCAAGCTCCTCGATGCCCTTCACGGCGTCCGCCCTGCGCATCTCCGGCGACTTCCTGACGAAATGCGCCTTGGTCATCTCCTTCAGCGCGAACAGGGTGTCCCTCAGCCTCGCCGCCGTCTCGAAGTCGCCCTTTTCGGACGCCGCGCGCATCTCGGCATCGACCTCGGCGAGGACCTCCGGACGCCTCCCCTGCAGGAACTCGCACGCCTCCTCGAAGCGCGCGCGGTACTCCTCGCGCGAAATGCGTCCGAGGCACGGAGCGGAGCAGCGGCGGATCACGTTCGCAAGGCAGTGCTTGTGCGACTCCCCGTCCGGCTCGATGTCGTCGCACTCGCGGATCCCCCAGCGCTTCTCCACGAAGTCCTTCGCCGCGCGCACCACGGGACTCGACGGGAACGGACCGAAGTAGCGCGCGCCGTCGTCGCGGACGATCCTCACGCAGCTTAAGCGCGGCCACGGCGCGTCCGCGTCCGCCCTCAGCGCCAGGTAGCGCTTGTCGTCCCGCATCAGTATGTTGAAGTGCGGCTTGTACTTCTTTATGAGCGACGCCTCGGTGAGCAGCGACTCCGCCTCGTTCTTCACCGTCATGAACTCGAAGTCGTAAACGGTATCGACCATCGAGCGGACCTTCGGCGCGTGCTTCGCGCCGGGACGGAAGTAGCTGGAGACGCGCCGGCGCAGGTTCTTCGCCTTGCCGACGTATATGATGACGCCCCGGCGATCTCGCATGAGATAGCAGCCGGGGCGGTTCGGAAGCGTCTTGAGACGCTCGCGGACGAGGTCAGTCACCCGACGCCCGCCTCCTATTTGCCGTCGGACGGCTCGGGTCCGTCGCCGCCCTTGGCGTCGTCGTCCCTCTCGCCCTCGGCGAGCCCCTTCTTGAACTCGCCCTTGGCCTTGCCGAGCGAACGGGCGATCTGCGGGATCTTGTTCGCGCCGAAAAGAAGCGCGATTATCACAACGCAGATGAGGATTTGCCAGATTCCGGGTCTCATTACGGTTCCTCCTTCGACCTTAGCCGATCATTCCGCCGTTGACGGAGATGATCTGTCCCGTGACGTAGGCGGACTCGTCGCCGGCGAGCCACGCGACGGCCTTGGCGATGTCATCGACAGTGCCGAAGCGCTTGAGCGGGATCGTGTCCATGTACGCCTTGCGCACGTCCTCGGGAAGGACGTCCGTCATCTTGGACTGGATGAATCCCGGCGCGACCGCGTTGCAGCGGATGTTGCGCGAGCCGAGCTCCTTGGCCGTCGTCTTCGTGAGCGCGATGACGCCGCCCTTGGACGCCGTGTAGTTCGCCTGTCCGGCGTTGCCCATGATGCCGACGACGGACGCGATGTTGATGATCGAGCCGCCGAGCTGCGTGCCGTCCTCGGCCTTGTTCTTCATCATCGGACGCGCCACGGCGCGCGTGAAGAGGAACGTGCCCTTGAGGTTCACGTCGATGACGGCGTCCCAGTCCTCGTCACTCATGCGCATGAGGAGCCCGTCCTTCGTGATGCCCGCGTTGTTGACCATGATGTCAACCTTGCCGAAGTCCGCGATGACGGACTTCACGCACGCATCGACCTCGGACGAGACCGCGACGTTTACGCCGTAGCCCTTCGCCTTGACGCCGAGCGCCTCGAGCGCCTTCACGGTCTCGTCGCACCACTCGGCCTTGAGATCGCAGATAGCGACGTTCGCGCCGCGCTCCGCGAGCTTCTTCGCTATCGCCGCGCCGATTCCGCGCGCAGCTCCCGTGACGATCGCGACCTTGCCCTTCAGATTCTCCATTTTTGTTTCTCCTTAAGTCGGTTTTTAAACATTATACCAAAAAATCCGCTTCCGTGTCTCTAAGAGCTACGGCGAACGGAGCTACTTGCCGACGCAGAAGCGCGAGAAGAGGCTGTCGAGGAGATCCGCGGAATACGTCGCCCCGCAAACCGCCCCGAGCCGCTCGCACGCGTCGCGCAGCGCGTTCGCGAAAAGGACCAGGTCGAAGCCAGACGACGGACCCTCGAACGGCGCAAGCGCGGACTCCGCACCGGCCAGCGCGGCCATGCGCCGCCCGGCGACCTCGGACGAGACTTCCGCCTCCCCGGCGGACGGCGAGTCCGCCAGCTCCGCAAGCCGTGCCGCGATCGCCGCACGAAGCGCATCCAGCCCCTCGCCCGTGACTGACGAGACGTTCAGGCCCGGTCCGCGCGCAATGTCGCACTTGGACGCGATGAGGATCGTCGGCGCGCCAGCACCGGACGCCTCCCGTCCGCGGCTCGCGCACGCCTCCTCCCCGGCGGGCTCAAGCATCAGGACGAGGTCCGCCTTCCCCATCAGCGATTCGCTGCGTCTCACCCCTTCCGCCTCTATGGCGTCCGACGATTCGCGCAGTCCGGCCGTATCGACGAGCCTCACCGGCCATCCGCCCACGTCGAGCCACTCCTCTATGGAGTCGCGCGTGGTCCCCGGCGTCGCCGAGACGATGGCCCGGCTTTCGCCGAGAAGCGCGTTCATGAGCGAGCTCTTGCCGGCGTTCGGCGCGCCGGCGAGCACCACGAGCGCCCCGTCGCGGAGCAGCTTCCGCTCCCTCAGCCGGCGGCGCGCGTCGCGTATCGCGGAGCGGAGTCCGGAGAGCGACGCGTCCAGCGCGGCGAAGAAGGACGGCGGAAGCTCCTCCTCGCTGACGTCCAGGGAATGCTCCACCGTCGCGGACATCTCCAGCGTGGCGTCGTAGAGGCGCCGGAAGACGCCTGTCCTGCCCTGGTCCCCGCCCTCCAGCTCCTCCAGCGCGGCGTCCGCCGCGCGCGCGGTCTTCGCGTCGATGAGATCAATGACGCCCTCGGCCTGTTCGTAGGAAATCTTTCCGTAGAGGAACGCGCGCTCGGTGAACTCGCCGCGCCGCGCAAGGCGCGCGCCTGCCGCGAAGCATGCCTCCAGGACGCGGCGGGGCGCGACGGACCCGCCGTGGCACTGGAGCTCGACGACGTCCTCGCCGGTGTAGGAATGCGGCGCGGCGAACGCGAGGAGGAGTCCGTTGTCGATGGCTGCGGCGCCTGGTCCGCCGAAGCGCGCGAAAAAAACGCGTCCCGGCTCGGGTCGGCGGCCCGCGACGCGCTCGCCTACGGCGAAGGCGTCCGGCCCCGAGACGCGCACCACCGCGACCCCGGAGCGTCCGGGCGCGGTGGCGATCGCGGCGATCGTGTCCGACCGCGAGTCCATCAGCGGGCGTGCTTGAAGAAGCTCTTCATCTCCTCGACGGTCTTGCATTTCGCAAGGCGATCGACGCCGTTGTCCGCGCGGAGGGCGCGCGAGATGAAGCTCATGAGCTTGAGGTAGGGCGTCTGCTTCTGGTCGTTGGCGACGGTGAGGACGATGATCCTGACGATGCTCTTGTCGATCGTCTCGTAGTCCGGTATGCAGCCGCCCGGCTTGCCCTCGTTGTTGACGATCGCGACGGCGCCTGAGATTCCGCGCACGCTGGAGGAGCGTCCGTGCGGAACTGCGATGCCGAGGTCGAGGCCGGTTGGCATGGAGGACTCGCGGCGCATGACGGCCTCGGTCGCGGCGGGGATGTCGTAGATGTGGTTGGGGCACTCCGTGGCGATCGCCTTGATCATCTTCTCGATGGCCTCCTTCTTCGAGGACGCCGTGAAGTCCGGCAGCATGACGAAACCCTGCAGGTAGCGTCCGACGCCCTCGTGTCCGTGCGAGGCGGCCTCGGACGAGACGATCATCCTGTCGAGCTCCTCCTTGCGAATCGGCTTGGCGATCGAGCGGGCGAGGTCGTTCATCTGGCTTGCGACCTCCATCCACGCGGTCATCACGATAGCCTCCTCGGCGGGCGTGCAGTTGAAGCGGATCTTGTTCGCGACACGCTGGATCGAGAGCTCGATCTCGTCCATCGCGATCTCCCAGATGTGGTCCTCCTGGGAAAGGCACGTCGTGAAGAAGCCCTCGTTGCGGAACTCGCCGACGAGCTTGGTCATGACGAGGTCGGCTATCTCGTCGCTTCCGAGCGTGAACTCCACCTCGCGCGAGCCGTCCTTCGAGGGCTTCGGATGGCGGACGCCCTTCGCGCGCGGCTTGAAGAGGGCGACGAGAGCGGGCGGCGCGACGACGGTCGTGACGAGCGTCATGAGAATGCCGATGCCGAAGATCTCCTGCGTGAGGTATCCGTAGGAGAGGCCGAGTCCGGCGATGATGAGCGCGACCTCGCCGCGCGGCACCATGCCCGCGCCGATGCGGAGTCCGCCCAGCGCGTTGAAGCCGCAGCACATGGACGGGACCATGCAGCCTAGGACCTTCGCGGCGACGGCGAGCGCGGTGTAGATTCCGCCGAAGATGAGGACCGGCTTGGAGCACAGCGCGGACAGATCGACCATCATGCCCATCACGCAGAAGAACACCGGCACGAGGAACGTATAGACCGGCGCGAGCATCTCCTGGACGGGGTGCTTGAGGTCCGTGCGCGAAAGCGCGAGGCCCATGACGTACGCGCCGATGATCATCGCAAGGCCCATGTACTCGAAGAAGCCCGCGAGCACGAGGGCGAGTCCGAACGCCATCGTCGCGATCATGACCGTCGATTTGAAGCACGCCTTGAGGAACTTCGCGATCCAGCGCGCGGCCAGCACGCCGATCAGCGTCGCGCCGAGCCAGACGCCGAACGCCTTTACCGCGACGAACCCGATGTTGCCCCAGTCCATCCCGGCGGACGCGCCGGCGGCGGACTTCGCGCCGATGTTGGCGGCGATGATGCCGTTGCCGACGGCGAGGACGATGAGTCCGAGCACGTCGTCGATCACCGCGCCCGCCATGATCGTCGTGCCCTCCTCGCTGTCCATCTTCTTGCGCTCGGAGAGGATGCGCGCCGTGATGCCGACGGAGGTCGCGGTGGACATGATGCCCATGTAGAGCGGGGCCGCGTGGGTCATCGCCTGCGCGAGCGGAAGCTCCGCGAGCTCGGCGAAGGCCGGGAAGAACCTGGGCAGGAGCCACACCGCGCAGAGGTCGCCGAAGAGGAACGAGACGACCACGCCGCCGACGCCCACCATCGAGCCGACGAACGAGTACTTGAGGAACATCCTGAGGTTCGTCTCGAGCCCCGAGAGGAACAGCAGGATCACCGAGGCGAGCGTCGCGATTCCGTACAGCGCGGGCGACGTGGCGTCGAACATGGACGTTCCGGCCATCGTGCCGAACATCACGTGCGCGTCGGCGGCGGGGACCGCGTTCATCGCCTTCAGCGCCACGCCGTGGAAGAGTCCGTACTGGAACATCCCGTCGCCGAAGCCGATTCCGCCGAGGGCCCACGGACCTATCACGATGCCCGCCGCGAGCTCGCCGAGGATTGACGGAAGCTTCATCATCGTGGCGATCGCGCCGCCGACGCGCGCGGCGAAGAGGATGATTCCGATCTGCAGGACGAGGAACATCATCTCCTCAACGCGCGGCAGTCCGAAGTTGGGGTACGCCGGAACGGATTCGTGGGCGAACGCCACGGTGGCGGCCGTTGCGGCCGCGAACGCCAACAGAAGCTTCTTGATTTTCATATTGTTGTCTATTATAGCACTTTATTCGGTTTTGATGAAGGGTGTTGACAACCGGAACACCTTACCAGACTACCTTCACGCGGAAGAAGCGGTTCGTGTCGCCGGGCTGGTCGAACGAATCGCACTCGGACCAGTCGTTCGTGAGCGACGTCCTGCCTTCCAGGACGTAGTCTATGTCGCCGCTGGCGCGAAGGATCTCGTTCGTCGGCGAGAACTCCACGACGGGCGTCGGGCCGTCCATGCGGATAGTCGTCAGGAAGGTGTCGTCGCCCGTCGGGTCGAGTCCGAGGACGAAGCACTCCCACCACGTGTAGCTGCCGGCGCCCTTCGGCGCGCTGCTCGCGCTGACGGCCGTTGTCTCGACGTCGGCGGACTGGACGCCGTAGTTCGCGAACCACGAGTACGGGACCGGATAGTCCGTGCCGGTGTAGGTTTCGAACGGCTCAGGGAAGCGGTATGCGTTGCGCTCCGCCTCCGTCAGCCGTTTTCCGAACACCGCGATCGCCTCGATCCTCATGCCCGTGGCGTTGTACCACTTCTGTCCGGGATTGGCGTTCTTGCGGTATCCGCCAACCGTAGCGCCGTATATTCCGGAGCCTGTGCTGTCCTCGTCATGCTTGAGCGCGTTGACCCAGTAGTTCGTCGTGTTGATCGCGCCTTCCTCGGAGCCGCTGCAAAGCAGAGTGCCGCGGTCGTCGGCTTCGTCCGGGTTGCCGTACGAGAACGCCATGTAGCCGCTGGAGGCCGGTGGATCGGCGAGCGTGCCGTTGTCCGTCGTGGCCGGGCCGGAGTTGTCGCTCGTGCTGCCCTTGATCTTGTTGCCGACCGTCAGCCTCAGCGCCGTGCGGTCGTATTCTCCGTTCGAGTCCGCGCAGCTGGTGAAGAACATCCGCCCGTTCGCCGTGCTGTAGTTCAGGTCGCTGTACTTGACGATCACGGTTATCGCGTTCGTAGGGCTGGACAAGGTCACATCAACGCCGTGATGGACGCCTTCGTAGCTAGCAACGCTCTCATCCGTGGTGATCGTCACAACTCCGCCAAACAGTTTGTTGGCGTGGTAGTCGAGCGTGCAGCCGTTCTTGGTGGCGGTCTTGAAGTCCCCGACCCAGACCGCGATCGGCTCCGGAGCCTCGACGACAGGCTCCGGCGGCGTACGGTCGAGCGTGAGGGTGTATACCGCATAGCCCCACGAACTGCCGTCCACATCCGGGCTTCTGGCGTTGGTTCCGTCTGCAATAGAAGTCCCGACCTCGGCGCCCTGCCTGTACCTCGCCGCTGTCATCTGGACATAAACATCATCGCCCTCTTGCGTAAAGGTCAAAAGCACGCCCTTGAGATAACCGTCGTCATATACCTGAGCCTGGCAGGTGATCGTGCCGGTCGCCTCGTCGGTGCGATCGAAGTTGTTGAAATCAACATCCGCACCAGAGGCCGTGCCAGCCCAACCGCCGGCAAACTTGCCGCCGAGCGTATCGGCCGTCAGCAGACTCAGCGTTGCATTCTTGAACGCCAGCTGCAACTCCGTCGTAACCGCATCACCCGACACTTCCAACGGAATCGCCTCGGGGGCGGGGGAATCCTCAAGACAGATGTCCTTCAGCCACACCGCATCGTCGGCCTCTGGTGCGCCGTCCTTGTAGTCCCTGGAATTGTTCATCGCAAAGCGCTGCGAGAAGACAAACACAACCTCATGGGTTCCGCTGGGTATCTCCACCCGCGCCGCTGTCCAGCTGTTGGTATATTCCGTTTGCGTAATGACCGGCGAATCGTCCAGGAGAACGTCGAAATGCGAATAGTTGTTGCCTGCGACGCTCGTACCGCCGAAGTACGACTTGTGCTTGAAGCTGAGCACTTTCGGCCCCGCAATCGTAGCCCTGAGAGGCATCGTGCTCTGCATCCCGTATTCGGTCTGGTTGTAGCTGCGCACGAAGCCATTGCCGTCCACATACCAGGGGAAGCGTTCGCTCGTCTGCAATGTAGCGCCGTCCACTTCAACTCCGTCGAAATCTATTGCCGCCCCATCGCGCCACTTGGCCACTTCGCCGCATGTCTCGCGCAGGACTCGCGCGTTGTCGTTGGTCGAGTCGCCAAGCGTAAAGCCAAACTCGTCGGACGAAGTGGAGAAATACCACGACGCGTCGTTGTCGCCGCCGTAAGCCATGATAGTGTGGCGTGTCACATTGCCGTCCTTGAAGTAATAGCCTCGTCCATACTCGAACGGAGAATTGATTACGCTCTGCGCCCTAGCGTGTCCGCACCCCATGTTGTGCGCGTTCTCGTGGATCATCGTATGCTGCTTGCCGGTGTCGACCGCGCGGATGCTGCACACGCTGAAGGCACATTCGTGCTGGCTGGCAACGTCATTGGGCGAATTTAGCGGCGAGCTGTTCCCTATGGTATTACTTGTTGTATCGACAAGCAAGGTCACCGTATCTGCGCCGTAAAGCTCGCGAGCAGCACGCAGGCTTACTGCCGGACCTTCTCCAGCCGCAGCCAAGCCTGGAGCAGTGTCTATGTTGTTATATGTGCCATCAACCTTGCAAACGCCCGCAAGGCGATAGCTATAATATCTATCCAGCCTGTTTGTCGCGAGTACGGCGTTCATCAAGCCGATCTGCGTTTGCGCGAATTCCTCCAGGGATCTGCTGCCCAGGTACGACTGCGCCCCGTTGTCGAAAGCGACAAGCACGTCCACCGTCGGCAGCCGCACGGAGACCTCCTCGCCGTCTTCACCGTCCGACATCGCCGCCGCAACGGCAGCCTCGGAAACCGTCCTGTCGTCCGTCCCCAGCGCGATGTGCGAGGCGTAGATGTCAAGCCCCGGGAACGGATTGGGGTTGTCGTTCCAATTCGCCACCCAGCTGCTCCAGGCGCCGCATCCGAAATAGACTTTGGCCGTTGCGGAATATCCCTTGTCTTTGTAATACGCATCATTATTCAGGATTTCCTCGCCGTCCACATACAGCCTGTAGCCATAGCCCTTGGTGTATGTCAAGGTGTATAGATGGCGCACGGAGACGTCCAGGTCAGTCTGCACCGATGTCTTCAAAGCATCATTGCCGTTGTCGCGGAATGCGAACAATCCATTTCCGCGATGTTCGACCTGCGAAGAGTAGGGATTGGAGAGACTGGCGTCAACTGCAGCGCAGAAAATTGTACCGACGGCGTCGTTCGGGAACGCGGCGACAACGGAGACGGACAGCGCGTCGTACTTGCGGGAATAGGACGCCGACAGCATCGCCTCGTCCATTGAGACCGCGCCGGACGGCGTGAGCGGGAAGATGCGCGGAATTGCGTTCGTCGGATTGTACGCATACGTGACGTCGCCGGCGGATGCCGTCATGCGCGGCGCGGGGTCGGACGACTTGACGTCCAGCACGCCGATCTCGCGGACGACAAGCCCCGGATAAGGATACTGCGGAGCGTCTCCGGCGGTCGCGCCGATCGCGACGTGCGAAACCGAATCGTCGCTGAACTTCAGACCTGTCCCGTAGTAAACGACTCTGCCGTCCAGAAGGACGCGCGTCCCCATTTCGCCATTAACGTTGCGCTCGGCGTAGTAACCGATCTGGAGAAGGTGTTCGCCTGCGGAGAGGGCAACCGTGTTTGTCGCGTTTGCAGAGGTCTGCAAGCCATTGTAGCAGCAGGCGAAGTCTCCGTTCGTTGCGCGCATGCAGTTGATGGTGTTGGAGCCAAGCTTGAGCGAGCAGATCGTCGCGGCGGTTGACGGCGAGGTTTCGGGAACGACAAAGCGGACGGCGATCGAAACAGCTTTGGTGAAAAGCCCGTCAATCACAATTGGCGAAGACGCGATCTGTGCGCCGCCAGCTTCGCTCACGGTGGCGTCGTCCGGCGCGGAAAGCGTCAGCGAATCGACGTTGGAGCAGAACGAAACAGCCTTCTCAACTGCGGACTTCTCCAGCACCTTCGCGTAAAGGACGCCGTCTTCCGCCGCTATCTCCCATTTAAGGGCGTTGCCGATATTCGGCAGACTGGCGTTCGCGCTCCCTACGCCGTCGATGGAAACGTTCGACTTTACAAGCGCGTATGCATCGCCGGCGGCCGGACTCTCCACGCCATTCAGCTCAAACGTCACTTCAGACACCGACAGCGCGTCCGTTACGACGATCGGGACGGAGGAAGAGGCTGGCACCGACACCGTGGCCGTCGGGTCGAGCGTCAGCGACGGAACCTTGAGTGTGCATCCGCTCTTCACCCTCAGCGTCGTGTTCGATGCGACGATCCAGCCCTGTCCGTAAACTGTCGAGCCGGAGGAATAGCCGACCTCAAGAGTGCCTTCATCTATTTGAGTAACACCGGAATGCTTAAATTCATTATTCGCGACAATCGTACCGTCTCCCTTCTTGAAAATACCCCAGCCGGACGTGTCAGATCTGCCGTCGGTCTGCGTGCCTACATTGAGCGTGAGTGTTTTGCCGGCAGAAACATTGATTTGGGAGTCCGCACCGCGAAACAGAATATAACCGCCATTATTGTTTTCGATGGATGAATCATCCGTAACATACACGCCCGGATTGCTCATCAAGTCGAAACGCTTGGCGTAGATCGTTCCACCATCAAGATACAGAGTTCGTTTCAGATGCTCCATCTGATTGAAAGTAACCGAGCCGCCCTTCTCGACCGTCAGCGATGTCTGGTTCATCTCATAACCGGTTCCGCCGCCTACGTCGAACACAAGGCTTCCGCCGTTGCCGACCTCCAGCTTGGTGCGACCGATCACTCCTGCGCTGCCGTTGATCGGACCCTTGAATAGGACCGTTCCTTCGCCGACGCGGAACGTCGAGGTGCCCGCGAACCAGCCTTGGTTGTTCAGCGTGTCGAGGGTCTGCGTCTTGCCGACGCCAGGCGCAACCGTCAGCGTGGCGTAAGGCGCAATTCCAATCATGTTCGTGCAGTATCCGCCGGATGCGCTCAAGGTCTGTCCGAACGGCGCGTTGAATCGCATCGTGCGCCCGAAAGTGTTTGTGAAAGCGACGGCATCGAACAATACCGGCACATTGAACTCAACGTCTCCTGTCGGTGAAAAGCTGGCATCGGGGATTGACAACTGAGCATCATCGTCGCCCTTGTCCAAGACATAGGCCGTTTCGCCCGCCGTGAACGACACCGATCCAGGAGCGACCGGGCCCTTCACGGTGACGGTCGCGTTCGCCACACCGGCGAGATCGGGGAAGAGAACCGCGTCGCCGTCGTAGTACATCTCGCCGCTCCACGGCTTCAGGGAGCTGTCGTCCGCGCGCCATATTCCGTTGCCGTCAGCGTCGCCGGACCAAGTAAGCCCAGCCACGAAGTTGATCGTCCTCACGGACTGCGCAACGCCATCCACGACGGCGCATGCCGTTAGCGTCTTCGATCCCGACAGCGTCAGCCTGGTGCCGACAGGCCAGCCCTGCATTTCAGAAGTCGGCTCGGTCCCGTCATCCGTGTAGTATATGGTGGCGTCCGGGTTCTCATGCGACAACGTTACATAATAGTAGCCCGGGAAGTATGTTCCGTCAGGAATGTCGTTTCCGTCGTTGTCGAGGAACTTGACGTCCCAGTCGTAGGGAAGGATGTGCTCGCGAAACGCGCTCACGCCTTCATACGTCTGCATGAGAACGCGACGGTTGTCGTTGCTCGCAACCGTTCCAAGCGGAACGCCATATTCATCCGGCGTTATGTCCGGCGTCGAGAAATAGGGTACCGGCTGGAAGCCGGTGTCGTCAACAGACCAGTAGTTGTACGCCATTATCGTGTGGCGCGGAATTCCAGCCGAGTCAAAGAAATGGTAGCCGCACGAATAGGGGAACATCGCCGATTCCGGACCGGAGTTGGAGCCTTGAAGGTTGCTGTGTCCGCAGCCCATGTTGTGACCCGTTTCGTGGCACATAGTGTATCGCTCATAGACCTTGCCGATATCGCAAACGTTGCAGGCCTTGGCTTGGGCGATGAAATCGGACAATATCTGCGGCGTATTCCCCTGCAATCCGAAGCCGATGCCGTTTGTCGTCCCCCCTGTCCTGTTGATGAGCAGCGTCACGGTATCCGCTCCGTACTTGTCGCGGAGCGCCGGTATCTTGGCAAAAGGACCTTCCGCAAACCGTAGCGATGTCAGCACGTCATTGTTCACTGCCGTGTATGTCGCATCGATCGTCGTCACGCCAACGAGCCGGTACGAAAACAGATGGTCAAGCTGCGAGTTCTGCAGCACGATGTTCATCTTGTTGACGGCGTAGTCCGCGAACTCCTCGATCGTGGAATAGCCGAGCGTCTTGGATTTCGCGACCGCCCCCTTGTCGAACGCGACGAGGATGTCAACTACGCCCTTCTGCTGCGCGTATGTGAAGCCCGCGCCCGCCCTGGTGCGCGTCACGGACTTCGCCGCGCCCTGCGACGGAACCTCCTCCGTCCCGGCATCCGCAGCCGGAACATAGCCCGCGCAGGTGGCGCACTCCTCCGGCTCGTCGCCCTTGTCCGTGAAGGACACGCCGGGCGCGCCGTCCGCCGCGATGCGCACGGACCAGATGCGCCCCGCGTTAACGTCGTCGATCGTCGCCCTGAATCCGCGCGCGTCGCGCTTCACGACGGCCGCAGCGCCGGACGCGTCGTCGCGCGCGATGAACGACTGCCCCGCGATTCCGGGCGGCGGCGCGGAGACGATCCTCAGTGCGAACTCCGGTCCGTCCGGGATGCGCACGTCGAGCGTGTCGCCGACGGCGGGCGAGGGAAGCGCCACGGCGGACTGGCGCAGGTCAATCACATGCTCTGCGGCGGAGGCGCACAACGCCACCGCGGCACCCAGCAGGAGGATGTATTTTCTCATAAGGGACATTATATCATAATCCTCGGCGCAAGGGACGGAACGAATAGTGCATACTAGAACTCTTCTCTAGCGATTCTCGCATCGGTCTCTTTTCCTTCGCAGCTTTTCGGGAAAAGCGAGCAACCGAACAAGGATACGCTTTCGCCGCTACATATAGGATTGCCCTCACAGAACGCATATAGATTTAGCCCGCCGTCGAGGAGGATCGGATCTTTCGATATCCAGCGACCGGTCGCGGCGTCGTACCAGCGGCAACTCCCGGTAGCAGAAGTCCACATTGAACAGGTCTCCCGTCTTGAGCAGGGATGTCCACGAGCAATAGCGCGGATCGTTGGCGAAGCGCTTGTTGTAGCGGATGACGCGTCCGGCTCCGGACGCGCTTCTCGAGCGCGCCCGCGACGGTCTGCATGTCGAGCGCCTCCGTCTGCCCGATCTTCAGCGCGTCCAGTAGCCCGCGTCCGCCCCCGAAACAACGTGGTCAGACCCCTTTTGAAAAAAGGTCTGACGAAATTGTATTTATCGTCTGACCTTTTTAATAAAATCGTCCGACCTTTTATAGCAAATCGTCTGATCTTTTTAATGAAAAGGTCAGACGATTTAGGCTTAACGTTGTCTATTGAGACATTCCAAAGCTTCTTCAGATCCATTGCGCGCAGCACTTAATAGCCATTTCTCAGCATCATCTTCTGAAGCGTTGCATCCCTCACCGTAGCGCAAACATATAGAATAGTCGTATTGCGAGTTACAATCTCCATGCAACGCTCCGTATCTATACCACAAATACGCCTTTCTCTCCGATTTCTTAACATACTCACCTCGCGAGTGCATTAGGCCTAAAAAACAAGCCGAAGCTACGCACATGTCGTACAATTCTTTGATCAGTAACCTCTTCTGCCAATCTCTTAGCTTTCTTATTAACGCCCGCCCCCTCCATATTAACAGAACCGCCTTTTTTAAGAACCTTTTTCGCAGATTTTCGCGAAACAATCTTTCGAAGCCCCTTTACTGTCTTGACCACGATTTTAATTGCCGCACGGCCATCTCCATCATGGTAATTAATTGGATCCAAAATGCAAAAATTATAGACATTCCAGCCGCCGTCAAGGAGGATTGGATCCTTCGAAATCCACCGCCCGGTCTCCGCATCATACCAACGGCAGCCGAATTCGACGAGGCCGGTGTCGGGGTCGTAGAGCCCGCCTTGAAAATCGAACGGCTGGAAGCCGGGATTGGTGTCGCGCAGGACCCGTCCGAAGGAATCATAGTCAATGCGCTGAGCGACTTCGCTCGTCTCCGCGTTCACAACAAGCCGCACCGAACCCTGGTTGTCTGTGATGATGCGGTAGGTGACGCCGCTGCGGATCATGTACGCCGGAGCCGTCGCGCCAGCATAGACGAAGACGCTGGTCGTGTTATCGGCATAGTCATACTCCGCAACGATGCGCGAGCCGGACCAGAGCCATTCTTTCACCGACTCGCCATCCTGCTCCTTGTAGCAGTTCCGCTGTCGCTCGTCGCGCCGGTAGGCGACAGCACCGACGGACATGAGGCGTCCGAAGAGGTTCCAGGTGAGCGCTACGCCGTTGCGGTTCGTCATCGACCCATTCAGGTCGTAGGCGTATGTCGCCCCGTTGAAGGCAAGCTGTCTATCCTGCGCGTCGTACAGTCCGCCGAGGCGGTTCCCGTTCGAGTCGTAGGCGTAGGACTCCGACACGACGCCATCGGTCATCACCGAGACGAGGCGCCCGCGCTCGTCGTACTCGTAGCGGCTCGTGACAGGGTCGCCGGAGAGAACCCGCTCCTCGCGCTCGACAACGCGCCCGAGCGCGTCGCGCTTGAAGGACGCCCGGTTGCGAGACGACAGCGGCGCCCTGCACGGCTGGATTCCGCCGCGCCTCGTCACGCCTCTCCTCTCTCGTGGCTCTATGCCTAACATTATGTCACGCACCTTCACCCCTGCGCTCCCAATCATGCGCTAGAAACCCCGCCGGCCATGCGATTTGATCAGCGAAGAGACCGCCAGTTCGGGACCGCACACAGGGTGACAAAAACAAATGACAGCACAAACATCCACCATTTTCGCCGATGAAAGCGCTCTTGACGACCAAGCATAGCGCATAATTCCTTTGCATTCGAGTCTCCCATCTCGGTCGCGACGCCGAAACATCGTGTCGCAGCTGCCAAGTCCTTCGTCGTCGCGTCCCCGCAAAATCCTCTCATGTAGCACAACCCAAGGTAGGTCTGCGGTAAAGGATCTCGCATCTCTCTCTCTGCCGCCTTTCGCAGCCAACGCTCCGCTTCGCGCGTATCTGCAACCACCCCCAACCCACAATTATAGAACCATCCAAGTCTGAACTGAGCATGCACGTCCTCTTGCTCCGCGGCAAAACGATACCACTTCACTGCGGCTGACAAATCTTTTTCCACGCCTCTGCCGTCCTGATAGCACCATCCTACACACCGCTGCGCCCCTTTGTCGCCACTCTCGGCAAGATCCAGCATTGCGCGCGAAAAACGCTCGTCTCGAACATTCCTCTCCCCATAAAACACCCGTGTCTTTTCTGTGCGCCGATCGATTTTTTCCTCAAGAGCAATGGACAACCACCGTTCGGAACATGCCCATGTCGCGAAAGACAGCAATAGGAAAAATGCCAGCGTCAATCCAGGCTGCCGGGCAATTCTGTCATGCAAGCAAAAAGTGAATGCAAATGTCACGGCGCATGTCGCCGCACTAGTTAGAATCAGCACATCCAGCGTAACACTGACATAGAACAACGACCCGACAAAAAGTCCAAATATTAGAATGTATATGGCAAACCACGCAAAAACCTTGGTCATTTCAAGTTCCTCCTACATGTATGCGCTGGGAAATCAATGCCATTGCAGTTGAGAAAGCTGTCATTTCAAGATGATTGAAGCGACAAACGGACAGCAGACAATCACAAACAAAAGCCAGAGAAGCACAAAGGACAGCATCGAATCCGGTCGCTTCTCGATTCTCCCTCGCAAGCAAAACGTATATGCAAACGTCACGGTGCATGTCAGCAGATTCAATGCGACAATGACATCCATCATCGAATCGGCATGCAAAACCAAGCAGGCCGAACTTGCAAACAAGCCAAGATACACTCCAAGCCACAAGAATACATTTTTCATTTTCTAACTCCATTCCGGTATGTAACTTGTTTGCCGCGACACCATGTCTCCTTGCTATACTCTATGCCATACCATTCTCCAAATCCAAGTGCTAAACGCTTATGCCCAATGACATTAATGTCAGGTAGCTCCTCGCTAAGAAATCTTGATATATTATTATCTTGCTGCCAAAACCAAAATCCATCGCATGCTGTTAAGCAACCAGCCAAATATATCGTTCCATTTCTGGCCATCTTTGGCCTTACAACATCCGAAAATGAAGATCCGTTGTCAAACACAACGCGATCATCAAGGTCCAACGAGATACTGTCCGTCTTATTAAATCGTATCAAACCCGCATGTTCAGACCACGGGACTGCTGCCCCATGTCCATAAATGATCATGCGCGAGATACTACCTTGATCATAATCCGTTATTGCTTCAACATACTCGTCAAGAGAAGGATTGTATAGCACATTTCGCCCTCCTGACACATCTTCAATAACGACTCGTGCTAGTCCCGACGGGTCGATGCGGTTGATGGGGTCGTTGTCGCAGAAGGCATAGACGTTCCATCCGCCTTCGAGGAGAATCGGGTCCTTGCTGATCCAGCGGCCCGTCTCCGCGTCGTACCAGCGGCAGCCGAATTCGACGAGGCCGGTGTCGGGATCGTAGAGCCCGCCCTGGAACCCGAACGGCTGGAAGCCGGGATTGGTGTCGCGCAAGACCCGCCCGAAGGAGTCGTAGTCTAGCCGCTGCATTACTTCGCCAGTCTCCGCGTTCACGACGAGGCGAACAGAGCCCTGGTTGTCGGTGATGATGCGGTAGGTTACATCCCCACGGATCATGTACGCCGGGGCGGTCACGCCCGCATAGACGAAGACGCTAATCTGGTCACTGATATAATCATACTCCGCGACTATCCGCGAGCCAGACCAGTACCAGTTCTTCACAGGCTCATCGGCGACATCCTTGTAGCACAGCCGCTGCAGCTCGTCGCGCCAGTAGGAAACATCGCCGACGGAGACGAGGCGTCCGAAGAGATTCCATGTGAGCGCGACACCGTTGCGGTTCGTCATCGATCCGTTTAGGTCGTAGGCGTTTGTCTCCCCGCCATACGCGAGCTGGCGGTCCTGCGCGTCGTACACCCCGCCGAGGCGGTTTCCGTTCGCATCGTAGGAGTAGGACTCCGCAACTACGCTGTTGGTCGTCACCGAGACGAGGCGTCCGCGCTCGTCGTACTCGTAGCGGCTCGTGACCGTCTCGCCGGAAAGGACCCGCTCCTCTCGCTCTACGACGCGGCCAAGTCTGTCGCGCTTGAAGGAGGCCTGATACAAGTCGTCGCCTTCGAATGACGCAACGTAGTTCGTGCACTCGCCGTAGCCGCTATAGCATCGCCAGTCAAAAACGCCGCCAAGTCCTGTCGATTCGACAAAACCCGTCACAGGATTCCGGTTTACGGAAAGCGCCCCGACTTTTACGACATCGCCGTCGTCATCGTAGGAGACACCTATCTTCGCGAGCGGGTCGCTTCCGCCAAGCCAGTAGCTGGAATACGTCGTCTTCGACACTCGGAAATCTTCGTCGTACTCGAAATCCGTATGCAATCCGCCGGAGTCCTCCCCGATTTGCAGGAACGAGTCGTAGCAATACCCGGTTTCGGCATATCCAGAGCGGACGGACTGAAGCCTTCCGGCATGGTCGTATGCCAGGTCCCGCCGCTCGATTTCGTCCCCGCGCACCGCCACTACAGCCGCGAGGCGCCCTGCTGAGTCATAGATGTTCGAAACCACCGTGCCGTCCGGCTTGACGAGCGCGGTCTGCTCGCGCGCGGCGTTGTAGGCCCTCTCCAGCCTCCGGCCTGCGTCCGGCGCCTCCGGCGCGGTGTAGGACGCCGGAAGCCCGACGGGGGTCCAGCCGAACGCATGTGTCTCCCCGTGGGGAAGCGTCGTCGAAACCGGCGACTCGGACCGGTCATAGGCGTTCGAGACGGACGAACCGTCTGGCAGCGCGGAGCGGATCGCGCGGCCGACAGCGTCGTACGCGTTGCTGACGGAGCGTCCGAGCGCATCGGTAACAGACGCAAGACATCCGGCGTCATCGTACGCAAACGTCGTCTCCCGGTCGCCCTGGACGGTGCGGACGAGCCGGCCTTCCGCATCATACACGTTTGTCACCGCGAATACGCCTGGCGATTCGACCACAAGCGGCTGTCCGATGGAATTGAACACCGTACGATAGCGGCGTCCCGTCGGCGTGACTTCGGTCAGGCTGTCAGCGTCCCTCTCCGTCCTCCAGGCGCGGCCGTTGCGTGTCACGGTGTCGCAGATGTTGGTAGCGCTGTATGCGTCGGCCATGTCCGCGAACGCCGCGCTTCGCTCTGTCTCCGTGACAAGAAGCTTTCCGAACTCGGTCGTGACTTCGCTTCGGGAGACATATGGAGCGATCATGCCGAAACGGGGATCGGGCGCCAGCTTGGAATACGAGGAGGATCCGTCTGGCGCAACGACGATGGCGGCGCCGTCCGTGTAGTTGGTGGTAGCGGTGCAAAGCCCGTCCGGTCCAATCTCCGTCCGCACCTCCAGTCCGTCCTTCCTCCGCAGGACGGAGAGGATGTTCGTACGCCCCATGCCGTCGACGACGGTCGTCTCCCAGCCGGTGCCGGAGTCAGACGAGCCTGCGACGGCGCTGAAGGTGTTGGAGCCGCCGTCGGGATCGAGGTTGGAGACGGTCTTGCCAAGCTCGTCGTAGGCCTGGCGGAAGACATGCCCCCGGCGGTTTGACACGCCCGTAAGGAGACCTTCATCAGTGTATTCGAGAACGTTCCGCTCACCGGCCGGATTCGTCACGACGGACGGACGTCCGGATCCGTCCAGATCGACGGTTGTGACCTGTCCGTGAGGAGCGGTGACGACTACCCGTCCGTCTGCCCTTTCGAAGGTCGTGACCAGGCCGTCGTGGTCCATGATCGACGAAAGCGACCCGTCCTCT
The DNA here is from genome assembly GCA_017650345.1 of Kiritimatiellia bacterium. Taxonomy (GTDB): domain Bacteria; phylum Verrucomicrobiota; class Kiritimatiellia; order RFP12; family UBA1067; genus UBA1067. The sequence goes on along the minus strand of JAGCFB010000058.1, from coordinate 3,857 downwards.
GCATAACCGAACTTCAGGAGGAGCTCGCGCGACATCGCGTCGCGAGTCTCCAGGTGGCGCCCCGTTGGACCGAACACGTACAGCTGCGACCCGTCCCTAGACGGAATCGCAATCGAAGACCCGTCGAAGGAAGGCATGGACGGGGAGAAGGAATGCACGATGTCTTCATCCGACGACACCATGTAGATTGTTCCCATGTCATCCATATCGGGGATGCCATGGCTGTGGCACGCGAGCGAAGGCAACCCGGATTCATGTGAACCGAAATGGGCGACCACGCTCCATTCGCCTCCGTTGCCAAGCCGCATCAGGTAACTGTCGGAATAAAAACTTCCCAATGCAACATACTGATTAAGCCACACATCATTTCCCCGCGCACAGACAAAAAAATCCCGGCTTACGCCGACCGCACCGGCTCGTTCGCGGCGAATTTGGCCGCTTCCTGACGCCTTGCTCCTGTAGAGCGGCGTTTCCTCCTCGCCAACATCCATGCACCGCACGACGCCTGCGTTGTCGAGGCACAGCACGTAAGGGTCCCAACTGCGCGTAATCCAGACGCGTCCGTCTCCTGCGACGGCCAATGACGTTATGTCAACACAGTCCAGATCGACCGAGGTGGCGGAAGCGGCATCAACCGCTCCGACGTAGTCCTCGCCTCCTCCAAGGACCGTGGAGACGCGCCCGTCCGGCGCTATGCGGCGGACGCGTCTTCCGTCGCAGCCGTGGGCCACGTAGATCGTCCCGTCGCGGGCGACGGCAAGCGCGGTTGGCCTTCCTATCGCGGCGGCGGCGGCGAAACCTCCATCTCCGCCGGCATCTGCGTCGCCGTTCCCGGCGACGGCGTGGATCGTCCCGGAGCGATCCACCATGCGGACCATGTTGGCGTCCCGGTCTGCGACGTACAGGTTCCCCGCCGGGTCGAGCGCAAGAGCGCAAGGCCAGGAGAAGGTGGCGTCTAGCGCCGATCCGCCGTCACCGCCGCATCCCTTCTCGCCAGGGCGTCCGGCGTACGTGCGGATCCTGCCGCTGCGGTCCACGACGCGGATGCAGCAGTTTCCGCTGTCTGCTATGTATAGCTCGCCGTCAGGCCCGACGCATACGGCGGTTGGGGTGTCGAGCATGGAGAAGCGGGCCAGTCCGTTCCCGGACTCCTCTACGGACCCCCTTTCGCCCGTTCCCGCAATCCTCCCTGCCTCGCGGAGCGAGGCGGTCGTGGCAGCCTCCAGCGTCTCCCCGGACCCCAGATAGAGCCTGCCGGACACGGGATCGTACGAATGTTGCACGTCCACGGACCATTCGGAGAAAAGAGGATCGCGCCGACCAAGGCGGACCTCGAAATCAGCAGACGATTCCAACTCGTACGGCCTTCGGACGGTCGCAACGCAATACAAATCCGATAATTCCGCGAACTGCGCAAACGTGTACCTCTTGTCTGCGTACTCCGGATACCTCATGGCGGCATAATACCGGTCGTAGCCGTAGCATATCCTCAGCGTCGCGGGTTGCACGCCAGAGACCGCACGGCCGTATGGATCCATCCCGTCCCACGGGCAGCGCCAGACGATGTTCGTCAAAGGGTCGAACGATTCCGTGTATCGCCTGCCGGCGACATCAAGCTCCGCCCGGACGCACTTCAAGGAAGCCGGGATATCGTCCCCGGTGACGTCGAACGAGAACTGGGCCGCAAGCGAGCCCGCAGAAACGGCCCGGTCGCTTGAATACACAAGGTTCATTCCGGTTCCGCATATCGGAAGAGTCTCCACAAACGTACGCGAATGCAGCCCGACGCGCCCTCCGGTGTCCAGTCCGTCCTCGGTTGCGGCGTCCACCGATTGAATGGCTTCGGACACATTGTCGTCGCTGACCGTCGGCTCGATTTCAGCACCGCCGCCGACGTAGGCCGGATAATTCCAGTCCACTGCGGAGAAATGCTCCAGCGGAACGCGCCATAGCCCAGAGCCGACTTCATAACGCGACGCAAGCAGCCTCAGTTCGTCTTCGGAGAATCCGAATTCAAGCAAGCTGTTTAGCGGCTCCGCGGCGCCGTCGCCGTCCAAGTCGATCTCCGCCAATCCGTCTGGCGATGCGCCGACGATGCCGATCACGCGACCGTCCTCCTCCGGCACCCAGGCGGGGACGTCGCGGCGGAAATCGTAGAAGGCAGATGGCACGATGCATCCGACGGGGATGCCGACGAAGTTCTCGATGTAGCCGAATATCTGGCGGTCGAAGACGACATGCGAGGCTTCGTCCGCGGACAGCTCGACGCAGTAGGTGTATGCCGTAGTCGGCGGAAGCTCGGCGGGCATGCGCTCTGGCCCGCCGTCCCCGACGGTGAACTCCGTCATGCGGACTGTGAGCCTGTCCACCCTCTGCGTGACCGCACCCTCCACGGAAAAGGCGCGCGTTCCGGCAGGGAATACCAGCACCGCCGTGCGGGTCCCGGAATAGTCCGTAACGGTGCCGGATGCCGCGAGACAGGCAGAGTCGAGCGCTTCTCCGAAATGCACCGTCGTCGCGACCGGATCGAAGGCGACGAGCCTGACGTCATCGGCCACGGCATACCTCTGGGCCACCGGGTGGACCGAACGGAAGGCAGGTATGACTGACGGGGCGGAGAACCCGATCGTGAGGTCGGCATTCCCGTTGACGACCATGTCGTACCAGCCGTCCGCGCGGGATATGGTCTCGCCGAACTCAGGATGACCGTGGACGGTCACCGTCGCTCCGAAGAGCGGGGATCCGTTCCCGTCAAGGACGCGTCCGCGGACCACGGAGATGCGGCCGGGGACGAGGGCTTCTACCTCGACGCCGGTCTGGACCGGGTTCGGTCCCGAATAGAGGAATCTGGACGTTTCGGCAAGGACCGCAGTCTCTCCCTTGGGAAGAGGCGTCGCGGAAAGCCTCGGCGAGACCGGAAGCGCAGCTGCGGAGGATTCTCCGTCGTGGCCCTGGCTGGCGTCGCCTTCGACGCAAAGACTTGCGATGGAATCCGGCACCCCGTCACCGTCGTCATCCGCGTCCATGCCGGCCATCTTGAAGAAGCGGAAGTCGCCGCTTCGGCTCATCGTGCAGTGCGTCAGGCTTTCGGCGGCGTCGAAGGCCCCGAGATATGTCCAGCGTCCGTCTTCGAGGGAGGCCTTGCCGAAGAGGCCCATGCTGCACCTTTCAGGCGCGTACGCCCAGAAGGACGGCGTACGGGTGCCGGCGTCGATGCCGAATCCGGCGAACGAAGGTCCGTTGGCGCCGATCCCTTCCGGTAGTCCGGGCCGAGCCTCTGGCGGAAGCGCAGTCCGGCGCAGTCCGGCGTCGTGCGAGGGAAGGATGGAAGCGACGGTGTCGGCGTAGGAGAAGGAGGACGGAAGTACCGGCAAGAACGCGGACGCTGCTGCGAGGACGATACATCGCAGACGGGATGCAAAGCGCGGCCTGACCGCATTTGCGGAGAAGTCGCGCGCGTACGGGCTTGGCTTCGACTTTGACGGGGTCGCCTTCACGTATGTCTCTTCACTGGATGCATCATAAGGAACGGCATCGGCCGCTCTCTTGAGGATGTGCGGATATTGTAGCAAATAGCCATTACGGCTGCAATAGCGAGTTGGCGACTGGAATATCCCCACCTCTTTTGAAACACTGCCGAACCTTTCGAGAGCCTCTCCGAATCTACCCGGAGCCCCACCCGCCGGGTCGCACTGTGAGACGGGTCGCTACCCCCGAGCAACCATAATTTCTGAATTTCTTTTTTGCGAGTCAGCGCAGGGAGAAGACAGCAAGGAGAAAAAGGGGTGCGGGGGAAAGGAGGAGGGGAGGAAGAACCCCTTTGTGAATTTCGGGACAAAGGCTCTGCAAGCGCTGCG
>JAGCFB010000006.1 GCA_017650345.1 Kiritimatiellia bacterium | reverse complement strand
ACGGAAAGGATGACGTCCTCGCCGCCGCTGGCGTCAACGGCAAGGAGGACGCCTCCGGCCACGCGCTCGCAGCAGGAGACAAGTCCGGATGCCTGAATCGCGGACGGAGGCTCGGTCGAGACGTCGATGCCGACCAGATCGATTGCTAAGGCGGCGAATCCGACTACGATAAGCAGCGCAATCAGCCTGTCGCGCCATTTGTTCACGATTTTGGACATGTTATGCTCCTTTCTTCCGTATTCGATGGGCAAAGGATATCCGCGACTGCCGCGAATAGAGACTCTCTGCCCCTCTATATACATAAGCGCATTGCAGAGCGCTCAATTTCAAATTATTTTCAACTTTTTTATAATTGCCGATTCCTTTCGTGTTTTGATGTTTACTGTTGGTTATTGTGCGGCGAGTCTTGGGCGCTCGGATGGGATTCAGGCCCTTTCTCGCTGTCTTCCGCCAGATTCTTCAGCCTTCGGAAGGTCTGGGACGTGGTTCTCATCACCGACCCGGCGACTGCGTTGAACAGGGCGGACGGAATCCGCCGCGCCAGTTCTGCGGCAAGGCTCTCGTCGCCGCATGTCAGCGCGGCGGCGGCAAAGAGCGCGGTCAGCGACAGACGGCGCGGACCAGGAGCCTCGGACATCAACGCGCTGCCCTTGTAGCGGCGGATCGTCTCAACCGTTTTCCTTCGCACCTCTTCGTCAGCATATGCCCAACTCCTGTCGTCCAGCGTCCTTCCGTGCTCGTCGTATCTCGCCAGAAGCGACCATCTCCCGATGACATAGAACGCCGGAACCCACGAATCGTATCGCCCGGACGCAAGCGCCTGGTCCAGCAGCCGCGCCAGCCTGGCACGCGCCGGGTCGCCGTCGTGCCTGGCCAGAACGCCTGCATAGGACTTCCATGCGCGCAGGTCGTCGAAGCAATACGCCTGGCATCGCTCGAAAGAAAGCCGCGCCTCGTCCAGGTCGGCGTGGGAGAGTCCAATGAGCCGCTCCGCCGCGCGATACCGCTCAGGATGCAGGGACAGCGCCTCCTTGAAGAGCCTAGCGGCAAGCGCGCATTTCTCGTCATGCTCAAGATCGTCCCTTGGAGTGAAGGCGGAGCCGTGCGCGCGGGACGCCTCCGCCGCCATTGCGGACGCTTCGATCATCTTGGCCAGCCACGGATCGGCCATGCTCCGGAACTGCGAGTCGTTCGCGCCTATGCGCCGTCCGTCCAGCCTGCCAAACGGAACCGCCGCCTCCACAAGCTCGAACGCCCACTCCGGTTCGTATCGGCCCAAGGACACGTCGGACACAAGACGCTTGGCAAGCGCGACAATCCGGTCAACGTCTTCCGGGAACTCGCCCCGTCCGAACGACCAGAGCCGCTTCTGCCTGTACACTTCCCCTGCCAAGGCCAGAAGCTGCGGCGAGCTGGCGCGTAGCGGAGCGCCCGCCCCCGGCATCTGCGCGGAGACGAGGGCGTCTATCCTGCCCACGCGGTCCTGCGGCCAGTAGTCTTCGTGGCAGAAGAACGAGGACCGGCGTTCCATGAAGGCGCGCAAGGCGTCCTCGACCTCGCCGTCCATCCCTTCGAAGGGCACGAGGAGTACGGTTCGCATGGCATAGTCCATGCGACGGCCGAATTCGCGCCATGCGGGCGAATGCGGACACAGCCGCACATCGCGGCCGGACGGGAGTTTGTGCGACGGAGGCGGCAATGTGCAGAATGCGACGACGGCCAGGGCGAAGAGCGCGGCGCAAGCGGCGGCGACGCAAAGCATCCGACTCCGGGTCGCGCGGCGGCGCACGATCCTCTCCGCGAACGGCATGAGGCGTCCGCCGGAAAGGCGCGCGGACGAATCGCGCGAGCAAAGGCGGTCGATGACGCCCTTCCACGGCAGGTCGAAGCCGTCCAGCAGCGCGAGGCACCTCTCGCGGTTGTCGTCCTCGAACCAGAATCCCGTGAGCATGCGAAACATCATGACGCCGAGCGCCCAGGCGTCCGTCCCGGGCTGCATCTGCGCGTCTCTGTCGGACAGGAGCTCTGGCGCCAGATAGTTCAACGTGCCCATGCGCAAGGCGTCGGTCTCCGTGCAGTGTCCGGACTCCACCTTCTGCCGCAGCTCCTCGCCGAATGCGCGGGATATGCCGAAATCGGAGATCACGGCGCGTCCGTCGGACCCCACCAGGACGTTCTCGAGCTTTACGTCGCCGTGGACCACGCCCTGGGCGTGGATGTAGTCAAGCCCCTCGCACATGTCGGCGAACCATGCGGCGGCCTGCTTCTCGTCGATTCCGCGCAGCCGCGCGTCCTCGAGCGTGGAATGCTCGCCGTCGGGCGAAAGGACGAGGTCCATGACGAAGTACGGCGAGCCGTCCGCCGCGTCGATGGCGAAGTCGTAGATGCGGACGACCCTGGGATGCGACAGGTTTGCGAGCGTGCGCCCTTCCGCCAGGAAGCACGCCTTTAGCGCGTCGGCATGGCGCGGAGCGTCCGCGAACACCTTGACGGCGCGCCTCACGCCGAGGCTGGCATGGACCGCCTCATATACGGACCCCATGCCGCCGACGCCGAGCCTGCGAACCAGCCTCCATCCGCCAAGCATGCGCCCCTCGCCGTGCGCCGTTCCGCATTCCGCGCCTGTTCCGACGTCATTCGCCATACATCGCCTCCACCGCCGCAATGCGGGCGTCGATCCTCGTTTTCGCAAGAAGCACGTAGCCGCGCCTGACGCCCAGCTCGCGCGCGACATCCCCGGGCGGACGGCCTTCGAGGACATACGCGCGATAGGCGCGGCGCATGTCGTCCGGCATGGCCGTCCGCGAGAGGACGTGGTCGGTGGCGGCCGCCCTCAAGGCGAGCCTCCATTCCGCGTCGATCCGCGCCGCCGCGTCCGGTTCGACATGCGGCCCCGCCTTTTCCGACAGAGGGACGGTCCTGCCAAGTCCGCGCGCAGCCTCACGCCGGCGCCAGTCGATGAACTCGTTCCTGACGAGCGTCTTGACGTATGTGCTGAAGCGGACGCCAGGGCGCCGCTCGTATCCGCCGGATCTCATCACATCGACAAGCCTGACGAGGACGCCCTGCGCGATGTCCTCGGCGTCCTGCGGAGCGCAGAACATTTCGGCGTACTTGACCATGGTCGGGTAGTAAAGGTCGAAGAAGCGTCCCCAGTGCGGATTTATTTCGTCCGCACTCCCCCGCGCAAGATTCACCAGCAGGGTGAATTGCGTAGTCACAAACCTTATTGCGTCGCCGCTCTGCCGTCTTGACATCGTCCCTATTGTACCATATCTTCCATCAATATGGATATCCTCCGGTGGTTGACGGCGCAGTCATCGCCATGTTGCAAACGCCATTCTGCCGCTATGCGCGGCGGGCGCGGAAGAAGGACTGGAGGATGGACTTAGACTCCGCCTCGAGGACGCCGGTCACGACCTGGGGATGGTGGTTTATCCCGGGGTGCGTGAATATCCCGAACTCCGTCCCGCCGCCGCGCTTCGGGTCCGACACGCCCCACACCACCGCGTCCAGCCGCGCAAGGACGATTCCGCCCGCGCACATCGGACACGGCTCCTTCGTCACGTAAAGCCGCGCGCCGCAGAGCCGCCAGTCGCCCTTCACCGAAAACGCCGCGCTCATCGCGAGCATCTCGGCGTGCGCGGTCGCGTCGCGCAGGCCTTCGGTCTGGTTGTGGGCGCGTCCGAGGATGCGCGCGCGCACGGGATCGGGATCGAGGACGGCAGGATGTCCGTCGTGCGCCGGCTCGAGGACGGCGGGCTCGACTATGACGCAGCCCGTCGGAACCTCGCCGTCCGTCGCCGCCTTCTCCGCCTCCCTCAGCGCCATCCTCATGAAGGTCCTGTCGAAATCGTCCATCGTCATCGTTCAACCCTTTCCGTTCAAGCGGTCACAAGAGCGTCCCTACGGCCGCCACGGCGGCGGACGCGGCGGCGCAGCCGAGTATCAGCCTGACGACGCCCACCTTGCGCGTAAGCGTCGCCGCGCAGGCGAGCGCGACAAGCATCGCGGCGACGGGATGCCACACGACCTCCCCCTCCGCGCCGCGCGTCCACGCGCTCATCCCGGCGAAGGCCCAAAGCGCGTTGAGCATCATCGCGATCGTCACAGGCTTGACGCCGCGCATCACCCCCTGCACCACGCGGCTCGCGCGGAAGCGCTCAAGCGAGCCGAGCGCGATGTAGAGGAGGACGGACCCTGGGATGAGCAGACAGATTGTCGCAACGACCGCGTACGCGACGCCGCCCGCCGCGCCAAGTCCGTCCGCCAGCCCCATGCGGTATCCGAAGAACGTCGCGCAGTTCACGGCGACCGGACCCGGCGTCATCTGCGTGAGCGCCATGACGTCCGCAAACTCGCGCTCCGCAAGCTGGAGGTACGGGGCGGACGCCCCGACGAAGTCGCCGAGATAGACGGGGACGAGGACGTAGCCGCCGCCGAACGCGATCGCGCCGTACTTGAGGAAGATGAGCGGAAGAGCCCAGAAGGCGGACATGAAGCGGCGCCCGCGGCGCGGGGTCTCTCCCTCCGCAAAGCGCGCCGCGACGCCGCATACGACTGCGACGGCTACGACTAGTGCCGGGTTGAGGGCAAGAGGGCCGATCGCGACAAGCGCAAGAAGCATGGTTGTCGCCGCGTACGCGCCGTCGATGCACTTGGGCCAGGAGCGGACGGCCATCGCGGCGATTACGCCGGTGAGCGCGGCGCGGAGTCCGAGGAACGCGCCGTCGAGGACGGGGTTCCCGAGCGGAATGAGCGCGTAGCCCGCCGACACGGCGGAGAATACGATGACGCTCGGAAGGAACACGCCGAGAAGCGCGACCGCCGCGCCGGGGACGCCGGCCACCTTGCGTCCGACGTATATGGCCGTGTTGCCGGCGATTATGCCGGGCACCATCTGGAAGACGGGCAGGTTCGCGAAGAGCTCGCCCTCCTCCGTCCACTTGAGCCTCTTGGAGAAGACCTCGTCCGCCACGGCCAGTATCGCGAAGCCTCCGCCGACCACGCAGAGCGCGATCTTGAACATCTCCCAGAAAAGCGTCCAGAGCCTCTTCACCGCCGCACTCCTACACAGCGAACCTCAGCGCGAGCATCGCGCACGCGACGGCGTCGTAGAGTCCGTCGTGCCAGGTGCGTCCGTCGATCTGCGGAACGCATCCGAACGTCTCGCAGAGGCTTCCGAGCGAGTACGACGGAAGCCCGGGGTAGCGCGCCTTGGCGAACTTCAGGGTGTCCGTCCACGGACCCCACTTCGTGAGCGGCGCGATGCGCGTGAGGATCGTCCGCTCGCAGGCGATGTTGTGCGCGACTAGGCGGCGTCCGGCGAGGACGGGGTAGAAGTCGTCCCACTGCGCCATCAGCGGCTCGCAGTCCGGCGTCATGGCGGTTCCAAAGAACCACTCGTGCGTCTCGACGATCTCGCCGTCCGCGACGACCGCCGCGCCGAGCTGCCACGGCTCGTTCTCGCCGCCGCCCTCGTAGCCGGTCGTCTCGAAGTCTATCGCCACGAAGTCCATGCCGCGCGGACAGGCCGTCAGTTCTTGAAGGAGTGTATCGGCGCGGGGATTCGTCCGCCGCGGCCGACCATCGCCTCGCACGAGAACGGGGAGACGCGCATGACCGGCGCGTGCCCGAGGAGTCCGCCGAATTCCACCGTGTCGCCGACCTTCTTGCCCGCGACGGGGATTACGCGAACGGCGGTCGTCTTCTGGTTAACCATGCCGATCGCCGCCTCGTCCGCGATGATCCCCGCGATGGAGCTCGCGGGCGTGTCGCCGGGGATTGCGATCATGTCGAGTCCGACGGAGCAGACGCACGTCATGGCCTCCAGCTTCTCGATCGTGAGCGCGCCCGCGTCAACGGCGTCGATCATGCCCTGGTCTTCGGAGACGGGGATGAACGCGCCGGAGAGCCCTCCGACGTAGGAGCTCGCCATCACGCCGCCCTTCTTCACCTGGTCGTTGAGGAGCGCGAGCGCGGCGGTCGTGCCGGGCGCGCCGGGATGCTCGAGTCCGATCTCGCGCAGGATGTCCGCCACGGAGTCGCCGACGGCCGGCGTGGGCGCGAGCGAGAGGTCGATGATGCCGAACGGGACGCCCAGACGCTTCGCCGCCTCCTGCGCGACGAGCTGCCCGACGCGCGTGATCTTGAACGCCGTCCGCTTGATGGTCTCGCAGAGGACCTCGAAGCTGGCGCCGCGGATGGACTTGAGGACGTGGTTGACCACGCCGGGACCGGAGACGCCGACGTTGACAACGCAGTCGCCCTCGCTCACGCCGTGGAACGCGCCCGCCATGAACGGGTTGTCGTCAGGCGCGTTGCAGAGGACGACCAGCTTCGCGCATCCGAGCGAGTCGTTGTCCTTGGTGAGGCGCGCCGTCTCCTTGATGATGTCGCCCATGAGACGGACGGCGTCCATGTCGATGCCGGTCTTCGTGGAGCCGACGTTGACGGACGAGCAGAGGCGCTCGGTGCAAGCCATGGCGCGGGGGATCGAGCGGATGAGCAGCTCGTCCGCGGGCGTCATGCCCTTGGAGACTATGGCGGAGTATCCGCCGATGAAGTTGACGCCCAGCTTCTTTGCCGCCCGGTCGAGGGTCTTTGCGATCTTGACGAAGTCCGCAGGCTTCTTGCAGCACGCGGACCCGACGATCGCGGCGGGCGTGATGGAAATGCGCTTGTTGACGACGGGGATGCCGAACTCGCGTCCGATGTCGTCGCCGGTCCTGACGAGGTCCTTCGCAAGGCGCATGAGCTTCGTGTAGATGTTGCCGCACGTCTTTTCAAGCGAAGAATCCGCACAGTCCAGGAGCGAGATGCCCATCGTGATGGTCCTCACGTCGAGGTTCTCCTCGAGGATCATCTTGTTCGTCTCGATTACTTCCGATATGTTGATCATGGCTTTGCGAAAGTTGCCGGAGATCACACCCTGTGCATCCTCTCGAAGATCTCGCTGCGCTGGCAGCGGACCTCGAGCCCGAGGTCGCGTCCGATCGCGGAGAGGTCCGCGACGATCGCGTCGAACGGCTTCTTCGTCTTCGACAGATCGACGATCATCATCATGTTGAAGTAGTCCTGGACGACAGTCTGGCTGATGTCGAGGATGTTCACGTTCGACTTGGCGAGGTACGCGGCGGTCTTTGCGATGATGCCGACCACGTCCTTGCCGACTACCGTTATTATGGCTTTTTTCATGGCTTTCCCTATTATACCAAATACCGCCGCGGCCCGTCAGTCTCCGTCGAGGCACGCGAAGACGCGCAGCGCCTGGACCGTCTCCTTCACGTCGTGCACGCGGACGACGGACGCACCGTGCGCCGCGCACCAGAGCGCGATGCCGAGGTTCCCGCCAAGGTTCTTCCCGGTCATCTTCTCGCCAGTCAGCTTCTTCACGATCCGTTTGCGGCTCGCCCCGACCAGCACGCGGCCACGCTTGGCGAGCTCCGGCACGGACCTCAACAGCTCGAGGTCCTCCTCGCGCGTCGTCCCGAACCCGATCATCGGGTCGAGGTAGAGCGGAACCTCCCGATCCGGCGGCAGCGCGTCCAGGCATCCCGCCGGCAGCACAAGCTCCGCGCCGCCCTTGGCGCATATGCGCAGCATCTCGGCGACCGGCTCAGCGTAAACGCAGTTCACTATGGACGCCCCCTCCGCTACGGCGCGCTCCGCCGTCTCGGGATGGTACGTATCGACGGAGACCGGGACGGACGCGTCCGCGGCGAGCGCCTTCAGGACAGGCCCGATGCGCGCCCACTCCTCCTCCCAGCCGACGGGGACGGACCCCGGTCTGGTGGACTCCCCGCCGAGGTCGATTATGTCAGCCCCGTCCGCGACGAGGTTCCGCGCGCGGCGCACCGCCTCCTCAGGCCTGTAGTACATGCCGCCGTCCGAGAACGAATCGGGCGTGACGTTGACGATTCCCATGACCTTGCATTTCATAGTCCCAGCTCCATCTGCATGACCGGTCCGAAGCTGCGGCGGTGCTCCGGGCACGGACCCAGCCTGGCGAGCGCCGCAAGATGCTCCTTCGTCGGATATCCCTTATGCTTCGCGAACCCGTATCCGGGATAATGCCGCTCTAGCCTCAGGCAGTCCGCATCCCTCGCCGTCTTCGCGAGTATGGACGCCGCCGCTATGAAAAGCGACTTCGCGTCCCCCTTCACGACGCTCCGCGACGGGACCGGAAGCGTCCTAACAGGGAGTCCGTCAACCAGGGCCGACACCGCGCCGTCTAGCCGCTCGGCGACCGCTTCCGCAGCGCGGCGCATAGCGAGGTGCGTCGCGCGCAGTATGTTCAGCGAGTCGATCTCCGCAGGCGACGCGCTCGCGACCGCCCACACGCAGTCCGGCGCCGACTTGATCGCCTCCGCCAGCGCGTCGCGCCTCCTCTCCGTAAGCTTCTTCGAGTCGTTAACCCCGCTCCACGCGCCGGCGAGCAGCTCCTCAGCCCGCGCGAGCGGCACGCACACCGCCGCGGCATAGACGCCGCCGGCGAGCGGACCACGCCCCGCCTCGTCGATGCCCATGACGAAGTCCCCCGCCTCGCGCTCAAGATCCAGGGTCACCGCCATCACGCACGCTCCACCACCGCTGCGGCCTCGGCGGCCTGCACCCCCGAAAGGAGGATGCGCTTCGTCTTGGACGTCTCGCCGGACTTGAACACGACGCGCGACTTGGGAAGTCCGAACGCGTCCGCCAGCGTCTCGACAAGCTCCTTGTTAGCCTTGCCGTCAACGGGCGCGGACCTGATGCGCACCTTCACGGCGTCGCCGACGAGTCCGTCGATCCCCGCCCTGGACGAGCGCGGCTGCGCCTTCACGTTGAGGACCACGCCCTCCGGCGTCTCCGAAAACCAGCTCATGCAAGCCTCCTCGCCGCCTCCAGCTCCGCGTCCGTCAGGTCCCTCCACTCGCCCGGCGCGAGGTCCGCCGGAAGCCTCAGCGCGCCTATCGCGACGCGCCGCAGCGTCAGCACAACGAGATGCGCGGCGGAGCACATGTAGCGAATCTGGCGCTTGCGCCCCTCGCGAAGGCGGAACTCCAGCGTCGTGACGTTGTTCTCCTGCTCGCGGAGGACGCGCACGGGGACCGGGCGCGTCACGTAGCCGTCCGGCATCTCGACCGGACCCTGCAGGACGCGCAGCTTCTCCGCGCTCCAGCGTCCGGCGACGCGGACGACGTACGTCTTCTCGTGTTCGTAGCGCGGATGGGTCAGCTTCAGCGTGAGGTCGCCGTCGTTGGACATGAGGAGCAGCCCCTCGCTGTCCTTGTCGAGGCGTCCGACCGGGACGAGGCGCTCGGACGGCGCCTTCGCCGCGTCGCCGTAAACGATGTCCGCGACGGTCTTCCCGCCGAACGGGTCGGACATCGAGGAGAGGACGCCTGCGGGCTTGTTGAGGACGATCGTGCGCTTCGCCTCCGCCGCGGCGACGGGCCTTCCGTCCACGGCGACCCTGGCGGACGCCGGATCGACGCGCGCGCCGGGCTCGCGGACGACTATCCCGTCCACGGTGACGCGCCCTTCCGCGATGATCGCGGCCGCGCCGCGCCGCGAGGAGACGCCCGCGCGCGCAAGGACGTTCTGGAGCCTTTCTTCGGACATTTCAGAATCCCGGTAGGTTCATCTGCCCCGAGACGCAGACCTTGCGTCCCTTCGAGAGCGATTTGTCGGACGTGTCGTAAACCACGAACTTTATTCCGTCGAAGCGGCGCGAGAGCTCCGCCTTGATGTAGTTGGAGACGCTCTTCACGTTGCCCTTGTCGTCGTCCGAGAAGCCGATGGCGACGGACCTGCCGAGTCCGCCCGTGCGCTGGAGCATGTGGAAGACGTGCTCCACGAAGTCGCGGATGGCGAACTCCTTGGCGAGCTCCGGACGCGACGCGGTCGTCGCGACGGCAAGCTTCTCGCGGTAAATCGGGTCGTTGGCCATGCGCTCCCTGAACCCGTCGTAGGTGACGGCGGAGTAGCGGCACATCCCGAGGTAGTAGTCCAGCTCCTCGTCGTCCGTCCCGAAGTCCTCCACCTTGTCGAGCCAGCGGCGGTATCCGCGCAGGTTGGACATCATGGTCTCGCGCTCGAGCGGAGTGAGCGCGTACTCGATGAAGAGCCGCACGGCGCGCTCTATCGTCTCTGGGGCGTGTCCGCGCGCGGTGACGATCGCGAAGATGCGCCCCTCGACGAGCGTCTTCTTGAAGGTGGCGTAGCTGGGCGAGGGCTTCTCGCCGTCCGCCACGCGCCGCAGCGCGTCCATCGTGTCCTCGATGAAGTGGTTCGGCTCGCCGTCTCGCTCGGGGTCCGCGAAGCACCGGAACGCCGCGTCCCATCCTCCCTCCGACGGCGGACGGTAGTGCTCCGCGTCGCCGCGCACGAGGGCGAAGGTCGAAGTGGACAGCTCGACCGGGCGCCACTCGCCGTCCGCGTCCCGATGCTCCATCAGGATCTTCGTCGGCATGTGGAGGATGTTGTCGTCCCAGTCGAAGATGTAGTACTTGAAGTCGCGGCTGGCGACGTTGTCGTTGACGTATGGAACCAGGCCTGTCACGGATGCGGGGCGGACGTCACGAGCCGGGATGGACGGGCTTTCCTCCGGCCTTGCACATGGGGCACTCGGCGGCGGTCCACGTCTCGGGCGTCATCTGCATGAGCGAGAACATCGGGATCCTGCCGAACTTGACCTTGCCGGCGGAGCGATCGACGAGGACGACGACTCCGGCGACCTTGCCGCCCGCCGCCTTGACGAGATCGATCGTCTCCTGGACGCGTCCGCCCTTCGTGACGACGTCCTCGGCGACCACGTACCTCTCGCCCTTCGCGATCCTGAAGCGTCTCAGCGCGAGCACTGTGTTCGGCTTGCCGGTCGCATCCACTCCCTCGCCCTGCACCTTCTCCGCGAAGATGCACTTGACGCCGAGCTCCCGCGCGACCTCGTGTCCGACCAGAATCCCGCCGACCGCGGGCGATATGACGCCGTCGATGCGCGCGCCGAGCTTCCCGCTCTTCACCGCATCGCGCGTCACCGCGCGGCAGAGCTTCTCCGCGACGCGCGGATACCTCAGCACGTTGGCGCACTGGAAGTAGCGGTTGGAGTGGAGCTTCGAGCGGAGCTCGAAATGTCCCTCGAGGAGTGCGTCCGTGTCCTTGAACGCCTTCAGAACCTGTGCCTGTGTCATTTTGCCGTTCCTTTCTGTTTCAAATGGACCTCACACTATCAGCATGCAGTCGCCGTAGCTGAAGAACATGTAGTTGGACCTCACCGCCATCGCGTACGCGCAGAGCATCCGCTCGCGTCCGGCGAGCGCGGACACCATCATTAGCAGCGTCGATTGCGGAAGGTGGAAGTTCGTCAGCATGCAGTCGCACACCTTGAACGTGTAGGGCGGGTAGATGAATATGTTCGACGCCCCGGAGCCCGCGACGACGAGCGGATCGCCCTCGGCGCGCTCGCGGCTCGCCACCGTCTCCAGCGTGCGCACCGTCGTCGATCCGCAGCAGAACACGCGCCCGCCGCGCGCCTTGCACGCGTTTATCGCCTCCGCCGTCTCCGGAGGGACCGAGAACGCCTCGAAGTCCATCCTGTGGTCCTCGATGTCGTCCGCCTTGACGGGACGGAACGTCCCCGGCCCGACGTGCAGCGTGACGGAGACGCGGCGGACGCCCTTCGCGTCCAGCGCGGCGAATATCTCCGGCGTGAAGTGGAGTCCGGCCGTGGGCGCGGCGACGGACCCGACGTGCTTCGCGTAGATCGTCTGGTAGCGCTCGCGGTCCTCCAGCTCCTCCTCGCGCGTGCCCTCGCGCTTGACGTACGGCGGGACCGGCGTCCTGCCGAACTCGTCCAGGAGGTCCATGAGCGGACGGCTGCAGTCGAATCGCACCTTCCACATGCCAATCCCGGAGAGCGGCTTGACGAGCGTGACCTTCAGCTGCTCGGCCGGACCGAACACGGCGACCTGCCCCTCGCGGCACTTACGCCCGGAGCCGATTATGCAGTTCCAGACGAGCGTCTCGTTCGAGACGTCCATGGACGGCATCGCCATGTCGCCGGACGCGTCCGTCTCGCTCTCCGGCGCGGCGGACACCATCAGCACCTCGATCGCGCCGTCCGAGTCCTCCCACTTGCCGATGAGTCGCGCCGGGAAGACCTTTGTGTCGTTCACGACGAGAAGGTCGTTCGGCGTGATGTAATCGACGATGTCAGCGATGTGGCGGTGCTCCAGCATCCCGGTGTCGCGGTGCAGCACCATCATCTTTTCGGTGCCGCGCCGCTCCGCAGGATGCTGCGCTATGAGCCGCTCGGGAAGCGGATACCAGAACTGCCGCGTCTTCATATAAGGTGTATTATACCAAATCCCGGCGCCGCGTCAGGCGTCCCGCTTCAGGCTCGCGCCGGTTGAGGCGTTTCCGACGAGCTGCGCGTAGCGCTCCAGCCAGCCGCCCTTGATGCGCGGCGACCACCTCTTCGCCTTCTTCGCGCGCGCGGCGATCTCCGACTTCGAAAGCTTCGCCGAGATCGCGCGCTTCGGGATGTCGATCGTTATCTCGTCGCCGTTCTTGACGAGTCCGATGAGTCCGCCCTCTGCCGCCTCCGGCGAGACGTGCCCGACGCACGCGCCGTGCGTCGCTCCCGAGAAGCGTCCGTCCGTGATGAGCGCGACCGACTCGCCGAGCCCCTGTCCGATGATGTAGCTCGTCGGCGCGAGCATCTCCTGCATGCCGGGTCCGCCCTTCGGACCCTCGTAGCGGATGACAACGACGTGCCCCGGCTTGACCTTTCCGCCGAGGATTCCCGCGCACGCCTCCTCCTGAGAGTCGAAGCAGATCGCCTTGCCGGTGAACTTCATCATGGACGGCGCGACGCCGCCCTTCTTCACGACGGACCCCTTTTCGGCCAGGTTGCCCCAGAGGACCGCGAGTCCGCCGTCCGGCGAGTAGGCATTGGCGACCGTGCGGATGACGTCGGCGTCCTTTAACTTCGCCGCCTTGACCTGCCGGCCGATCGTCCCGCCGCCGACGGTCGGACATCCGGGATGGAAGAACTTCGCGACCTTCCCGACGCGCTTCAGGACCGCCATGATCCCTCCGGCGCGGTCCAGGTCGCTGACGTGGTAGTGTCCGGACGGCGCGAGCTTGCAGACGTACGGCGTCGCGGCGGACACCTCGTTCATGCGCTCGAGCGAGTAATCGACGCCGGCCTCGCGCGCGATCGCGAGAGTGTGGAGGACGGTGTTGGTGGATCCGCCCATCGCCATGTCCAGCGTGAGCGCGTTGTCCAGCGAGTCGCGCGTGACGAGTTCGCGCGGGAGCGGACCTCCCTTCTTGGCCATCGCGACGATGCGCTTCGCCGAGGCGCGGTAGTGGTCCTGGCGGCGCGGATCGACCGCGAGGATCGTGCCGTTGCCGGGGAGGGCGAGTCCGAGCGCCTCGTAGAGGCAGTTCATGGAGTTCGCCGTGAACATGCCGGAGCAGCTTCCGCATCCCGGACAGCTGGTCTCCTCTACCTTTTCGAGGTCCTTGGCGCTGATCTTGCCGACGCTCTCCGCGCCGACCGCCTCGAAGACGGAGTTGAGGTCGGAGTCCGCCCCCGTGAGCGGATTCCTCCCCGGGGCCATCGGGCCGCCGGACGCGAAGATCGTCGGGATGTTCACGCGCAGCGCGCCGAGGAGCATTCCGGGGACGATCTTGTCGCAGTTGGGAACGCAGATCATCGCATCGAAGCAGTGCGCGCGCGCGACGGTCTCCACGGAGTCCGCGATCAGCTCGCGCGACGGAAGCGAGAACTTCATGCCGGAGTGCCCCATGGCGATTCCGTCGCAGACGGCGATGGTGTTGAACTCCATCGCGACGCCGCCGGCCTCCTCGATGCACTTCTTGAGGAACGCGCCGACCCTGTTGAGGTGGCAGTGCCCCGGGACGAAGCTCTCGTAGCTGTTGCATATGCCGATGAAGGGCTTCCTCACGTCCGCGCGCTTCATGCCTGTCGCGAAGAAGAGCGACCTGTGGGGCGCCCTTTCGTTGCCCTTCTTTACCTGATCGGATATCATGTCTTTTCCGCCTTTCGCATTTGCCGCGGCGTCGTCAGCCTCCGCCGCGTTTCGTCTATTCTAGCACATCGCCCAAGCACGCGCAATAGTGGCGCGTCAGAGCTCGGATATGGTGAGGGAGGAGCCCTTCGGCATGAGGAGCTCCAGCTCGGAGCGGTCGTCGCGGTTGAACCAGACTCCGTTGTCCGCCAGCAGCTGGCGGAGGTTGCCGGACGAGACGTGCGCGCCCGGCTCTCCGCCAACGGCGTCGCGGAGGTCGTAGCGCCTGAAGAACTTGCCGTTGAGCTGCAGGTCGGCCGTCCGCGTCCGCTTGTGGACGACCAGGTTGAAGCGCGGCTGGTTCATGACGAGCACCTTCGCGCCCGCGCGCAGGCGCTCCACGTCCGTCTCCGGATTGAGCCGCCTCAGCGACGCGAGCGTCGATGCGTTCTCGCGCGCGATGCGCGTGGCGGAGTCGCCGGACTTCACGGCCACCTCCTTGACCCACTGCGCGTTCTTGAGCTCGAAGAGCCACCGGACGTTCAGCTCGCCCAGCCGCCGGGCGAGCCTGTCGTCTATGTCCGCCACCGGCTCGCCCGGAAGCGCGCGCAGCTGCTCGATAGTCGATACGCACATCGCGACGTCCTGCGCGGCCTCGGCCTTCTCCAGCTTGAGGAGGAGGTTGCGGACCCTGGGGGGGCGGCGGTCGATACCCCCGGGGGTCGGCACCGTCTCCCCCCGGGGGTTGAGGGTCGCTACCCCCGGGGGTCGAGGGTCGCTACCCCCGGGGGTTTCCGGCGCGGGGACCCGGGTGGCCTTCGGATCCGGGTCGGACGCGGGGCGCGCGGGGGCCTGGACGGGCGCGGGCGGCGGCTCCTCTTGGGCGCGCGCGCGCACTCGCCTTGCGACGGTGACGGCCAGCGACACGGCGGCTGCGGCGACCACGAGCGCGATGATGCGCCCCGTCGCCGGAGACCTCTCGTCGCCGGTTTCCGGGTTGTACTCGATCCCGAAGCGTCCCGTCGCGAACGACATCGCCTACCGCCGCTCCCCTGTCACTTCGCCTCTGCGGACTCCGTGCCGACGACGCCCTGGACGCAGCTGCGGAGGACCTCCATCCTGCATCCCTCCCTCGTCTCGACGACGAACGTCTTCTCGCTCGCCTCGACGATGGTTCCGATGATGCCGCCGGCGAAGACGACCTTCGCGCCCGCGCGGAGCTCGTCGATCATCTTGCGGCGCTCCTTCTCCTTGCGCTGCTGGGGGCGGATCATCATGAAGTAGAATATGGCGAGTATGAGCAGCATCGGGACCATCATCCCGAATCCGCCCTGCTGCTGCGGAACTCCCGCCGCGCCCTGCGCGCCGCCGTCGGCGGGCTGGACCTCTGTCGCTGTCGTTTCAGTTGTCTCGTTCATCTTTCGTGTCTTTCCTTACTTGTTCTTTCCATTCGGGGAACGTGCCGTCGGCGATCGCCGCGCGCATTTCCTCCATGAAGCGGTTCAAAGCCCACACGTTGTGGATCGTGAGGAGGCGGAGTCCGAGTATCTCGTTGCAGGCGAGCAGGTGCCGCACGTAGCTCCTCGTGAAGTTGCGGCAGCAGTAGCATTCGCAGCCCTCCTCGACCGGCCCCTGGTCGAAGGCCCACTTCGCCGCCTTTATGGCGACGTTGCCGTGACGCGTGATCGCGGTGCCGTGGCGCGCGATGCGCGTCGGGATCACGCAGTCGAACATGTCCACGCCGCGCGCGACGCACTCCGCCATCTGGTGCATGACGCCGAGCCCCATCACGTAGCGCGGCTTGTCCTTCGGAAGGAACGGCACGCTCGCCTCGACGGCCTGGTACATGCACTCCTCCGGCTCGCCCACCGAGACGCCGCCGATCGCGTAGCCGTCGAAGCCGATGCGGACGAGCTCCTCCGCGCAGCTGCGGCGCAGGTCGTCATAGACCCCGCCCTGGACGATCCCGAAGACGAGCTGCCCCTCGGCGTGCGGCTGGTCCTTGGACGCCTGCGCCCAGCGGAGGGTCTGCGCGACGGACTTCTCGGCGCGCGCGCGGTCGCAGGGGTACGGCAGGCACTCGTCGAAGACCATGGCGATGTCGCTGCCTAGGACGCGCTGCATGGCCATGGACTCCCTGGGCCCGAGGAAGAACTCGTGTCCGTCGATGTGCGAGCTGAAGCGGCACCCCTCCTCGGTGATCTTGCGCATCTTCGCGAGCGAGAAGACCTGGAATCCGCCCGAGTCGGTGAGGATCGGACCGTCCCACCCCATGAAGCGGTGCAGCCCGCCCGCCGCCGCGACGACGTCCGCGCCGGGGCGCAGCATGAGGTGGTAGGTGTTGCCCAGCACCACCTGTGCGCGGCACTCCACTAGGTCGCGCGGCTCGAGCGACTTGACCGTGCCGAGCGTGCCCACATCCATGAAAACAGGCGTTTTCACGGCTCCGTGCGCGGTCTCCAGAAGCCCCAGGCGGGCCTCCGTGCGCGCATCCTCCTTTAGTAGCTGAAATCCCATCGCGCTTTATTGTACCAAAAAACAGTTGCCTTATGACGAAAAATGGTGTATCATTTTCTACATAAGACTAGAGGAATAAACTCATATGAACAAAACACTCCATGTTTTCGTCTATCTGTTCCTGATACTGGCGGCCGCCGGACTCTACTTCGAGTTCCAGCTCAACGAGAAGCGCGCGCTTCTCACGGCTCGGAACAAGATGCAGGAGGAGTACATAACCAAGCTGGCCGCGACGATCGAATGCGTCGAGCCCGAGGGCAAGGACGTCGTGGCGGAGGTGAACAAGGACGTCTCCCCCGTCGAGGCGAAGGAGGTCGATTCCCCTTCGTACGACAACCTCCTCCAGGACTACAAGGCCTACCTCGAGCAGGACAACCTCAAGACCTACGAGTGGGTCAACAACTCCGCCATCGCCCAGCAGCTGCGCACGGTGTACGCGCTTGACGCCGAGGGCAAGGTCGAGATGGACGGCAACACGCCGCGCGACTACGGCCCCGGCACGGAGCGCGAGCTTCTCGACAAGCTCCTCAAGAGCGGACAGAACCAGCAGGCCACGCTCAACACGACCCGCGCCGAGCTGAAGACCCTCCACGGCAAGCTCGCGGACGCCGTTGACGAGCTCAACGAGCAGAAGAAGGAGAACCGCAAGGACAAGGTCACCATCGTCGAGAGGGAGCAGACGATCTCCACCCTCGAGGGCGAGAAGGCCCAGCTCGAGGACAAGCTCGTCAAGTCCGAGGCCAAGGCCAAGGAGCTCGACTCCGAGAACTCCGACCTCAAGGAGGAGCTCACCGCCAAGGACGAGGAGATCGCCGCCAGGCAGGAGGACCTCGTGAAGTGCCAGAAGCAGCTCGAGCAGGTCTCGAAGATCCTCCAGGAGACCCTCCAGAACCAGGCGGGCCTCTCCAAGTCCGGCCTCGACTCCGCCGCCGTCGCCTCGCTTCCGTTCGGCGACAAGGGCAAGGTCGTCCTCGCCGACAACGAGAACATGTTCGCAATCGTCGAGTTCACGCCCGAGACGTTCGCCCAGCTCAGGGGCGACGACAAGAACCGTCCGCTCCCGATGATCGAGCTCGGCGTCAAGCGTCCCGGATTCAAGGGCGAGGCGGGCGAGTTCGTCGGCCGCATCCGCATCAAGCAGGAGGTCGCCGGCAAGAACTACGTCGTCTGCGACATCCTCGCCAACTGGGAACAGTCCAAGCTCAGGCCCAATGACATCGTCTTCGCAGACTGATCCCGTCCGCCTCGGCGCGGCCGCGCGCGCGTTGCTCGCGGCCGTCGCGCTGGCCACGCTGGCCGGGTGCATAGCGGACTCCGCGGAGGACTCCAACCTCCCGTGGAGCTCGAACAAGTCGTGGGAGGGCATGGCCCCGATAGCCCCGAGCGTGATGGACAGGTATGATTGAGAACAGGACCATCCCGGCTCAAGGAGGCGGCGTTCGTTTGGACGCCGCCTTGCTTTTGGCCTTCCCCACCACCACCCGCGCCTTCGCGCGCGAGGCGATCGAGTCCGGCGCCGTGCTGGTGAACGGACGCCGCGCGGCCAAGGGACTCAAGCTGCGCGGCGGCGAGTCCATAGAGGTGCGCGCGCTCGCCGAGGCCTGCGACAACACTGTCGCGCCCGATCCGTCTGTCCCCGTCCGCTGCGTCTTCGAGGACGACGACATCCTCGCCTTCGACAAGCCCGCCGGAATGCCCGTCCAGCCGCTCTCCCGTACCGAGACCGGCACGCTCATGAACGGCGTAGCGGCGCGCCACCCGGAATGCATCCCCCTAGGCGACGCCCCGCTCATGGCAGGCGCGCTGCACAGGATAGACGCGGACACGTCCGGACTCGTCCTCGTCGCGCGCACCGCACAGGCCTTCGAGGCGATGCGCGCGCAGTTCGCCGCGCAGACCGTCGAGAAGACCTACCTCGCGCTCGTCGAAGGCTCCGTCGCCGCAGGCGGCGCGCTGGAGAACGACCTGGTCCACGATCCGACGCTCCCCTTCTGCCGCATGATCGACGCGAAGCACAACCGCCTCACGCTCGCCGAAAAGGCCAAGCTGCGCCCGATGCACGCCGTGACGCGCTTCAGGCCGGTCGGACACGTCACGGTGGAGTGCGAGGAGCGTACGCTCCTGGAGGTGACCATCTTCACCGGCGTCACGCACCAGATCCGCGCACAGCTCGCAATGGCCGGAATGCACATCGTCAACGACAGGCTATACGGCGCGTTCGCAGTGGAGAACCAGCGCGGACACTGCCTGCACGCCTTGGCGGCAAGATTCACTCACCCGGTGTCGAATATTGAGACGGAGATCCGCACGCCGATTCCGGCGTGGGCGGACCTCCGGGACTGACAGGTAAAAAATCAGCGGAAGCCCAGGAGCTTGTGGAGCTGAACGGAAAGCGACCAGCCGTCGAGCTGCTGCATCACGGACTTCGCGGTGGCGAAATCAATGCTTCCATCGCGTTCGCATGGCGAGACATAGTAGTCCGTCGCCGCAATCTTCCCTCGCACCTCCCGGCAGAACGCCGCAGCGGCCTCGGACGACGCGACAATGCGCACCTCGTCCGCCTTGCCGAGCGCAATCCTGTCAGGATACTCCACCTTAGGAGAGCACGCCACATAGTCCGCGAACTGCAGCCAGTCCGCGTCGTTCGTACCGTTCGTCTCGACGCCTATCCAGTATCCGCGCGCCTTGAGCGCAGCGACGAGCTCAGGCATCTCCTTCACGAGCGTAGGCTCGCCGCCGGTCAGGATGACGCTCTTCGACCTGTACTGACCGATCTCCGCAAGGAGTCCGTCCAGCGACAGCGAGAAGCGCGTCGCGACGTCCGTATCGCACCACGGACACGCCAGGTTGCATCCGGCGAAACGCACGAACACGCACGGTCGCCCCGTGTTGCGTCCCTCGCCCTGAAGCGACTCGAAAACCTCTACTAGGTCGTACTTCACTTTGAGAGTGCCTTGATGACAAGCTCTGCGAAGGGAATCTTGTTGCGGGGGTGGACGTCGTGCGGGTCGCCGAGACCGGCGGCAAGGCTGTCAATGTAGATGGCGCCGGTCTGCTCGCAGGCCTTCTTCTGCGCGGCGCGGTAGGGATCCCACGGACGGTTCATCTTGGGCAGTCCCATCATCACGAAGGGAATGTTCCGGTTGCCGCGAAGCTGCTCGATGATGGCGAGGTTCGTCTCAAGCATGTAATCGTCGGCAAGCGGCACATCGGGCGCGACGTTGGTTGTTGCGTTGGACTCGCCTTGATACCAGTAGATGCCAGTGAGCGGCAGATTCCTAAGGCGCTTGATGCCCCTGTCGTACATGAGCGACACCGGCCACCATGCGGCCTCGGCCGCCTTCCCCTTGCGTCTCGGGAACTCGCGCTTGCACCAAGCGCACGGGAAGTCGTCGTTGCGGTCGATCTGGTGGCGGTTGGTGGCGATCTTGCAGAGGTTGGGGTACTTCGGCTTGCCGTCTGGTCCGACGGCGCACATCACCTGCTCGGAGAGGAACGTCTCGGTAGGCGCGCCGCCGCTGGCGACGTATAGAATGCAGATCGGCTTCTTGACTTGCTGCGCGCGGCGGATTGCGAACGAAACGCCGTTCGCGCTCTTCTCAAGGCTGTTCTGGGGCGTCAGCTTCTTCCAGGATCCGTCGTTCACGTCCCAGAAGCGGACATCTACGCTGTTGAGCTGGGCGAGCTCCTTTGCTACGCGCTCCTTCTCCTCGGGCGTGCGGTTGTACGAGCCCCAGCCCTGCTGCATATTGGACTGCCCCGCGCAAAGCCAGACCTCGCACTTGTCGGCGATGTCCTGCGGCAGCACCACCGGCGGCTCCAGCGGCTCGGTGAGAGCCTTGAACGTGGTCTCGGCGATGATCTTCGCGCCCTCGGCGTTCGGATGTATCTTGTCTCTCGCGAACACCTCGTCCATGCAGTTGCGGAAAGGCTCCTGCATGTCGATTCCTGTCGCATGCGTGCGGTGTGCGATCTCCTCGAGGTCCGCCTGCATGAGGAACGGCTCCGGGCTGCGGTGGAACTTCTGCCCCTCGGTGAGCGGCGCAAGCTTCGTCCATATATAGAGCTTCGGCCTCGGGCTCTGTTTGACATAGTCGGCAAGGAGCGTCATATAGTCGTGCACGAACTGTCCGCGCTGCCTGCCGCCGGAGTACTCTTTGATGTACTCGCCGTTGTCGTTGATGCCGAGGTTGCAGATGACGATCTCGGGCTTCCACTCCAGCGCGGCCTTGTGCTCCGGCATGTGGCGGAAGCCGCGCTTCTCGCTGCCGCGCATCGAGTCGAGGTAGATGCCGCGTCCGGAGTTGCCGAAGTTGCGGACCTCGTACTTCCCGGGGAAGCGCTCGTCGAGGAGCTTCTGGAGCTGGGCGGGATACGACTCGCGCTCGCGGTCGGAAAGTCCGAACCCGTACGTGATGGAGTCGCCGATGCAGGCGACCCTGGTCTTGCCGTATGCATTCCCCGCAAAAGCGAGCCCGACGATGGCTATAGCCGCAATGATTCTTTTCATGCGACAATTATATCATATTATGCACCTTATCATCAAGTTATCGTCAAGCGCTTGCCGCCGGCGACGGTTTCGGCCATGTTGAGGTAGTAGGAGCGGATGCGCTCGTAGGCGTTGATGATGTCCAGCTCTGCCAGGACGCGGATTGCAGAACCCGGATCCTCCGGACCGACGCGCCCGAGCTGCGCCTTGCGGCAGTCGCGGATGAACTCGTGGATCGACTTGGACTCCGCCTGCACCTCCCTGACATCGATTATCGGACGCGGAGAGCGTATCCAGGGCGTCACCTTCGCCGCGAACTCCGCGACGCGGTCGTGGACCGAAAGGAGCAACTCGCGCGAAACGGCGGACATCACCTGCTTCTGCTTCCTGAGACGCTTCACCGCCTTGAGGACGGCCGCCGCCTCGTCCGAAACGCTCTCCAACTCGTCCGTGAACCTGAGTATCCTCTGCGCGCGCTCCGCCACGTCCTGCGCGAGGCGCTTGGACATGATGCCGCCGAGAAACTCCGTTATCTCCTTCTGCACGTTGTCGAGGATGTCCTCGCGGTGGACGATATGGTTCTCGATCTTCTCGTCCGACTCGCCGGCCAGCACTTGCCTTGCACAGACAAGCAGCTCAAGATTGCTCTCCTTCATGAAGACGACCTCGAGAAGCGCCTGGTCGCACGCGATGACCGGAGAGAGCTTCGCCCCGAAGCGCAACGCCGAGAGGTGCGGCTTCTCGTTCTCGGGCTGCTTGACGATGCGCTCGATGAAGCGGGAGAACGGACGCACCAGCGGGAAGAAGATTATCCCGCGGCAGACCGCGAACACCGTGTCCGTTATGGCAATCGGCTTCATGTGGGAGGTCATGAGCACCCCGTCCGCGTTCGCCGTCACAACATCCGGGAAGAGCCAAACGCCGAGCTTGACGAAGAACACGTAGAACAGCGGCATTAGGACTACCGAGCCAATCAAGTTGGAAAGCGTATGCGAAAGTGCCGTGCGCTTCGCGTCCGCCGTGCCGCCGATTGCCGCGATCCAGCCGGTCGCGGTCGTGCCGACGTTCGCGCCGAAGAGGACGGCGACGGCCACCTCGTAGCTGATGAGTCCCGTCGTCGCGAGAGTCATGGCGATGAGGATCGTCGCGGCGGAGCTCTGGATGACCGCCGTGAGGAGCATCGCGCAGAACGCGACCTTGATCGCGCCCGGGAAGGTCGATGCATCGAGCGACGAGAAGAAGTCGAGAACCCTCTGCGCGGAGGGGCTCACGTTCCCCGAGGCGATCATCTCCGGCGTCGGCTTGAGGCTGCTCATCGCGTCGCCCATGAAGAAGAGTCCGAGGAAGACGAGGCCGAGGCCCATCAGGGTGAGGCCGGCGTTGTGGACCCTGTCGCCGCGGAAGAAGAAGTACAGGACGCCGCCGAAGGCGAGTCCGCAGAGTCCGAGTATCTGCGGCTTCGGTGCGAACGCCATGATCCACACCGTCGCCGTGGTGCCGATGTTCGCGCCGATGAGGACCGAGAACGCCTGCGGAAGCGTCATCAGCGCCATCGACACGAAGCCCACCAGCATCACTGTGATGATGCTGGAGGACTGGACGATTATCGTGGAAATGACGCCCGTGCCGACGCCGTAGATGCGGTGGCCGGTGGCGTGGGACATGAACTTGCGCAGGCTCCCGCCGACCGTCGCCTGGAGCCCCTCGGAAAGGTGCTTCATCCCGAGGAGGAATATCCCCAGTCCGCCGACGATCGTGCAGAGAGTCTCTAGCAGTTCCTTCATCCGGCTTGCGTCCCGTGCGTCACTCCGCTATGTACTCGACGGACCTCCAGACGCCCTTGGCGGACTTCAAGGATCATCAGTTTCTTCATATCAGGCATCCCGTTGTGGCTAGTGACGCGCCCAGCGCCGCGCACGCCGCGCCAAGGGCGCGCGCGCCGGCATCGGTGCGCTGGACGACCGCGAGGCCCTTCTCGAGCCTCCACGGATAGAACATCCCGTACATGCCGACGACGGCTCCGGCATATGCGGTTACGACGAAAAGGAAGACCATTGACGAGCCGTCCGGCGGCAGGAGGAGTCGCGTCGTCTTGAAGAGCTCGGCGGGGATCAGCATGAGGACGCCGGTCAGCGCGCGGACCGCAAGGCTCTTCGGCATCCAGGCGACGGTGAGGTAGATGAGCACCGGCGCAGCGAACCAGAAGTTGTCGTAGATGAACGCCAGGACCTGCATCAGCTGCCAGAGGACCGGCACGCCGACGAAGAACTCGCGGAACATGTTGACGCCGAATATCTGGATCTCGTACGCCGCCCACGCCCACGCGAAGGCCGTCATCACGGCGGCGACGGCACGAGAGGACTCGAACCAGGCGGCGAAACGGCGGGCGACCGGAGGTGCAAAAAGGGACACCGCGCCGAAGGCGAGGAGCGGAAGCCCGAGGGCGAATCCCCAGATTGCTATAGTCATAGTACCTATATTCTACCAAAATGCGCCTACTTGGCGCAACTGGCGACGATGGCGCGGACCTCGGCGAGGGTGCGGACGGCGTTGAGGCGCGCGCGGAGGGCGGCGGCGCCGGGCACCCCCTTGAAGTAGTGGATGAAGTGCGTGTGCATCTTGACGGACGCGATGGCGTCCTCGGACATGACATGGTCGCCGGGATACCGCTCAGCAAGCTGCCGCCTGAAGGCGAGGAGGTATTCGAGGTGCGTCGCGAGCGGACCCCTCTCCCACGGCGCGGGCGGCGGCGGCTCTCCGCGCCCCTCCGCCTTGAGCCGCGCAAAGATCGCGGGATCCGCGAACGCCCCGCGTCCGATCATCACCGATTTGACGCCCGTCTCGGACATGAGGCGGACGTCGTCCGCCGTCCGTATGCTTCCGTTCCCCGTCACCGGGATCTTCGCCCGCGACACCACGTTCGCAAGGACGTCGTACCCCAGCGGACCTCCGTGCATCTGGCTCGTGTAGCGCGCGTGGACGATGATCCCGCTCGCGCCGGCGCGCTCCGCCGCGTCAAGGAGCTCGAAGACCGTGTTGTCGCCGATCCTCGGACCCAGCCTCGTCTTGAGCGTGACGGGAAGGTCCGTCGCCCCGACCATCGCCTTCAGGAGCCTGTAAACCCGCCCGGGGTCCGTGACCAGCTTCGCGCCGCACCCCGAGCGGATTATCCGCGGCATGGGGCATCCGGCGTTGAGGTTTATCTCGCAGAAGCGGCGGCGGTCCCCGTCGCGCAGGGCGGACGCCTCGCGCGCGGCGAAGGCGACCTCTTCCTCCTCCGCGCCGAATATCTGGCAGGCGACCGGACCCTCGCCCGGCATCGTCTCCATGAGGTGGCGCGTCGGGGAGCTTCCGTGGAAAAGCGCGGCGGCGGAGACCATCTCGGTGTACGTGAGGTCCGCCCCGCCCTCGTGGCACATGCGGCGGAACGCGGCGTCCGTGTACTCGGCGAGCGGTGCGAGGAGGTAGCGCATCACTCGCCCTTCGGCGACTCCTTAGGAATGAGCAGCGGGTCCGCATACGGCGCGGACGGATCGACGACCGCGAACGAGACGAAGGCGGGCGCGCCCCACTGCGTGCCGGGGTTGCGCGCGAAGACCGCCACGTCCACGCGGTTCGTCGGCGTCATCTTGAGCCTGTCCAGCTTCACGATGGCGGAATCCGGACGGACCTGCTCGACCCTCGCCGCGCCTTCGAGTCCGTGGACAGCGGCGAACGCGTACTCCGCCCCGCCGGACGCCCTTATCGCAAAGGAGCGCAGCGTGTCCGGCGAGCGCAGGACCAGCGCCGCGGCGCACGGCGTCGCGTAGAGCATCTCTGGAACCTCCGACGGCTCAAGGACAGGCTGCGAGCCGATGCCGACGATGTTCGCGACCGGCGGCACGGTGTCGGGACGCAGCGCGGCGGCAAGCTTGCGAAGGCGCGGACGATCGATGCCGTTCGGCGGGAATGCGGTGGGATGCGCCTTCGCGGTGAGGTAGTCGGACTCGTCGCGGACGCCCTTGAGGGATTTGCGCAGGAGCATCTGCAGCGTCGGCGCGAGAAGTCCGCGCCTCACTATGTCGTCCTTAGTCGCAGGCGTCATCGCCTTGACCGCGTCGAGCGCGGCGTCGAGGTACGGACGGTCCGTCCAGCTGTGGCCCTCGGTGAGGATCCAGTAGGGGGTGACGGACGCATAGACGTCGCCGAAGCTGTTCGTCTCGAACTTGTAGTCCGACGCCGCCGGATACGCCCACACCTGGTTGGACATGTAGAACTCGTGCATCGCCCAGAGCCGGCGCGACTCGACTGTCATCAGCGCGCGCGGCAGCGAGCGCCAGAGGGGTCCGCGCGTGTAGGACCGGCTGCAGTTGCCGAAGACGGGGTACGGAAAGCGGATCTGCGGATAGTTCTGTCCGACGCCCTTCTCCGCGCCCTCCTTGTTGACCATGACGCGGGAGAGTCCGGGATAGTTCGTCACGACGAGGGTCGAATGGTTGTCGTCCAGGTTGTGGTACAGCATCCGCGAGAACGGCGCGTCCGTCCCGTCCAGCGAGACGTCCGCCTCGAAGTAGCCCCTGTCGAAGTTCCACTTCATGTTCTGCGCGCCGAGGGCGACCGGCTGCCCGGACGTGCCCATGGCGGGGACGGACTCCAGCGGACCCGCGATGTCGAGTCCGAATCCGGGCCTTCTCGCGCGCTCCACGAGGTCCTTGAAGCGCGGGTCGGTGGACAGCGTCTTGAGGTCGGCGTCCGCGGCGATCTCGTCCGGCCTGCGGTACCCCATCGACACCGCGCGGTCCAGCTCGTCGAGCGCGGCGGACCTCTCGCCCCTGCGCGCGAGCGAGCAGGCGTGGTTGTAGCGCCACGTCGGGTCGTCAGGCATCAGCTCGATTCCCCTGCGGCTCGCGTCCTCCATGGCGTCCGCGTCGCCCTTCGCCATCGCGGCGATGAACTCGCCGCGCAGCGCGTCGTGGCGCACCTGAAGCCCCGGACAGTCCCAGACCGTCACCGCGAGGGCCAGGAACGCGGACGCAAGCGCCGTCATTTGCCGATCCTCATCCAGCCGGGGAGCTTGACGAGCTTCGCCTCGCGGCTCTGGTTCGTCTCCATCGTCTGGCTCGTGCCGATCGAGGGCGACTCAAGCTGGGCGAGGCGCGTGATGAGGGTCTGCTGGCTCACGGCCTGCTGCTGGCGCATGGCCTCCATCTGCTGGCGCTCGGACATGAGCTCCTTCTCGCGGAGCTGGAGCCTCTCGCGGAGCGCCTGCACCTCGGCGCGCAGCTGCGTGACGTCCTTCATCCCCTCTTTCGCCCTGAGCTGCTCCGTCTCGCGCAGCCTCAGCTGGTCGCGCAGCTCGGCGATCTTGCGCTCCGCCTCCCAAGCCTTGCGCTCGCTGAGCTTCTGGAACTCGGTGTACTCCTTGCGGAGCTGGGCGGTGCGCGGATCCTCCGGACGCCCCACGAGCGCTCGGCGGGTCATGTCCTCGATGTTCGTGCCAGCGCGCCTGAGCAGGTCGCGCCTGCGCTCCATCATGCGCTCCGCGCGCTCCTGGTGGCGGCGGCGGAACTCGTCCATCTCCGCGCGCTCCAGCTCCTGCATCTTGCGGATCTCTTCCGCCTCGCCGGTCATGATCGAATACATCGCCGCCTGAACGTCCGCTATCTCGCTAGCCGTCTGCGGAAGCCTCCTCAGCTCGTTCTCCAGCGCGACGACCTGCTCGCGGAGCTTGCCCTCGCGGGCCGAGGCCTCCTTCACCTGCTCGACCAGCTTCTGCTGCGCAGCGGCCTCGCGCTCGGCGGACGCCTTGAGCGCCGCGTCCATGCGCTCCTGGAGGTCCGCCGTGTGGCGGCGCTCCGCCTCCACGAGCTGCTCCAGCTCCTTGACGCGGCTCTCGTCCACCACAACCTTCTCGACTACCTTCTCGACGACCTTTTCGACCTCGACGGGGACCTCCACGCGCTTCTCGATGATCTTCTCGACCTCGACCGGAACCTCCTTCTCGACGATCTTCTCGACCTCGACGATCTTCTCGACCTCGACGGGGACCTCCTTGACGACGACCTTCTCGACGATCCTGACCTCCGGCTCGGGGGCCGGCGGCGGAGCGGGCGGCGTCTCCGGCGCTTCCGGCCCTGCGGAGGCCTCTGCGGCTTCCGGCGCTTCCGGCTCCGCGACCGTCGGCTGCTCCTCGGCGAACTGCTCGCGCGTCTCGACGACGCGCGCCGTCGGCGGAAGGCGTCCCGATGCGATGAGCGCGTCCGCCGCGGCCTTGTTGAAGGGTCCGCGCGGATTCCCGTCGCCGAGGTCTATGGAGAAGCGCATGTCCAGGAACGGAACGTCCTCGACCTTGCGCCAGACGACGTTGTCGTCGGACACCTCCTGTCCGGGCTGGATGCGCCCCATCTGCGCCCATTCGACGAGCTTCTCGCGCGTCTCGGGCCCGAAAGTCTCGTCCTGCGTCCTCAGATACCAGTTGGCTTCGCTCATGAACCCCTCCTTGAAAACATTGCGCCGATCCCGGGCTGGCGTCCGCGCTTCGCGGCGAACAGCTCGCGCCGCGCGGCGGCCTCAAGCGCCGCCATCTTCGACCTGTCCGCGCCCTTGAATATCCCGCCGAAGGCCGGCTCGGGCGGACGCACCGCGACGGCCTCAACGATCTCCGGCTCGACTATCGACGCGCGCGCCGGAGGCTCGACCTCTACGATCTTCTCGACGATCTTCTCTACCGGCACCTCGACGATCTTCTCCACGATCTTTTCGACCGGGACCTCCACGCGCTTCTCGACGACCTTCTCTACCACCTTCTCGACTACGACCGGATCCGGGTCCCTATCGACGGCGAGCTCGTGTCGCCTGTATATCGCCGCGCCGGCCGGGATTTCGCCGGCGGACGAGAGGCGGACCAAAGCCGCGCGGTTGAACGGACCGAAGAACTTGCCCGGCTCCGCCTCGACGACCCACTTCATCTCCAGATCGGACATGAGCTGCGCGGGGATCCACTCCTTCCTGTCGCTCGACACGAAACCGGAAGGGTCTATGCGCCCTTCCTCGGCCCACGAGACGAGCGTGGCGCGATCCGTCGGACCGTACACGCTTCCGTCCGCGCTTCTGACGTACCAGTTCTCCTGCTTCATGATTTAACCTTTTCCAATATTATACCACACTTGCCATGCCGCATTCCGCTCCCGCGCAGCCTCCCGCGATTTCAGGCGAACACCCGCGAAAGGAGCTCCGCGCACCGTCCGCAATGGCGGCAGTCGTTCGCGTCGCGGCATCCGCGCACGGACGCCCAGAGCGCGCCCGCCTCGTCGAAGCGGCGGTTGTCGAAGCTCTTCGGGAACGAATGGCACGCGTCCATGAGGTCCGCCAGGTTCCCGTCGTAGGAGTAGGTCGCGTATGCGTCCAGCACCTCGACCGGATGCGGATGCCGTCTCGTCGCGAGCTTCACGACACCGACGTGCTCCTCGTAGAGCGGAAGGTCCTCGGGCCTTATCCACGTCGAGCGCAGGAAGTCCTCGTAGCGTCCCTTCTCGTAGTTCTCCTTGCAAAGGAAGAACGTGAAGCCGTAGTCCTTCATCGTCGCCACGTCCTGCGGACGCCGTCCGTCGCCGTGTCCGTGCAGGTTGTCGTGGAACTGCTGGTACGGACACTGGCGTATGCAGCCGGAGTTGGCCTGCATGCCGAGGACCTTCCCGTTCTCCTTCGCCCAGCGCGAGAGGTCCGCCAGCCAGTCCAGCTCGCGGTGCCGCTCGCGCGACGCGTAGAACGAGTCGAAGAGGTCCATGACCGGCTCGAAGCCGACAGTGCCGTGGACGCGGATGTTGACGCTGAGGCGAATCTTGACGGACGGGAAATGGCGCCTCAGGACCTTCGCGATGAACGGCGACGTGGTCGTCACCGTGTCCGGGAAGAGCCCCGCCGCGTCCATCTCGCGCAGGTTGCGGATCACGAAGTCCGCCAGCTCCGGCGATATCGCGATGTCCCCGTAGCAGTTGCAGTTGAAGAGCGTGTCCAGCTCTATCCCGTTCGCGCGCGCCCAGCGGAGGTCGGACACCATGCGCTCCCTGACCTCGGGCGTGAAGTCCGGCGCGGGGCGGCAGCTAGGCACCCCCGGCCACGCGAAGAACGTCTCGCGTATGCGTCCGAGGTGCCGCGCGCACGCCTCCGTGAACGGCGCGTTAAGAAAATGGCCTACTGCCAGCGTGCGGCGCATCAGCGTGCCCCTCCGGGAGGCGGCATCGGGGGCGGACCCCCTGCGCCGTCGGGGCCGGGACCGCCGGGGCCTGGTCCGAAGCGTCCGCGCGAATCCGTCGCGTCGATGATCTCGCCGATCGTGCCGACGACCGTCTCCGCGTCCTCGCCAGTGAAGCCGAGCGCCTCGGCCGTCTGCCTGATCAGTATCTCGCGCTCGCTGCCGCTCTTGTCCCTCAGCGTGCGGTCAAGCTCGAAGAGCTCCCTTCCGACCTGCTCGCGCTCGTCGTCCGTGATGCCATCCTCCTGCATCCTGGCCAGAAGCTCCTCGCGCCTGGCCATAAGCTGCTGCACCTCCTCGTGCGTCGCCTTGTCGGACTCGCTCATCGTCGAAGTATCGACGGACGCGAGGAATTCGATGCGGGACTTGACCTGGTTCGCGCGGCGCTCGGCCATCCTGCGCATGTTCTCCTCGAAGCGCGCGACCTCCTCGGGATGCTCCCTGCGGAAGCGCTCGCGCCCCTCGCGCATCATCTTGCGCATCTCCTCCGGCGTGGGCTGGCGCAGCCTGTACGTGCCGTCCTCCGCCTTCTCGACGGGGATGCCGAGGTCCGCCAGCACGGCCGCCGTCCTCGCCTCGCCAGCCTCGCCTGCCTCGTCGAACTTCGCGCCGAGCATGCGCTCCAGCTCCGCGATCCGCGCGCGCAGCGCGGCTAGCGACGCGCCGTCGCCGACGTCCGCTATCGACCGCGCGGATGCGGACGGCTCCGGAAAGTCCGCCGCGCCGTCCGCCGGCGCCTTCGGCGCGAGAGCGTATCCGAGTCCGGCCCCTGCGGCGAGCGCCGCGGCCGCTATGATCACATTCGCATTCATGTATTCTCCCTTCCTTGAATCAGTTTCAGGCAACGCGCGTTTCAGCGCACCAGAAGTATCGTGACGAGTCCCGCCGCGAGGCAGTACGGACCGAACAGCCAGAACCACTTCCCGCGCACGGCCTTGATTAGCACCGCGAGCGAGACGTAGCCGACGGCCGCAGCGATCGCCGCACCGGCCGCGAGCGTCCACCACGACGAGGACGCCTCGGCGGAGGCGGACGTGGCGGTCGCGGACTTCACTATCTCGAGAAGCGTTCCGCCGATTATGAGCGGCGCCGCCATGAGGAACGAGAACTCGGCGCTCCTGTCTGGATCGACGCGCCCGGCGCGCGCGCAGGCGATCGTCATGCCGCTGCGGGAGATGCCCGGAAGGAGCGCGATGGCCTGTCCGAGCCCCATTAGGACCGCGCGCGCGAAGCCGACGTCCGCCGAGCCGCGCGGCATGTAGCGCGTGCCGATGAGGACCGCGCCCGTGAACATGAGGAGCGCGCCAACCATGCGGACGTTCTCGAAGAGTCCGTCGATGAAGCCCTTGAAGCAAAAGTACGCGGCCACGGCTGGGAGCGCGCTCGCGACGATCTTGAGCGCGTAGCGCCAGTCGAGGTCGCGGACGATCCGCCATATCGCCCTGCGGTAGAAAGCGAACACGCTGAGGAGCGTTCCGAAGTGAAGCGCGATGTCGAGGCGGAGCCCGGGCTCCTCCACGCCTAGCAGGTGCTGCGCGATGACGAGATGGCCCGAGCTGGAGATCGGCAGGAACTCCGCAACGCCCTGGAGGACTGCGAGGATGGCGACGTCCGTCATTTCGGCACCACCCAGCTGATGCTACGCGCCTCGGGGCGCAGGATGTCCTCGGCGACGGACTGGACATCCGCCGCCGTCACGGCGCGCACGCCCTCGACCTGCTCGTCCGTGGTCACGAGGCGTCCGTACGAAAGCAGCGTCGCGCCGTAGAAGAAGAGCTTGGAGACGACCTTCTCGTGGGAGAGGCGGAAGTTGCCGACGAGGAACTCCTTCGTGCGCGCGAGCTCGGCGGCGGGTACGCGCTTCGTGCGGATCCTGTCGAACTCGCGGTCTATCGTCCTGAGGGCGAGATCCGACTTCGCGCCGTCGAGCCCGGCGGCCACGGTGAACATGCCCGTCTCCCTGAAGAACTGCATGCGCGAGGCGATGTCGTAGCTGAGTCCGCGCTTCTCGCGCACCTCCTGGAAGAGCCTGCTGGACATTCCGCGTCCGAGCACGGCGTCCATGACGACCGCCGCGTACTTGCGCGGATCGGTGACGCCGAACGTCCTGTAGCCGACGGCGAGCTGCGTCTGCTGCACGTCCTTGGCCGCGCGCATCTCTACGATCGGCGGGACGGAGAGATCCACAGGCGTCGCGACCGCCGCGCACTTGCGCGGACGCAGCGCCTTCGATCCGAGCCTGCGCTCTATCTCGGCGAGCGCGGCGTCCGGGTCGAAGCTGCCGACGACCACGGCGATCGTGGCGTCCGGCGTGTAGTGCGACCTGATGTAGCGGCGGAGCGTTGCTGGCGTCATGGGGACGAGCGAGGCGGGTCCGCCCGCCACGGGCGCGCCGAGCTGGTTGCGCGGAAAGAGCGCGCGCTGGAGGCTCTCCATAGCGACGGCGTCCGGCTCGTCGGCGTACATCTTGATCTCCTCGAGGACGACCTGCTTCTCGCGCTCGAACTCGCCGTCGGGGATGGTCGCGTTGAGGTACATGTCCGAAAGCACCGCCACGGCGTCCGGAAGGTACTCGGACGGGAGGTGGGCGAAGTAGCAGGTCGATTCCTCGCCGGTGCAGGCGTTGAAGTTGCCGCCGCGCCCCTCGATGGCGCGCGTTATATCGACGGGCCTGCGGGTTGGCGTGCCCTTGAAGAGCATGTGCTCGATGAAGTGGGAGATGCCCGCCGTCTTCGCGTCCTCGTGGCGCGAGCCGGACGCGACGAAGAGTCCGAACGCGACGCTCTCCGCCTCGCACGGGGCGAGGACGACGCGGAGTCCGTTGGAGATTTCTGCAAGCGTCGGCTTCATATCGCGGCTATGTTCATTTCGCGCAGCGTGGTGCGTCCGTCGTACAGCGCCTTGCCGACGATCGCCGCGCGCAGGTTCGGACGCTCCAGCGCCTTGAGGTTCGCAATGTCGTAGGGCGAGCTGACGCCGCCGGACGCCGTGATCTGGCATGTCGGAGCGGCGTCGCAGATGGACGCCATCTGGCTCAGGTTCGGTCCGCCGAGCATCCCGTCCGTCGCCGTGTCGGTGTAGATTATCGTGCCGACGCCGATCTTCGCGACGGCGGACGCGAGGTCCGTCGCCTTGACGGACGTCGTCTCGACCCAGCCCTTCGTCTGCACGAAGCCGTCGCGCGCGTCGATGCCGACGGCGATCCTGTCGCCGTAGAGCTCCACGGCCTTCGTGAGGAACTCCGGATCCTCCAGCGCGGCGGAGCCGAGGATCGCGCGCGCGGCGCCCGCCTCGATGACGGCGCGCAGCGCGGCGGCCGTGCGGATCCCGCCGCCGACCTCCACCGGCCCGCCGAAGGCCTCTATGATGCGGCGTATGACGTCCGCGTGCCGCGGCTCGCCGTCGAACGCGCCGTCGAGATCGACGACGTGCAGCTCGCGTCCGCCCTGTTCGGCCCAGTCGCGCGCCTGCTGCGCCGGGTCGTCGCCGTACACGGTCACGTCGTCGGCACGCCCCTGCCTCAGGCGGACGCATTTGCCGCCCTTGAGGTCGATCGCCGGTAGGATTACCATCTCTTCCTCGCTTCTCCAGAATCGGTATGTTGTTGCATTGCAATCTGTGCTTTTCTGTCTAGTATTGTTGTATTATACCAAATCTGCGGCAAGATGGCCCGACGCCGCGCCACGTTGGGCACAAAAAACGGGATAGAACGAAGCTTTTATGCAGAGGAAAAAGTCTTCTCAATGCCATTGCTGGCGGTTTGGCGCTACGCGCGATCACGAAAGCAACGTGGTAGCGCCGCAGGCGCCTTTCCGTCACGCAAGGCTCCATGCGGCGCGAAGGCGCGTCAGAACTGGTACTGGACCGAGAACACCGCGCCAGAGCCGACGCCAAGGTTCTTTGCGGACCCGCGGCGGACGAACTTGTCCTTGTCGCCTGTTTCGGCGAACGCTGCCACGAGCGTGAGCCTGTCGTTCACGAACCACGCGACGTGCCCGTCCCAGTAGTCATGGTTGCGGATCCCGTCGCCGACGCGCGCGCCCTGCTTGTACTCCAGACCTATCGCCACGTTCTTCGCGGGCAGGATGTCGATGTTGCCGAACGCGACCGTGTCGTAGTCGTTGTGTCCGACCACGCCGTTCACCACCTCGTCCGTGTACAGGAGGCCGGCGGACAGCAGCACCGGTACAGGCGTCTGCGTGACAAGCTTCGTGGCGACGACATACGCGTCGAATCCGTTGTCGTCGAGCCCGAGCGCGTCAACGGTCCTGGAGTCCGTGTACTTCCACAGTCCGCCGACCGCGACGGACGGCACCCAGGACGTGTCGAAGGCGTTTTCGTCGAGGAAGCGCAGCTTCGCGCCGACGTTGTGCGTCTCGATGGACCTGTCGCCGTAGCGGTGCGCGTTGACGAACCCGTAGCCGTAGGAGACCTCAAGGCGTCCGAACAGCGTCGCCGCGGCGGATCCCGCATACCAGTTGATGTCCGCGTCGTTCAGGTTCACGTACCAGCCGCCGACCTGCGGCTTCGACACGACCCCGTTCAGCGAGTTAGTCTCGCCGCCGTCCCACGGAAGGCCCGCCGTGTAGGCCAGCGGGTTGAACGCGATGCCTCCTGCGCCCTGAAGGTTGCTGAGCGGCACTCCCGCGAAGAGCGTTCCTGCTGCGACTGCGATTGCGGCGACCGCCGACGTCTTGATCTTTGTGTTCTTCATTGCATTCGTTCCTTTCTCGCTGATGCGTGGTTTCTTTAAAGGCCCGCCCGGCGGGGACCGGACGGGCCAGGGGTTTAAATCCGCTTCATCTGTCGGACGGGAATATTATCGCACAAAGGAAGCCGCATAGGGTAATCGGAAAACACACGCCACGGCAATAGGCTTTGCCTATGCCGCATCATGAATGGAGGGCGGGCGCCGAAACGGCGCGCCGCAAAAAACAGTATGCGCGGATCGTTGAGTTATGCTATAATTGAGGCATGAAGACGACATTCATCAGCATGGCGGCGGCGCTGCTCGCCGCGGTCGCGAACGCGTCGGCGCCCGCGCGGCAGCCTGCGGCAAAGGGTCCGCTCATCCCGGCGAGGGAATGGGCGATGATCCGCCAGATTGCGGTGAACTACGACCTGGACGAGGAGCGCACGTGGCTGCTCGCGGCGATCCGCAGGCACGAGAACGGACGCCCCGGGCTGGAGTTCGGCGTCGGGGGTCCGATGGACTCCGGACATCCCTCGCACAGGTACCGCGACGGATACAAGTCGTTCTACATACAGGGGATGTGGGCGGCGGGAACGGTCCGCAAGCACTACAAGGGCGACCTCGTGGAGTTCGGCAAGCGCTACAATCCGCCTTATCCGACGCAGTGGTCCAACGGCGTGTCGTCGCTTATCCGCAGGCTGAAGTCCGAGAACGGCGGCAAGCTTCCCGGACCCAAGCCGCCGAAGAGGAAGATCGATTTCCCGTAGCCGCCGTCCGCCGCATTTCAGCGGCGGGGACGGACGAGGGCGAGCGCCGTGGGGACGGCTACCGCGAGCGCGAACGCGAAGGCGAGCGCCGCGCCGACGGCCAGCGTCTCCCAGGGAACGGCGAAGGACGCGGGAAGCCCCCAGTTCGCCATCGCCTTGCGCGTTCCGAAGGTGAAGAGCCATCCTGCCGGAGCGCCGCCGAGAAGTCCGAGGACGATCCCCTTCCACGCGACCTGCGCCGCCTCGCGCGCAAGCGCGGCGGCCAGCTGCGGACGCGTCGCGCCGACGGCGCGAAGGACCGCGAACTCGCGGCGGCGCGCGTCCGCGCTCGCGACGAGCATCGCGATGAAGCCGAGCGAGACGACCGCGATGAAGATGAACGGAACGCGCGCCATCGAGCCTATCAGGTCCGCGCCGTGCGCAAGCGTGCCGTCCGCGATCTCGCCGCGCGAATGGAGCCGCACGGTGTTCCCGCGCACCTCGCCCTCGCGCGTCACAAGGTCCGCGCCGTTGAGCGCCTTGACGATCTCATTCTCCACGATGCGCCCCGCGCCGAAGACACCGTGCGCGGCGAGGAACTCAGGAGTGTAGTCGAGCCAGAGGTGGGTCATGCGGACGAAGTCCTGCGGACGCGGATCGCACGCGGCGAGCGTGTCGAAGCTGACGAAGACGGGTCCGTCCGTGTTGACCGGCATGCGGTTGAGTCCGCGGACGAGTCCGCGGCTCGTCACCATGTGCCAGTTGAGATCGACGATGCCGACGATCCTGAGGCGCATGACGTGTCCGCGTCCGCAGTCCAGCTCGATCTCGTCGCCCATGCTCCATCCGCGCGCGCGCGCCATCATCTCCGTTATGACGCACGCGTCGCCGGACTTGATCTCCCGCTCGGCCTCGTCGTGCGAGCCGGACGAGAAGCGGAAGTCCGGAAGCCATTCGCTCGCGAGGAGCAGCGCGTTGCGGTACTGCGCGCGCGGCGGACCTCCCATGCCGGGCGGCGGTCCCTTGCGCGGCGGACGCCCCTTGTCGGACGGCTTGTCCCTGGCGGGCTGCTGCTCCTTCTCCGCACCTGGCATCTTCAGCTCCTCGAGCGGAAGGATGTTCACCTGGAGCGGCTGGAGCTCCGCGATGCGCGCGACGCCTTCGACGTTCCGCACCTTCTCTATGTCGAAGCTCGACACTCCGCCCGGAAGGATGGACACTATGGCGTCCGGCAACTCCTCGGACGGGACGAACGCGCTCATTAGCGACGCACCCCAGACCTCGACGGCGACGAACGCGCCGAATCCGAACGCGAACGACACGACCATGCCGACGTGGCGCTTACGGGGAAGCCGCGCGCTCGCGGCCTCGAGCGGCTTCACGGCGAGGGCGCTTTTCAGCGCGACAAGCGACGCGGCGACCGCGAGGAGCGGCGCGAGCGCGGCGCATGCGGCGGCGGAAACGAACGAGAACGCGGGGCCCTCGGGGAAGAGCGACCTGTCGAAGGCGACGTACGCGGCGGTTGCGGCGAAGGCGAGGGCGACGCCGGCGGCGAGTCCGCCAAGCGCGAGCGCGACGGCCTCGGCGGCGACGCGGCGCACCACGCCGCCGCGCGTCATGCCGAGCATGCGGAGGACGGCGATGTCGCGGCGCTTGGCCTCGATGGAAAGGAAGAGGGAATTGACGAGAAGGCAGAGCGCGGTGAGCGCCGCGGCCCACAGGAGGAGCGCCTTCGCGCGGTCGAAGTTGCGTCCGGCGTCGCTGCGGAAGGCGGGCGCGAGCTCTGCGACGGAAGGAGCAGTGAACGGACTCCACTCCTCGCCTATCGCGGCGGCCGTCTCCGGCGAGACGAACGCCGTGGGATACGCCGCGCCGCGACCGGGCGGACGGTCCCAGTCCAGGATCTCCGAGACCTTGAGCCTGTACGCGCCGTTGCGCCCGAGGAACGCGAGCTCCTCGCCGACGCCCGGCGGATCGAGCCTGCGCGCGGCGAAGACGGACTTCGCGATGGCGACTCCCTCGACGCCGGGCTTCGTCGCGACGACTGCCATGAGCGGCGGACCCTGCATGACGCGCCCTTCCGGACGGAAGTCCAGCGCAAGGCGCGCGATCTGCGCGTCGGGTCCGACCGGGAGCGCGGACATGAGGCGCCGCGCGACTGACTCCGACTGCGCGTCGTTGGACGCGACGAGCGAGCGCATGAAGACGACGGCGCCGACGGCGAACGCGACGCCGACAACCGCGCAGACGTGACGGGCCTTCACCTGTAGCACTCCAGGTAGAGCCGCGAGACGAGCTCAGGGTCGCCTTCGGTCGCGTGCGACGCGGCGATGCGTCCGTCCTTCAGGAAGTGGACGCGGGACGCCGTCGCCGCGACGACGGGGTCGTGGGTGACGACGAGGATCGCGCTCTTCTCGGACGCGTTGAGCTCCTTGAGGAGCGCGCATATCGACTTGGCGGACTGCGCGTCGAGGTTGCCGGTCGGCTCGTCCGCGAGCACGACGTCCGGCTCGGCCACCAGCGCGCGCGCGATGGCGACGCGCTGCTGCTCGCCGCCAGAGAGCTGTTCGGGCCGCTTTGAAAGGAGCGGTTCGAGTCCGAGCCGCGACGCGAGCGACGCGAGGCGCGCGCGGGACTCCGGGGCGCCGGCGCGCCCTTCGAGCGCGAGCGGCATGAGGATGTTCTCGGCGACGGTCTTCTCGGAAAGGAGGTTGAACGCCTGGAACACGACGCCGACGTGGCGGCGGCGGAACTTCGCGGCCGCGGAGTCGGACATCGCGGTGACGTTCTCGCCGCCGACGAGCACTTCGCCCGAGCCGGCGGCGAGGAGTCCTGCGGCGATGTGCAGGAACGTGGACTTTCCGCTGCCGCTCGGACCCATCAGCGCTTCGAAGCTGGAGGGACCG
Organism: Kiritimatiellia bacterium; assembly: GCA_017650345.1. GTDB lineage: Bacteria > Verrucomicrobiota > Kiritimatiellia > RFP12 > UBA1067 > UBA1067. The sequence continues at coordinate 4,818 of JAGCFB010000006.1, read as the reverse complement.
AGACGGAGCGAGAATCCGTCGAGGACGGATTGCCTGCCGTATCCGCGGCAGACGCCGTTGGCGACGAGCGCGTCCGTGCTCATTCGGCGCCGAGGCAGATGCCGATCTTGGCGAGCTCCGCCGCATCGACCGCATAGACGGGGTCGATCTCGACGGGCACCTTGTCGGAGCACTGGATTCCGCATTCGGCCATCCAGCGGCGCCACTTGGCCTGCATGTCCGCGCGGCAGGTCGCCGGGGAGTCGGAGCCCTCCGCGTTCTTGACGGGCGAGAACTCGTCCTTCTGGTCGAAGGCGAGGAACGCCGCGGTCTTCGCGTTCGGGAGAATGTCGAAGATGAACTTCTCGAACTTGTATCCGTTGGGCTCGGACGGCTTGACGACGGCGCCCTTCGCATCGACGAACGGGATCTTCTTGAACGCGAGGTGGAGGGGCATCGCCTTGGACGCCTCGCGGTCGAGGAACGCGCGGTCGAAGACGTGGATCGCGGGCGAGCCGTAGAGGAAGTAGAGCTTGCCGTCCTTGCCGAGGCGGGTGCACTGCTCGTCCGTCATCTCGGTGTACTCGACCATGCGGAAGGTCTTGCCGAACTGCATGGGCATGCCGACCTTCTCCTTCGGGTCGCGCTTGGCGCAGAGCTTGAGGGAGTACTCGGACTTGTTGAGGACGTGGTAGCCGACGAACGCGGGGTCGGCGATCTCGACGAGCGGGTTGTCAACCTGGAAGAAGAAGACGGACTTGATTCCGCGCTTCTTCATGTCCGCGAGCGCGCCGGAGCGCTTCAGCGCGGCGAGGAGTCCGCCGTGTCCGTCGGGGCTCATGAAGATGTGGCCGGGCTTGTCGAGGATGATCTTGCCGTCCTTGGTCATTCCGGGCCACATGCCCTGCGTGAAGAAGAACACGTCGTCGGGATTGAGCCCGAAGTAGTCGTTCTCCTCGAAGCACTTGACGGTCGCCTCGTTGTTGGCCTCGCTGGTCATCACGTAGAACGGGATGGGCTTGCCGTAGCGGATCGTGCGCGCGAGGATCTTGCGCGCGTGGAAGTAGAACAGCGGAGCGTCGGTGACGGGTCCGATCTGGTAGCAGCCCTTCGGGCCGTCGTACCCGAGGCGCGAGCCCTGTCCGCCCGCGACGAGAAGCGCGGCGACGCGTCCGGCCTTCAGCTCCTTCTCGCCGGCGGCGACGGCCTCGGCGAGCTTCTTGCCCTTGAGCACCGCGACCTTCGGCGCCTTGCCCTTCGAGCTGTCCGGGACGTCCGCGCCCGTCTTGAGCGCGCCCTGGCACTGTGCGATGCTCTTCGGCTCAAGCGTCGCGATCTGGGCGAGGAGCTCTTCGCGCTCCTTCTTCCCGAGCTTTTTCCAATAGGCAAGGACGTGTTCCTGGCCGCACTTCTTGAGCAGCTTTTCAGCCTGTTCGTAGTTCATCGTGGTATTACCTCGCTTTCTTGGCTACAATTATACCAAAACAAGCGAGGTTTTGCATCCGGTTTCGCGCGCGCGATTTCGCGCGGGCGGCTAGTCGCGGACCTCGGAGACGCGTCGCGGTATCCCCTCGCGCGGCTCGGCCTCCGGCGGTATCGTCAGCGGCGCGAGCGGCGCGTCGTCCGCCGGGAGCGAGCGCCACGCGGCGCTGTATATCGGAAGCCCCTTCTCGCGGAACATCGTCTCGAACTCGGTCCAGACCTCCTTCGGACGCGGCATGGGGTCCGTGCGCTCGAAGCGTGCGTCGCCGGCGAAGCACTCGCAGACGGTCTCGAAGTACTCGGCGTGGTCCGTCGCGAACTCCAGCTTCCCGCCGACCTCGAGCCGCTTCCACAGGGCGCTCAGGAAGAGCGGACCGAAGAGCCGGTGCGAATGGTGCTTCTTCTTTGGCCACGGGTCGGGGAAGAAGACGTACACTGTGCGCGCATGGTGCTCCGGCAGGAGGTAGTGGAAGGTGTAGAGCGCCTCGAGCCGCAGTATGCGCGCGTTGGAGAGTCCGCCGCGGCGGCACTTGCCGGCGAACAGGCGCACGCGCTCCAGCATGCGCTCGATGCCGAGGAAGTCGCATTCGGGATGCTCGGCCGCGCGGCGCGCGAGGAACTGGCCCTTGCCGCAGCCCACCTCGATCTCGAGCGGACGCGACAGGTCGAACTCGATCGGCCTGCAGGGATCGGTGATTCTGATGACGGGATCGTTCATCTGCAGAAGAGGAAGTAGTAGAGGAGCCAGTTGACGGCGAGCGAATAGAGGTTGGCGACGAAGTCATCGACCACGATGCCGCGTCCGCCGGGGATGGACTGGAGTCCGCGCGCGGGCGGCGGCTTGATTATGTCGATGGCGCGCACGACGCAGAAGAAGAGGAGCAGCGACCACCAGGGGAGGAGCGGGAGCGGGATGCCTACGACGGCGATCGGGAATAGCATCCACTCGTCGGCCGTGATGCGTCCGTCGTCCTTGATGCCGAGGATGCGCTCCGCCGCGCCGCACACGGGAATGGCCGCGAGCGCGAGCGCGGTGCACGCCGGGATCTGGAGCCACGCCGGCATGTACGACATGAAGTACGCGAGCGCGACGCCCGGAATAGATCCGAACGTCCCGGGCGCGAACGGCGCGACGAGTCCTAGCCCGAACCCGCTCGCGACGAACAGGCAAAGCCTGTCCACAGCTGACCAACCCTTGTTTTCCATCAGCAATATTATATCAAATCCGTCCCGCCTCCGCGCGCAGTGCGAAGGAGGAAAGGATGTAAAAAACTTTCTCATCTAAGGCTGGAGTATGCATCGTAAAATTCCACCATGTTGTAGACATTGCGTTTCCCATACCCCTTGCGCTTGGGATTGCGCATCTTCAAGTAATCGCAAAGGGCCTCTACCGTTTTTGAACCCTACTGCGCTTTCTTGAGCCGCTCCGACACGAACGCGCCGACAGTCCAGTAAATCATCAACGATTCGGCATTGGCAAAACCGACGGCCCTGTTTCAGTGCCGCTCGATTATGCGATTTACCAGTTCAATCTCTTTCTCCAACTTCTTCGCCATTGTTTCTCCTCTTTGTTTAAGATTATACCATAACATCCGCCGCCCAGCCGTCAAACCTCGTCCGTCAACTTATGAAGCTCCGCGCGGATGCGCTCGGCCTCTTCCTCGTCCCCATGCATGACGGCATACTCTAGCAACAAATCAAGTCGCTTGATCGCCTCAATCGTACCTGTCCTCCGTAGCGCGCAGCGCGAAGGAGGATCGTCTCTCTGCGGCATCGCCATAGTCTCTACTCCACCAATGGGATCTTCTATCCTTCCTCCAGCCTACCGTCATTTCCCCTTGCCTTCCTCGCACTTCATGAATTCGCAGTATTCTTCTAGTGATTTCTTCATCACCTCTTCTGGCACAAGCAACCGCCTGTATTCGGCTACCATTACAGGACTCATAGTGCGGCAAAGCGTATATTCAACTCGGCATCTATCCGCATCTGGGCAAAGAATTATGCCAACAGAGGGATTCTCTCCCTCGCGACGGATTTCCCTGTCGATCGCCTCTAGATACATGTCTAGCTTGCTGACGAACTCAGGCTGGAATCCCACTGCCTTGAGTTCGACATCAACAAGGCACCTCAACCCCCTGTGATAAAACAGCAAGTCAAGACGGCGTATCTCCCCACCGACATGTACAAAATATTCATCCCCCATGTAAAGGAAGTCCTTGCCCATCTCAAGAATAAAGTCCTTCATGTGTTCCACAAGCTTTCTATGCAGTACATGTTCCGTGTGTTTCTTAGGCAGATTTAAGAAGTCGAGAAAGGCCTTGTCCTTAAGCACAAAATCCGCCTTGGGATATGCCGCCCTCAATCGGGCGGACATTTTCTTCTCCTTGCTCATGATCATGTCATACGTCTGCGCAGCAAAGGCCCTTCGCAGTTCCATCTGATTCAACCGTTCCCTCGCCGCATAAAGGACATAGAACACCCGTTCTTCAATCGAACTGACGTGATTCAGTATCTCAATGTGATTTGTGAACGTCGTAAGCGATAAAAACAACGGAAAATCTGCGCAATAATCGTCACTATGATCTAATTGTGCAGTTGGCAACTGCACAATTTCACCCTTACCACTTTGTGCAATTGGCAATTGCACAATTGTACCGTTCTCAATTTGTGCAGTTGGCAACTGCACAAATTCGTGAAGCCGCAACCGTTCAGATATCTTCTGGAAATCCAGTGACGTATAAGCATCAAAGAACGCCACCATGTTGTATATCTGCCGCTTGCCGAAACCTCGCCGTTTTGGATTGCGCGTCTTGAGATAATCCGAGAGCTCCTCCACCGTCTTCGATCCCCACGCTGCAGTCTTCAAGCGTGCGGAAACGAAAGCGCCCACGCTCCAGTAACTCATCAGAGCCTCGGCATTGGCGAGTCCTATCGCCCGTTCCCACCGACGCTCTATGATTGAATTTACCAGATCAAACTCTTTCTCCAACTTCTTCGCCATTGTTTCTCCTCTTTGTTTAAGATTATACCATAACATCCGCCGCCCAGCCGTCAAACCTCGTCCGTCAGCTTGCGAAGCTCGGCGCGGATGCGCTCGGCCTCTTTTTCGTCTCCATGCATGACGGCATACTCAAGCAAGGCGTCAAGTCGCTTGATCGCCTCAATCGTATCGTCTCTCTGCGGCATCGCCATAGGCTACCTCACAATTCTTTTTAATTCCAAGAAAAAGACCTTTTTCTTGGAATCCGTTCCCCTTACTTAGTCTTGAAAGGCCTTTATCGAAATATACGTCACAACGGGAAGCCCTCTCGGGGTCGCGATGACAAGATGATCCACAACATTGATGTCAAAAAGTTT
>JAGCFB010000057.1 GCA_017650345.1 Kiritimatiellia bacterium | reverse complement strand
TTCCGCTCGCTCGGATACCGCGTCGTAGCGGACAACCATCTCGGCGACTGGGGCACGCAGTTCGGGATACTCATCAAGGGGTACCGCGAGCTCCTCACGCAGGAGGAGCGCGACAACCTCACCGTCGCGAACCTCGAGAAGTGCTACGTCCTCTCCGCCGCGCGCGCGAAGGAGGAGGACGGCGTGTGGAAGGACGCCTGCCGCGCGGAGCTGGTGAAGCTCCAGCAGGGCGACGCGGAGAACCTCGCGCTGTGGAAGCGCTTCATCGACATCTCCATCGGCGAGTTCGAGCGCATGTACGCCAAGCTCGGCGTGAAGTTCGACACCTACCGCGGCGAATCCTACTACAACCCGATGATGCCGGGCGTCGTCGAAAAACTCCTCAAGGCCGGGCTCGCCGAGGAAAGCGAAGGCGCGCTCGTCGTGAAGCTCGAGGACGAGAAGCTCGGCGTCGCGATCGTCAGGAAGTCCGACGGCGGCTACAACTACACGACGAGCGACATCGCGTGCGTCGAAAGCCGCGTCGCCGAGTATGACCCGGAGCGCATCATCTACGTGACGGACGACCGCCAGCAGCTGCACTTCAGGCAGTTCTTCTCGATCTGCGCAAAGATGGGCTACACGACGAAGCTCGTGCACGTCCCGTTCGGACTCATGAGCTTCCAGGGCAAGGCCATCTCGACGCGCGAGGGCAACCTCATCCGCCTCGACGACCTCCTCGCGGAGGCGAAGCGCCGCGCGCTGGAGATAGTCAAGGACCGCGGCGGCGACGAGAGGCTCGCCGAGCAGATCGGCTACGGTGCGGTGAAGTATGCGGACCTCTCGCACGATCCCGGAACGGCCATCGACTTCAACTGGGACAAGGCGCTCGCCCTGGAGGGCAATTCGGGTCCGTACCTCCAGTACGCCTACGCGCGCGTCTGCTCGCTCATGGAGAAGGCCGGGGCGGCGGCTGCCACAGGGGCAGGCCGCTTCCTTGTTGAGAGCCAGAGCGAGAAGCTTCTGGCCCTGCAGCTCCTGGAGTTCCCGGGCGCGGTCGTCAGGGCGGCGGAGGCGTACAAGCCGAGCGTCCTTGCGGACTACCTGTTCCAGACGGCCCAGCTCTACTCCAGCTTCTACCAGAGCTCGCCGATCCTCAAGAGCGAGGAGCCTGTGAGGTCCGCGCGCCTTGCCCTCTGCGCGCTCTTCGGCGAGGTGCTGAAGACGGGGCTGGGACTTCTTGGGATCGAGACGCCCTCCCACATCTGACATCAGACGACGGCCAAACGGGGAAACGCCATGCTCTACTATCTAGCCAGCTACCTCACGCCCTACTACGGACCGTTCAGGCTCTTCCAGTCCCACGCGCTGCTCCTTGCGGGCGGCGCGGTGTTCGCCGCGCTTCTCAGCGTCGTCGCGCTGCCGCGCCTGTGGAAGCGGCTTCCGAAGGACCACGGCAAGGCCATCCTCGGCAAGGACGGAATGAAGTCCGCTGGGAAGCCCACCGGCGCGGGCTTCCTCGTGACGCTCACCGCGCTACCGGCGCTGATCCTCTTCGCGCCGCTTTCGTTCTGGGACGCGGCGGTCGTCGCCGGGCTCTATGCGGCGATGCTCTTCGGCTACCTGGACGACAGGTCGGAGAAGCCTTGGGGCCAGCTCAGGAAGGGCGTCCTCGACGCCGTCGTCTCCATCGCGATCGCGTGCTTCATATTCCTCGGGCACTCGCAGGTTCCGTCCGGGCTCGTGGCGCTGCCGGAGTTCGCCTCGACGTTCGGAGCGGACACGATCCAGGCGGCGTCCGCATGCGACACGGCGCGTATGATCGTGTGGATGCCGTTCGTTAAGGGGCTCTGGTTCGCCCCGTGGTGGATCTACGTCCCGTGCGCTGCGTTCCTCCTCTGGTTCGTCATGAACGCGACGAACTGCTCGGACGGGGTTGACGGGCTCGCCGGGTCGCTGACGGTGATCACGCTCGTCATGCTCGCCGTGATCCTCTACATCGTCGTCGGCTACCGCACGGTCGCGCACTACTTCCTCATCCCGGTCTATGCCGAGGCTGCGCGCTGGGCGATCGTCGTCATGACCGTCGCCGGCGCGTTCGCAGGGTACCTCTGGTACAACGCCGAGCCGTCGAAGGTCCTGATGGGCGACGCGGGCAGCAGGTTCCTCGGGATGCTCGTCGCGACCGCCTGCCTAATGACGGGCAATCCGTTCCTCATCCTCGCGCTTTCGCCGGTCGTCCTCGTCAACGGCGGCGGCGGACTCGCCAAGCTCGTCCTCCTGCGCGCGGCGAAGCGCCTCGGATTCGACATCGGCGAGGGCAGCGTCATCCGCCGCATCCGCTTCCCGCTCCACGACCACTGCAAGAAGAACCTCGGCTGGTCCAACGCGCAGGTGCTCATGCGCTTCGTCCTCCTCCAGCTGGTCGTGATGCCGCTCCTCCTCGTCCTCCTGATGAAGATCCGCTGACATGACGATCCTTGCGGCAGTCCTCGCGGCGGCGCTCACCCGCGCCGAGATGATAGACAGGATGCGCGCCGCGCCCGTCGGGGCGGCGAACGGACTCGTCAGCGTCATCGGGGACTGTCCGAAGGAGATGCGGCGCGAGTTCCAGCGTCCGATCGCGCGCTTCGCGGACGGCGTGTGCCGGACGCTCTACGGCGGCGAGGAGCCGCGCCGGTTCGACGAGCCGGGGATTGTCATCTACATAGGAGACGTGCAGACGAACGTGACGGACGTGGCCGTCAAGGAGCGCGTCAGCGTCACAGGAACGCGCTACACGCAGATACGCGTGCCGGCGCCCGCGTACGCGGACCTCGACAGGCTCAGGCTGGAGGTCGCGCGCGCGTTCCTCCTGTCCGTGAAGGGCGAAAAGGCGGACGACGCGGCCGTGGTCAAGGCGCTGCGCGCGGCGGACCCCGAGCTGCGCGCGGCGGACACGGAGGCGGAGCTGCAGGACTGGCTGGCCGGCCGTCCGGTGGAGGGCGACGACGAGAAGTTCCTCTCCATCATGCGCACGGTGCAGATTCCGGGCAGGGCGTCCACAGCCGACGTCCTGCGCTACGCGTCCAGGCTGATGCTCTATTCGCCGTCCTACCACGCGCCGTTCTGCGGCAGGTACGACGGCTGCACGTTCCGCGAGGCCATCGACATGGCGAAATCGGATCCGCGCGTGCGCATACAGGCGTTTTTGAAGGTGACGGACGTCGTGGCGTTCGCCTCCGGGCGCGGCGAAGCGCTCGCCGCGGCGGCGACGGCGTACTCGGACTTCCTGCGCGCGCTCGCCGTCAACAAGAAGGGCCGCGAGGAGCTCGTCGGAATGCTGGACGAGGCGGACGCCAGGCTGGACGCCGCGTTCGATGAGGCGCGCAGGCGCGAAGAAGGGAAAAGCGATGAAGAAGGAAAAGAAGACTAGCAAGACGATCACCGACAGCACCGTCGATCCGGACGTCCTGGCCTACACGGTCGGCGACGATCCAGTGCTGGACCTCGACCTCGCGGTGTGGGACTGCATGGGCACGGCGGCGCACGTCACGATGCTTTCCGAGATGAAGGGGCTGAAGCGCCCCGTCGTCACCAAGAGGGAGGCCGCCACCGTCCGCAGGGAGCTGGGAGGGATCGCCGCGCTCGCGGAGAAGGGCGAATTCGAGATCCGCGTCGAGGACCAGGACGTCCACATGGCCGTCGAGCGCATGCTGACGGAGAGGCTCGGGGACCTCGGCAAGAAGATCCACACCGGCCGCTCCCGCAACGACCAGGTCGCTGTCGATGTGCGGCTGCACATGAAGGACCAGATACTCCGCACCGAGGCCGAGACGGTCGCGCTCGCCGCGGAGCTGCGCGCGTTCGGGATCCGGGGCGGGAGGACGCCGCTCGTCGGACGCACCCACCTCCAGCCCGCGATGCCTTCGTCCGTCGAGATGTGGGCGACCGGGCACTCCGAGATGGTCCTGGACCAGCTGGAGAACCTCGAGGCGGCGTACAGGCTGGCGGACCTCAACCCGCTCGGCTCGGCCGCCGGGTACGGCGTCCCTCTTCCGCTCGACCGCCGCCGCACCACCGAGCTGCTGGCCTTTTCGCGTCCGATCCACAACTGCTTCGGCGCGTCCATGGCGCGCGGCGAGTGCGAGGCGTCGCTCCTGAGCGCGCTTGCGCAGCTCATGGCCGTCCTTTCGCGCGTCGCCGAGGACATGATCCTCTTTTCGATGCCGGAGTTCGCGTACTTCAGGCTTCCGCGCGAGTACTGCACCGGCTCGTCCATCATGCCGCAGAAGTTCAACCCGGACGTCCTGGAGCTGATGAGGTCCAAGGCGGCCCAGGTCCTGGGGCTCCAGACGTCCGCGCTATCCCTCCTCCACGCGATGCCCGGCGGATACAACCGCGACCTTCAGGACTGCAAGTGGCTCTACATGAAGGGGCTTTCGATAGCGCGCCAGACGCAGCGCATCCTCGCGAAGGTGGTCGCAGGGACGACGGTGGACGCGGGCCGCTGCCGCGCGGCGTTCACCCCAGGGGTGTTCGCGACGGACGTGGCGCTCAGGATGGTCGCGGCGGGGACGCCGTGGCGCGACGCGTACCACGACGTGCGCGAGCAGTTCGCGGCGCTCTACGACGGCAGGCCGGCGGAGGTCGCGCAGATGGATCCGGACGACGCCGTCGCGGCGAAGACGCACGAGGGCACGACCGGCGGAATCGACCACGACCTCTACGCGAAGCGCGAGGCGGAGGCGCTGGAGTCCGTCTCCCGCCGCCTCGGCGTGCTTTACGCCGCGAAGAGGTCGCTCCTGAAGTGACGCCGCAGGCTCTTGCCTTCCGTCGCGCTTTTTTGATATAATATGCACCGTTCTGTCCACGGTGGGCAGGGCGAAGCGAATGATCCGGGGTAGTCCATCCTCGGACAAAGCGGATTAATCCAACAGATTAAGGAGAAAACAAAATGGAAATGCCTACATCCGCCCTCACGGGCGTTACGCTCAAGGACATGTTTGACGCCGGACTCCACTTCGGCCATCAGACGAAGCGCTGGAACCCGAAGATGAAGGGATACATCTTCGACAAGCGCAACGGAATCCACATCATCGATCTCACGCAGTCCGTCGCCATGCTCGACGAGGCGGCCGCGTTCCTGCGCGACACCATCCTCAACGGCAAGAAGGTCCTCTTCGTCGCGACGAAGAAGCAGGCCTCCGAGCTCGTCAAGAACGCGGCGGTCTCCGTCGATCAGTTCTACATCACCGAGCGCTGGCTCGGCGGCACGCTGACGAACTCCAAGACGATCCGCACGTCCGTAAAGCGCATGCGCCAGCTCCAGGCCACGGCTAAGGCCAACGGCGGCGAGCTCTCCGAGCACAAGCAGGAGGCCTCCATGCTCCGCCGCGAGCTCGCGAAGCTCGAGAAGAACCTCACGGGCATCGCCGAGATGGCTGAGCAGCCCGGCGCCGTCGTCGTCGTTGACGTCGTGCGCGAGGCCAACGCCGTCAAGGAGGCCGTCCGCCTCCACATCCCGGTAGTCGCGATCGTTGATACGAACGCCGACCCCGAGCCGATCGACTACGTCATCCCCGGCAACGACGACAGCGTCCGCGGC
>JAGCFB010000056.1 GCA_017650345.1 Kiritimatiellia bacterium | reverse complement strand
GGAACGGGGAACAGGGAATGGGGAACGGCGGTGCGCGCACTTCGGGCGCGCCGCAGACGGACGACGCGCCGTCCGGCGAGTCCTTCGAGGTCGCCGAGATACCCAACGTCACCTTCGACGACATCGCGGGGATGTCAGAGGCCAAGGCTACGATCCAGGAGATGGTCGTGTACCCGATGCGCGAGCCGGAGAAGGCGAAGGCCATGAAGCTGAAGCCGGGCGGCGGCGTGATACTGTACGGACCTCCCGGCAACGGAAAGACGATGTTCGGAAAGGCGATCGCCCACGAGATCGCCGCGCCGTTCTTCTACGCCTCCGGCGCGCAGCTCCGCTCCAAGTGGCACGGCGAGAGCGAGCAGAACCTGAGCCGGCTCCTCAAGGCCGCTTCGTCCAAGCCTGTCGCCGTGCTGTTCCTGGACGAGATCGACGGACTCCTCCCGCGCCGCACCTCGGGCTCGTCGGTCGTTGACAACCGCATCGTCACGCAGTTCCTGGCGGACGTCGGCGGATTCCGCGAAAGCGAGAACACGCTCCTCATCCTCGGCGCGACGAACAAGCCGTGGGCCATAGACGAGGCCGTCTTCCGCACCGGCCGCTTCGACGAGAAGCTGTACATCGGACTCCCCGACCTCGAGGCGCGCCGCGGAATGCTCCGCATGTCGCTCGGCGGGGTTCCGCGCGAGGGCGACTTCGCCGTGGAGCCGTGGGCCGAGAGGCTTGGCGGATACACGGGGAGCGACATCACTGGCCTCGCCAAGAAGGCGCGGCAGATAGCCTTCAGGCGCAGCATCGAGACCGGCGAGGATCCCGTCGTCCGCGAGGCGGACCTGGAGTCCGCCCTGAAGGTCATCCCGTCGTCCGTGACGCCGCAGATGATCCGCCAGTACGACGAGTTCAACAAGCAGAGGTTCTGAAGGAAAGGAGTCGGGCAATGAGAAGAGAAGACATAAACGAAATCGGACTTGCGGCGGCGATCGTGCTGATCCTGCTGCTCATCGCGGACGCCGTGTGGCTGCACGTCAGGTGCGCCAGGCTGGAGGCCGTCGCCGGGGACCTCCCCGCGCGCATCGAGCGGCTGGAGAATCCGCCTGAGGACGAGTCCTTCGCGGACAAGGCCGCCAACGCGTACAAGCGCATGAAGTCCGCCGCCGTCAGGGGCTTCGAGGCCGCGCGCGACGAGTACAAGAAGTAGGTCCGCCATGCACCAGTCCACGATAAACGACGACGTGACCAGGCAGGTGGACGGCGGACAGGTGCTCGCCGGCAGGTTCCGTATAGTGCGTCCGCTCGGAAGCGGCGGAATGGGCAGCGTGTGGCTGGTGGAGGACATGCTTCTCGACGGCAAGAGGTTCGCCGTCAAGATGCTGCCGAGCGTCCTTGCCAGCAACAAACGCGCCTACCGCCAGCTGAAGGAGGAGGCGCTCGTCGCGATGAAGCTTACGCATCCGAACATCGTCACGCTGCGTGCCTTCGAGGAGAACGACGGCATGCCGTTCCTCGTCATGGACTACGTCGAGGGCCAGACGCTGGACGACTACCTTGCAGAGCATGCGGAAGGGCGCGGCGGGCTCCCCGAGGCGGAGGTGCTGCGCCTCCTGAAGCCGATCGCAGCCGCGCTCGACTACGCCCACGAGCAGGGCGTCGTACACCGCGACATAAAGCCCGGCAACGTGATGGTCCGCAGCGACGGACATCCGTTCATCCTCGACTTCGGCATCGCCCGCGAAATCAAGGAGACGCTGACGCGCGTCACCGGTAAGCTCTCCAGCGGCACGCTCCTCTACATGTCCCCCGAGCAGCTGACCGGCGCGGCGCCGAGGAAGGAGCAGGACGTCTATTCCTTCGCCGCGATGGCATACGAATGCCTGAAGGGCGAGCCTCCTTTCGTCCGCGGAGCGCTTGAGGACCAGATCAAGACCAAGGCGCCTGATCCGCTCGCCGGAGGGACGCGCCTCTGCGCGTCCGTGATGTCCGCACTCGCCAAGGTCCCGGAGGACCGTCCGCAGAGCTGCCTCGCCGTGCTCGGACAGCTTCCGGCGTTCGAGCCGGACGATGCGTCCGATCCGATGTCGCCGCCGCCGGTCGATTGCCTCGGCTGCGACCAGGACGGGGCGGAAGGTCCGCTCTCGGACGAGGACAAGCGCTTCGTCGAGGCTCTGTGCGTCAAGCTGCGCAAGCGTGGCGCGCTGCCGTCCTGGTTCGACGAGGCGCGGCTCTACGAGGTTTCGCAGGGGCCCGCCGCGTCCGCGATCGACCGCGTCGCTCGCGAGTGGATGCGCGACGCGTGCCGGCGCGGACTCAAGCGCTACGTGCCGCTCTTCACGCGCAACGACTGGTCGCGCTGGAGCGTGCGCGCGCAGAACGGCGCGATCACGACGAAGGTTGGAGTGGCGATATACGAATTCATCCGCGACGACGACATACTGTCCAGGGCGCGGTAAGCGAGGTGCATCGAATGAACGCAATCACGATCTACTACTACACGGCATGGAACGGCTATTCGTGGCAGGGCTGCGACGCCGCCAAGGCCTCGGACCTCCAGCGCTACATGGAGGCGGCGGGCGTCCTGCCCGGCGACCCGAACCGCAGGCCTCCCTTCGGCGGCGCGATAGCGTGCCAGATATCCGGCAGGATGGGCGTCGCCGTCTATCGCTGCGGAATCCGCGCGAAGGGCGACGCCTTCGGACGCGACAGCCTGCTGATCGCGCTTGCGTTCATTCCGCTCGAGTGCGGCCCCGTCGATTTCGCCGCGCTCCTTTCCAGGCCTGAGATGTCGCCTTCGCGTCCGGGCGAGCTCGCCCCTGCGGACGTGCCGCTTCTTGGCCTTTCCCTGCCGGCTGACCCGAGGCGGAGCGACTGGCGCGAGGAGTCCTTCACCGAGAGGTTCTTCGGTGTCGATGGATTGCGCCAGGCTTCCATGCTGTTCTTCGGCAGGTCTTGCCAGCTCGGACTCCTCCAGGCGTCCTTCGCGTCCGAGACCGGCGACGTCCGCGCCGCCGCCGTCACTATCTCGTATCGCGCCTTTCCCGAGGTCCTTGCCGTCGTCGAGGCGTACGGGAAGTACCTTGCGGCGAAGCGTATGGCCATTGGCCCCGTGAAGGTTGACCATCCCGCGCGCGTCGCGCTGTGGGACGCCGTTCAAGAGCTCAAGACCAGGCGCGTCGAGAAGATGCCGGGCTATTCGGGCCTTGCCGAATACGTCGCCGCAAAGGAAGCGGAACTGAACTCCTCCATCGCAAGGGCGTCCTCGCCGCGTCCCGCCGCGCCGGCGCGTCAGGAATCCCAAAGGGCGTCCGCGACCGCGGCAAGGTCCGGCGGCAGGGCGGCGGAGAAGGACAAGTCGCTGCTTCCGTTTGTCCAGATGGTCGTGATCGTGCTGCTCCTCGGAGCCTTTGCGGTATGCTACATCATCTCGTCCGGAAGCCACAAGAAGGATGTCGAGCGGCTCAATGCCACGATCAAGGGACTCGAAGAGCAGTGCGCGGCCGGAGAAAGCGAAAAGAGCGGGAAGGACAAGGACCTCGAATCGCTGAACAAGGATCTCTCCTATGTGAAGGGCGAGCTCGAAAGGGTGAAGGCCGAGAACGAGGAGAAGGTCCGCCAAATCGAGGAAGCCCGCAGCAAGGCCGAGGAGGCTTTTAAAAAAGAAATAGCGGAATATGAAACCAATCTGCAAAATGCGACGAACGCACTCGCACAGGCAAAGGACTATAATCGTGACTTGTTGAATAAACAAGAAGCGATAACCCAGACGCAGGAAAAACTAAGGGCAGAGTTGGACAAGTTGCTGAAGGAGAAGTCCGAGCTTGAGAAGCAGCTGGCGGAGATGCGCAAGAAGTTGGAGAAGCTAGAAAAACCGGTAAAGCCCGAGCAGGCAAAGCCCGAGCAGGGCAAACCCGACCAGAACAAGGCAGAGCAGGCGAAGGCCGATGGCAAGCCGGCTGAAGGCGCCAAGCAGGACGCTGCGGGAGGCAGGGGCAGGAAATGAGCGGCGCGATTCCATCCTCGCCGGACGTCCTCGTCCTTGGCATGCCATCCAGCGGCAAGACGGTGTTCCTGTCCGTCCTCGGACGCGACTTCACGCTTGTCGCGGACGACAGCGACGCCCGGCCCCTCGGCTTCCGCATGAGGGCGATCGGACGCAGCACGCTAGAGACGGTCAGCCGCAACTACGCCAAGCTGCTCGGCGGCGAGTGGCCCGCGAGCACCGTCGCGGGAAGCATCACCCCGCTGACGTGGGACGTGTTCACCGGCGCGCGAAAGGTCTTCACGCTGTCGTCGATGGACATATCCGGCGAGTCGTTCGTCGCGGCGTTCAGCGAAGAGGGACGCGAGGCGGCGCGGAAGAAGGACGACGACGGACTCCTCGACGTCGCCGATAACGAGACGACCATGGCGGACGTCGCGGCCGGGATACTGCGCGAGCAGGCCGCGTCCGCGAAGGTGATCTGCTTCTTCATAAACATCGCGGCCGCGCGAAGGGGACAGCTTCGCGGCGTGGCGAGGGGCGGACAGAGGGACTTCGACGCCATCAAGAACTACGAGGACGGCATCGCCAACATCTGCGCGCTGCTGGACGAGTACCCCGAGCTGCGCTCCAAGGCGCTCGTAGTCCTTACGCAGGCGCACCGCCACCAGGCGGAGATCGAGAAGGCGGGAGGTCCGGCGGCGTACCTCGGACGCATCGCGCCGAACCTGCGCCAGTCCGTCTCGGAGTTCTCCATCCCCGTGATCGCAGTATCCGCCATCAATGAGCCGGACTCCGGGATGGACTTCGACGACGATGACGAAGACGGCAACACCGTGCCGGATACGATCGAGTCCGACGGACTCTTCGGCTTCCTCCTTGTCGTCGCCGGAATGATTCCGGACGCGCGGCTTTCGCACGTCAAGGAGTGCTACCTCCGCTACCTTGCGGACAAGTCGCGCAGCCTGCAGCTGTCGTGCCGCACGATACTGGAGCGCATGCCGCTCATAGAGTCGTACGCCAGCTCGGGACGGGAATTCGTCCAGGCGTGCAGCGACTACCTGAAGGATCCGTCCAACGTCAATTCGCCGGAGGCCGAGCTTCTGCCGATGGCGGCGATCGACCTCTACCGCCGCTGCACGATGTCCGACAAGGATGTCGTAGTCGCCGGCACGGCGTGGAAGCGGCGCCTTGCGATAGACAGGTCCTGGGACCGCGTGTTCCGCCGGATCGCGCTGGCGGAGGCGAGGGCGGCGGCGGACGAGTCCGGCGTCCGCGAACCGCCCAGGCCGCCGTCCGCTCAGGAGATCGTCGAGGAGGTCCGCGCCGAGATCGCGAAGGAGTCCGGCGATGCGGGCGGACTCACCTTCGCCGCGCTGTACGGATTCGAGCGCGACGAGCTGAACGGCTCCAGGGACGCGGCCGACGAGTACGAATGGGTGCTGAAGTGCCTCGACGAGTACCGCCGGCGGATCGTTGACGACCTCGACGGGTACATGCAGCTTTTCGTCCAGGCGAGGCAGACGATATCCGAGGCGGACCCCGAGCGGGACGGCGACTTCAAGTACGCGATGGACGCGGTCGCCGACGGCGTCTCGCGGTGCAGGGAGAGGTCGGCGCGGTTCAGACGCGAGTGGATCGGCGGCGCTGGCGGTCTGGCGCAGCTGGACGCGCTGGACGCCGAGGTGCAGAAGCTCGCGGCAGAGGTGGACGACCTGGAGGCCAGGCACGCGAAGTGGCTGGACAAGATGGAGGTGGAGCGTCAGAAGAGGGCCGTCGCCGAGGCCCAGGCGCGCCAGGCCGCGTACGAGCGGGAAGCGGAGGAGCGCAGGCGCATGCGCAGGAGCCGCAGGCTCATGGCGGCGTTCGTCCTTCTCCTGGTCGCCGCGATGCTCGGCGTCCTCTTCCTCAGGGAGCGTGCGGCGCGCGTAGGCCAGAACGTCGCCCACTGGGAAATGGCCAACAGGGACTTCGAGAAGCGGAACTTCGACGGCGCCAAGCGCCACTTCGACGCCATAGTTGACGATCCCGGCTTCCTCATAAGCCGCGAAGGGACGGACAGGGACTACGAGCAGTTCGAGGGCAGGCTGAACGACGCGATCAAGGAAGAGCAGCAGCTCAGGATCGTCCTGTCCGAGATCTCCAACGTCCAGGACAAGGTCGAGTCCTTGCGCAAGGAGGCAGTCCAGAAGGAGGCGGAGCAGCTCGCCAGGAACGCGCTTGACGCCGCCGACAAGAGTCGCCGCGAAGCGGACAAGGCCTATGCCGATGCAGTCATCGACGCAAAGGCGTACCTTGCGAGGCTGAACGAGGTCAAGGGCCTGTACGAAAAGGTCAGGGATGCGGCCAAGGAAAGGCAGTCCGCCAGGGACCAGCAGATCGCCGCCGCGCAGAAGAGGTACGACGACGCGCGGAAGGAGGCGGAGAAGGCAAGCGAGGGACGCTTTGCGCTGACTGCCATCGCGGACGCCAAGGGCGAAAGGGAGACCCTGGACAGGACCAGGTCCGTGATCGGATCCGATCTGTACGTCAAGCGGCTGGGCGAGATCGAGGCGAAGCTGAAGGCGGCCGTATCCGCCGCAGGCGAGGAGAAGAAGGCGTATGCCGCCGCGGCGGCCAAGCGGGCGGCGGACCAGCAGAAGATCACCTCCGCCAGCGGCGGATGCTCCGCCGCGCGCGTCAAGGCGGTGGAAAAGGGCGCGGAGCAGTTCGCCACGAAGGAGCTGGGGGATGTGGACGCGCTCAAGGACGCGTGCGACGAGCGGTTCCTGAAGGGACAGGTCACGCTGGAGCAGTATGTGTCCGCCCTCAAGGACGTAGAGAAGCGGTATTCGGACGTGACCCGCGTCGCGATCAAGAACGCAAGGCCGATAGTCCGTCTTTCCGCAAAGCGCTTCGACAACGACAGTCAGGTCGCGGCGAGGATAACGAACGGACTTCTGACTCCATGCGACACGCTTGCCAACGGGTGGCTGGACGTTTCCATCGACGAAAGCGAAGTCGGCAAGAAGAAGGAATTCAGCGCCGAATACGTCGAGAACGGAGTGCGCTACGTCGGAAGCGTCTCCGTCGTGGCGAAGAAAGGTCCGCAGAACGTCACTATGCTCCTTTTTCCGCAGTTCACGCTTCCGTCCGAGATAAAGTTCTGCGGCGGATGCGGCTATTCGCTCAAGAACGACAGGCATGTCCGCTATTGTCCGAACTGCAAGAGGGACGTGACGGCGTTCAAGTCGGCAAGGTAGAAGGGGAGGAAGGTCCATGAAGCACATCGTTCAAGTTGCGGCTCTTCTGGTTGGCATGGCGTCTGCATCGTCCGCCTTTGCGTGGACATGCCAGAAATGCTACATGGGGAACGTATCGGAGGAGGCGAAGTTCTGTCCGGGCTGCGGCGAAATGAAACCAGTTCCGGTGGCGAAGCCTGTCAGCGCGCCGGTGCGGACGAGCTACGTCGCCCCGAGCG
Source organism: Kiritimatiellia bacterium (assembly GCA_017650345.1). GTDB lineage: Bacteria > Verrucomicrobiota > Kiritimatiellia > RFP12 > UBA1067 > UBA1067. Next base: position 712 of record JAGCFB010000056.1, on the reverse strand, counting down.
GCTCTCCCGGACGTCAGAAGCTCACGGCCCTGAGGAAGGCGCGCTGGAACAGCACGGAGCCGCGTGGCGCGACGCCGTTCAAGCTTACCTTGCTGGCGCCCTCCACTGGACTGGGGATATTCGGGGATCCGCGCATGGCGGTCTATGGCTTGGACCTTGGCGTGTTCGGAAGCGAAACGGAGGAGGCCTGGGGCATTTCGTCGGCGGGTCTCTTCAACATGGCGCACGAGGTTTACGGACTGAAGACGGGCGTCGTCAACACGGACGAGATAATGTACGGCTTCCATGTCGGCGTGTTCAACGTAGGCTATGAGGTGAAGGGCTTCCAGATAGGCGGCTGGAACTTCGCGACCAAGGAGGGCGCCGGCTTCCAGATCGGCGCGATAAACTACGCCAATGACATGTCCGGCATCCAGATCGGCGGAATAAACAGCGCGAGCAGCATGGCGGGCTTGCAGATAGGCGCGATAAACTTCGCCGATCACATGAAGGGAATACAGCTTGGCGCGTTTAACATAATAGCGGACCTGAAGGTTCCCTTCCTCCCCGTCTTCAACATGCATTTCTGACTGTCGTGTTCAGAACTGAATGCAAGTTCTGGAAGTAAACGCAAGTTTATCCGATAACTTTTGGCAAATTCTTCTGTCGCTGCGTGCGGAAGCTCGCCACGGTCACCGCTCCGACTCCGCCCTTCGGGCTTTCGTCGCTTGGG
>JAGCFB010000055.1 GCA_017650345.1 Kiritimatiellia bacterium | reverse complement strand
GTGACCGCCGCGCTCGGAATCGTGGCGGACGTCAAGGACGTCCTGACGACGGTGATGTCGCGCGTGAAGTCGGCGACGCATCCCGAGTGGATCGCCAAAATCGACGGATGGAAGGCGTCCCACCCTGTGACATGGACGCAGATGCATCCGAACGTCATCATGCCGCAGGCCGTCATGGAGGCGATCGACAAGGCGACGAAGGGACGCGCCGTGATCGTGACGGACGTCGGCCAGCACCAGATGTGGGCGGCGCAGCACTTCCGCTACTCCATTCCACGCCACTTCCTCACATCCGGCGGAATGGGCACGATGGGCTTCGGCATCCCCGCCGCAATCGGCGCGGCGGTGGCGCGTCCTGACCACAAGACGGTGGCAGTCTGCGGCGACGGCGGCGCGCAGATGACGTTCGAGGAGGTCGTGTGCGCCGTCGAGCACAAGCTGCCCGTCACGTTCGTCATCATCAACAACGGCTGCCTTGGCATGGTAAGGCAGTGGCAGGAGCTTTTCTACGGTAAGAACTATTCGGGGTCGATACTTACCGTCAAGGGACGTCCGGCGAACGAGCATCTTGAGCAGGATCTCAAGTACGACTATCTGCCGGACTTCGTGAAGCTCGCCGAGGCTCACGGCGCCGAGGCTTTCCGCGTCATCGATCCGGCCAAGCTCGACGCAACCATCGCCAAGGCGATCCGCTCTCCGCGCACGACGCTCGTTGAAGTCGTCGTCGAGCCGCGCGCCAACGTCTATCCGATGATCCCCGCCGGCAAGCCCGTCAGCGAGATGGTGTTCAAGTGAGGGGCTCCGTCCTCCTGCTTCCGCTCCTTGTCGCGGCCGGATGCTGCGCGGCGCGCTTCGACGCGCCCGTTGCGCTGAGGACGCGCACCGTCGCCGCGCCGACATGCGCCGACGAGGTGCGTCCGGGACTCGCCGTCGTGCAGGTTCCGTCCGCCGCCATGTCTGACTGGCGTGCGCGCCTTGAGGCGTCTGGCGCGGAGATTCACGGCTACATTCCCGAGAACGCCTATCTCGTGCGCCTGTCTGCGGACGCTCTGGAGCGCGTCCGCCGCGATCTGCCGCGCTGCCGCATCGAGCAATACCTCCCGTCCGACAAGTACGACGTCCCCGTCTCGGACGGCGAGCGCGAGTATCTCGTCGTCGCGTTCGGCGCGGCTGAGCGCGCTGCGGCGGCAGGGCGCATGCGCGAGATGGACGGGTGCCGCGTGATCCACGAAGCGGGCGAGATCGTCCGCGCGCGCATGACGCGCGCCGCCCTGGAAACGGTCGCCGCATGGGACGAGGTCGTCTGGATCGACCTTTCCGTCGTGAACGTGTCGCGACCGATGAGCGACCTCGCCGTCCGCGCAGAATCGATGGACGCCGCGTCCGTCTGGCCGTCCGCTCCCGGCGCGCCTGGGCTTACCGGACGCGGACAGGTGGTCGCCGTGGCGGATTCCGGACTCGACACTGGCGACTTCGGAACCTTGCACGAGGACTTGCGCGGACGCGTCACGCGCGCGTACGCCATCGGACGTCCGGGCGACTGGAGCGACCCCATCGCGCACGGCACGCACATATGCGGATCTGTCGCGGGCGACGGCGCGCGCTCTGGCGGCAAGATACGGGGCCCGGCCTACGAGGCGTCGCTCATCGTGCAGTCGCTTTGCGACGAGAACGGACTTGAGGCGCGTCCGACGGACCTGACGGAGCTTTTCATGCAGGCGTATGCGGACGAAGGCGGATTTCCCGGCGCGAAGATCCACAGCGACAGCTGGGGCGCGGGGCGCGAGGAGGGCGCGGACGGCGCGCTGCTTCTCGGCGCGTACGTCGAGGACTGCCGCGTGATCGACCGCTTTGCCTTCGAACATCCCGATTTCCTTATCGTCATCGCGTCCGGCAACGATGCGGCGGACCTTGACGGCGACGGCGAGGTCGATCCCGACTCGCTCAATTCGCAGGCGACGGCCAAGAACGCTCTCGCCGTAGGCGGCGTTGAGAACCTGCGTCCGGTGGGGCGGACCTACGGACAGGTTTCGCCGGGACGCTTCCCGTCCGAGCCGATCTTCTCCGACGACATCGGAATGCCGATGCGCGACGGCGGACGCGACATGGCGGCGTTCTCGGGTCGGGGTCCGTGCGACGACGGACGCGTCAAGCCGGACGTCGTGGCGCCGGCGACGATGGTGCTGGCGGCGAAGTCGAGCGTCGCGAAGCGCGGCGGGGAGTCCGCGTACCACTACAAGAACGGGACGAGCATGGCCGCGCCGCTGGCCGCGGGCGCCGCGGCGCTCGTGAGGCAGTGGCTTGCGGAGGAGAAGGGGATCGCGAACCCGGACGCCGCGACGGTCAAGGCGCTGCTTGCGGCGGGCGCGCGGAGCGTGACGGCGGGTCCGGCCCCCAATCCGGTGGACGGATGGGGGATGGTCGATGTGGCGCGGAGCGTCGGCGCGGACGGCGCGCGCGTGGAGGTCCGCGACGGCGAGGCGATAGCGGAGGGCGAGACGCGCAGGTTCGAGATGCGCGCCGCGCGCGGCGGTGAGCTGTGCGTCGTGATGGCGTACGCGGACGCGCCGGCGGAGATGGCGGCGGCGCGGCAGCTGGTGAACGACCTGGACCTCACGGTCCGTACGCCGTCGGGGAAGATCCTTCATCCGAATTCGCTTCAGGGCGCGGACAGGCTGAACAACGTCGAGGGCGTCAGGGTATCCGGGACGGAAGAGGGGACGTACGTCGTCGAGGTGACGGCGCGCGCGCTGCCGGAGCCGATGCCGCCGGAGCTGGTCGGCGGACGCCGCGCCGCGGTTCGCTTCTCGGTCGTCGGCATCGCGTCCGACGGCGTCCACCAGGCGCAAGATATGATATAATAGGTAAAGCCATGAAAGAACAGGAACAGATACACAGGCTCAACTGCTATGTCGAGAACAAGCCGGGCGTCCTCGCCAGGATCGTCGGGCTCATCTCGGGACGCGGCTACAACATCCAGACGCTCAACGTGGGGCCGACCGAGGACGGCACGGTCTCGCGCATGAGGATTGACGTGCTCGGGACGGACAAGGTGATCGAGCAGATAATCCTCCAGCTCCGCAACCAGGTCAACGTCATCGAGGTGACGAGCCGCAGGATGTGACGTAGGCCAGTGCGCCGTCGGCGCGTCTGCCAAGTGCGACACGTGTCGTGTCACCCGAGTGTGACATTCTAACACGTGTCGCTCGCTTTTTGATGTCCCACTTGTCCCGCTTTAGCGACACGGCGCCTGTTTTGGCACGTTTTTTGTCCCGTTTCCCCGTCTGGCACGCCTTCTGCTTATGTCCATGCGATTGCGCTCGACTGCATCGGATGCAATCGAGAGGAAACCGAAAGGCAACCGAAAAGACACTTAAAAACAAAAACAAGGAGTAAAGCAATGGCAAAGGTACTTGGCATAGACCTGGGAACGACGAACAGCTGCATGGCCGTCATGGAAGGCGGCGAGGCGACGGTGATTCCCAACAAGGAGGGCGCGCGCACGACGCCTTCGATCGTGGCGTTCACGAAGACCGGCGAGATTCTCGTCGGCCAGGCGGCGAAGCGCCAGGCGGTGACGAATCCGCAGAGCACGATCTACTCGATCAAGCGCTTCATCGGCCGCCGATACAGCGAGATGGGCGACGAGATCAAGATGGTTCCGTACAAGGTCGTTGCGGCGCCGAACGGCGACGCGGCGGTCGAGGTCGCGGGCAAGGTCTATACGGCGCAGGAGATCTCGGCGATGGTCCTTCGCAAGCTGAAGGAGGACGCCGAGGCGTTCCTCGGCGAGAAGATCACGGAGGCGGTCATCACGGTTCCGGCGTACTTCAACGACCAGCAGCGCCAGGCGACGAAGGACGC
>JAGCFB010000054.1 GCA_017650345.1 Kiritimatiellia bacterium | reverse complement strand
TCTTGTCCGGCTTGTTGATCTGACCGAGGCAGGCGTAGAGCGTAGTCGTCTTGCCCGAGCCGGTCGGACCCGTCACCAGCACGACGCCGTCTGGCAGCTTGATGAGGCGCTCGAACGTCGCCTGGTCGTCCGCCAGGAACCCGAGCTGCGGGAGGCCGAGCGACAGGTTGGACTTGTCGAGAATACGCATGACGATGGACTCGCCGTGGTTCGTCGGCACGGAGTTTACGCGCAGGTCGAGGTCCTTGCCGTTCACCGTGATCTGGATTCGGCCGTCCTGCGGGACGCGCTTCTCCGAGATCTTCATCTTCGACATGATCTTGATTCGCGAGATGATCGCGCCCTGCAGGCGCTTCGGCGGCGAGTCCATCTTCCTGAGCGCGCCGTCGATGCGGTAGCGCACGCGGAACTCCTTCTCCATCGGCTCGAGGTGGATGTCGGACGCCTTCATCTTGATCGCGTTCGTGATGAGCATCGTCGCGAGCTTCACGACTGGCGCGTCGTCGCCCGTGGCGTCCTCGTCGCCGAAGCCCTCGTCGCGCGTCTGCACGTCCGCCGGCTCCTCCGCCGCGTAGAGCCTCGCCATGGCGGCCTGGACCTCCGAGCGCGGCGATATGACCGCCTCGACGTCGCGTCCGTGCAGGACGTAGCGGAGCGAGTCGATGGCGTCGTAGCCCATCGGGTCGGAGAGAGCCACGGTGATGGAGTCCTCGTCCGAGACGACGGGGACCACGCCGTACTTCTTCGCTATGTCCGCCGGGATCTCGCTTACGATCTCGGGGCTTATCGCGTCCGCGTTGACGTGGCAGTACTTGAGGCCGAACTGGTCGGCCACGGTGCCGAGCACCTCATCCTCGCCGACGGTCCCGCCCGCGACGAGCACGTCTAGCGTCGTCTCGTTCTCGGCCTTCATTGACTGCGCCGCCGCATCGACCTGGGCCTGCGTAAGGAACCCGCGCTCGACCAGAAGCTGCAGTACGTATTCGTCGTTGCTTGTCATATCGTCCTCTATTATAGCGCAGAAGTACGGCCCGCGCAAGTGCGCGCTACTCCAGCTTGGACTTCTGGCGCGGATCGAAGGCGTCGCGCAGTCCCTCGCCGACGAGAACCGTCAGCAGCATCACCACGAAGAGCGCAAGAGACGGGAACAGGATCAGCCACCAGGCGGACGGCGTGGTCTGGGCCTGGCGGAGGAGCTCGCCGCAGGACGGGGACATCGGGGGCAGCCCGAAGCCGAGGAAGTCCAGCGAGGCGAGCGAGCCTATCGCGCCCATGAGAAGGAACGGGAACAGCGTGATGAGCGGCGTCAGCGCGTTCGGCAGGATGTGCCCGAATATGATGCGCGAGGCGCTGAAGCCCTGGCACTTCGCCGCCTCGACGAACGTGCGCGACCTGAGGCGCAGGAACTCCGCGCGCATGTAGTAGGAGACGGATATCCAGTTGAAGATCGCGTAGCTCAGGAGCAGCACCATGAAGCGCTGGAAGTCGGAGAGGCCGTGGCCGAGCGCGGACCCGATGAAGATCATCACGTAGAGGAACGGAAGCGCGCTCCAGATCTCAGTCAGACGCTGGCAGATGATGTCCGTCACCCCGCCGAAGTAGCCCTCGACCGAGCCGATGACGAGTCCGATCAGCATTCCCGAGAACGCGAGGACGAGTCCGAACACCAGCGCGATGAACATGCCCCACACGACGCGCGTATAGACGTCGAAACCGTTCGAGTCGATCCCGAACCAGTGCTTCTTGCAGGGACGGAACGGATAGCTGATCGGCGGCGCCTCCTTCACCGTCTCCGTCGCCGCGGCGGGCGCGAGCGGATCGAGGTACCAGCGCGTGTAGCCGTCGCGCGCGGAGGAGCGCACGTCGAACTCGTCCGCGAGCTGCGCGGGGTCGGTCCCGGCCGCTATCCGCGCGCGGACGTCATCCGGGCCCTCGAAATCGAAGACGCTTCCGGCCGCATCGACGCTGAAGCGGGCGGTGCGGACGTCGTACGTGCGCTCGACGGCCGCCTCGCGGTAGGCCTCCAGCGTCGCAGGGTTAACGACGGCGGACGGGGAGCGTCCGCGCACCACGTCGCACACGACGACGGCGGTGCAGAACAGGAATATGCCGCAGAGCCCGATCAGCGACCACCATGCGCGGCGGATGCGCCTGAACGCGCGGAACCTCTTCTTGGTAAGCGGGGATATCGTAAGCATGGCGTTATTTCTTTGAGAAGTCGATTCTGGGGTCGATCAGCATGTACAGCACGTCGGAGATGAGGTTTCCGACGAGCAGGAAGCTGGACGTGAGGACGAGAAGCGCGAGGAAGACCGCGTAGTCGCGTCCGATGAGCGCGTCCCACGAGAGGAGGCCCATGCCGGGGATCTCGAAGATGGACTCGATGATGATCGATCCGGCGAAGAGGAGCGAGAAGATGTGGCCGAAGCCCGTCGCGACCGGGATGAGCGCGTTGCGGAACGCGTGGCACCAGATCGCGCGCCTGCGCGTGCCGCCCTTCGCGATCACGGTGCGCACGTAGTCCGCCGAGATCTGGTCGAGAAGCGAGTTCTTCATGAGGAGCGTCAGCATCGCGAAGCTTCCGGCGACGTAGCAGCAGACGGGGAGCGCCATGTGCCACGCGCGGTCCTTGAACCACGTCCAGAACCCGGGCTCCGTCGCGAAGTCTCTGGAGACGCCGCCCAGCGGGAATATGTCCGCCAGACCCTCTACCGTCCCGCAGAACCCCATCTTGAGCATCATCGCGAGGGCAAACGCCGGGACCGCGTACGCCACGAACACGATGAAGCTGGACACCGCGTCGAACGCCTGCCGGTGCTTCAGCGCCTTGGCTATCCCGAGCGGTATGCAGATTAGGTACGTGAGCAGGAACGAGGTGAGGCCGAACCACAGCGATATCGGGATCCTCGACTTGATCAGCTGCCACGCCGTCTTGTTCGGGTAGTCGTAGCTGTCCAGCTTCATTCCCATGCAGTTCTTGAACATCCAGTCCCAGTACTGCTCGAGGATGGGCTTGTCGAAGCCGAACTGCGCCATCAGCTGCTCGCGCTGCTTCTCGGTGACCGCCGCCACCGCCGCCGCGCCGCCGCTTCCGGCCGCGCCCGCCTCGCCCGCCATGCCGCCGCCGCGCATCCTGAGCATGCGCATCTCGACGGGTCCGCCGGGCACGAAGCGCGTCAGCGTGAAGCACACTATCGTGATGCCGATGAACGTCGGTATCACGAGAAGAAATCGTCTCGCAAGATATGCCAGCCTATCCATTTTCCGTATTCCCTCCTTTTGCTGCGGCCCAGCGGGCCTGACGCGCGACGCCCAGCATCAGCGCTGCGTCGTCCCTTGTGAACACCCCGCGCGAGAACACGCGGTGGAAGCCCTGCATGAAGTGCTCCGCCTGGACCGGCTTCATGAAGCCGATCTCGCAGAGCATCTCCGACCAGTTCTTCATAAGCTGCATCTTCTGCGCCTGCGGGGCCGGCGGCGCCTTCTCGTGCGGCGGCTCGTAGCGCCCGGACGCCGTGAAGAGCTCGTAGCACGTTATGAGGACCGCCTGCGAGAGGTTGATCGAAGTGTACCCCTCGTCCACCGGTATGCGCACGAGGTGCGTGCACTGCGCGACCTCCTCGTTGAGAAGCCCCTTGTCCTCGCGCCCGAAAACGATCGCGACCGGACCCTGCGCGGCGAGCGCCAGGATGTCCGCGGCGCAGTCGCGCGGCGCCTTGACGTGCTGGCGGTAGAGGCCCTCGCGCGCGGTCGTGCCGACCACGGCGACGCAGTCCGCCACCGCCTCCTCGAACGTCGCGAACTCCTCGCGCGACTCCATCACGTCCGTCGCGTGCACGGCCATCCTCTCGCCCTCTTCCCACGAGTTCTGCAGGTTCGGCGCGGCGAGGCGCAGGTGGCGTATCCCCATGTTGGCCATCGCGCGGCAGCTGGAGCCGACGTTCCCCGTGTACAGGGTGCCGACCAGCACGACGCGGATGTTGTCGAGGGGGTTCGTCACTGCCTGCCCTCCATCTCGTCGATGATGCTCGGCGCCGTAGTGCCCTCGAAGACGAGCAGGTAGTCGTTGTCCTCCGACGACCAGAGGTAGAGTCGCGTCTTGAGCCCGATCGTCAGGTACTTCCACTTCTTGTCCTTGGTCTCGTACATCGTCCCCTTCGGACTGTCGTTCTGGCATATGCGGAACGTCAGCCGCTCGCCCGTCGGCGAACCGTCGGCGGACGGAAGCGTCACGCGGACGATCCGGCGGTCCTTGCTCTCAAGCGCGACGCCGTTCATCGGCGAGACGATCGTGTACTTGTAGGACTTGGAGAGGCTCCCGTACTCCGCGATCAGGACGTTGCCGTCGCCATCGACGAAGGCGTCCTTCTGCGCAAGCCTGAACGTCGAGCAGCCGGCGAGGAGCGCGGCGGCCATCAGGGACGCGGCTGTGGACGCGGCGGACCTCACAGCGCCCCCAGCTTTCTGGCGACGATGCCGCCCACGACCTTCGGATCCGCCTTGCCCTTCGAAAGCTTCATCACCTGCCCGACGAAGAACCCCGCGGCCGCCTTCTTGCCGGCCTTGAAGTCCGCCACCGGACCGGGATTCGCCGCGATCGCCTGATCGACGAACGCCTCGAGCGCCCCTTCGTCGCTCACCGCGCCGAGTCCGCGCTCCTTCACGATCGCCTCGGGGTCGCCGCCCTTCTCGAAGACCTCCGGGAGCAGCTCCTTCAGCGTCGGACCGTTGATGACGCCCTTCGCGGACATCTCGGCGAGCGAGCGGAGCGCGGCGGGGGTCAGCTCGGACTCCGCGACGGCCTTGCCGCTGGCGTTCATGAGGGCCATGACGTCGCCCATGAAGAGGTTGCAGAGGAGCTTCGCCGTCTTCCTGTCCAGGCCCTTCGCGGCGGCCTCGTAGAAGTCCGCGTTCGCCTTGTGCTGCGAAAGGACCTCCGCGTCGTACCCGGCGATGCCGTACTCCTCGATCATGCGCGCGCGGCGCAGCTCCGGCTTCTCGGGCAGGAGCGCGCGCCACTCCGCGACCGTCGCGTCGTCCAGCTCGACCGGAACGAGGTCCGGCTCCGGGAAGTAGCGGTAGTCGTGCGCGTTCTCCTTCGAGCGCATGGACGCCGTCTCGCCAGCGTCCGGGTCCCAGCGGCGCGTCTCCTGCACGATCGGGATGGAGTGCGCCATGCACTCGCGCTGGCGGCGCGCCTCGTACTCCAGCGCGGCGTGGATGCCGCTGAAGGAGTTCATGTTCTTGATCTCGACCTTCGTGCCCAGCTTCGTCTCGCCGACCGGGCGGATCGAGATGTTCACGTCGGAGCGCATGTTGCCCTCCTCCAGGTTGCAGTCCGAGACGCCCGCATACACGAGCATCTCCTTCAGCGCCGTGAGGTAGGCGATGGCGTCGTCGGCGGACTCCATGTCCGGCTCCGACACGATCTCCATGAGGGGCGTCCCGCCGCGGTTGAAATCGACTCCCGAGGTCGTCGCGTAGTGGTTGATCTTTGCGGCGTCCTCCTCAAGGTGGATGTGGTTGATGCGGATGAACTTCTTCGTCCCGTCCGCGCGCGTGATCTCCACGCCGCCGCCGAGGCAGAGCGGACTCCCGTTCTCGGATATCTGGTAGTCCTTCGCCATGTCGGGATAGAAGTAGTTCTTGCGGTCGAACGTCGCGTGGCGGTTCACCTCGCAGCCAAGCATCATGCCGCTCATCACCGTGAGCTTCACCGCCTCCTTGTTCATGACGGGAAGCGCGCCGGGGTAGCCCAGGCATACTGGGCACACGTTCGTGTTCGGCTCGCACCCCGTCTTCAGCAGGCACGAGCAGAACATCTTCGTCTTCGTCTTGAGCTGAACGTGAGTCTCAAGACCGATGGTATTCTCGAAATCCATGATGATGTATATTATACCATGTATGCACTTGTCAATGGTAGGGGTAAATTAATTTTGGGAGGCGGCGGACGGACCCGAGACGAGCCCCTCCACCTCCCGCCGGAACGCGCCGAAGTCCACCCCGCCGCGAAGCGCGTCCGCGTAGCCGTGGCGCGCCGCGACGGACGCCGCCCTCCGCGCGATCGACGCCCCGTCCGCGCCCCCGCACAGGATGCGAAGCTTCTCCGCCGCGACGATCCCCGCGCGCAGCGCCACGAGCCGTGCGGACGGCTCCCCGTTCGGATACACGAGGAACGTGTCGCCCGCCCTCCAGCTGCGCGTCTTGAACGACGCGTCCGCGTACGGGTCCGCCGGCCACGAGTTCGCCGCCCAGCGCAGGAAGCCGTCGAAGCCGGCCATCGCCGGATACGCCCCGAGCCAGAACGCCTCGTCGTCGCCGCTGCACATGAAGGTGTTCGGACGCTCCTCGGTGCAGCATACGTAGAGAGTCGTCCGCTGTCCCCTCGCGCGGCGCGGACCCAGCTCGGCGAGGAAGTCGTCCGTCAGGTGCTTGAGCGCCTGGCTGTAGCTGTCGATGTCGATTCCGCGGAAGGCGGACGGACTGCGGTCGCCAGCCATGGCGATCTTCAGCCCCGGCGCATTCCTTCGCACCAGCTCCGCTATCGCACGCACGTCTTCCGGCGAGCGCTCGTCCATCGCTATGTACGCGTCGGCGAACCAGCCCATGGACTTCAGGTGCGCGGCGAAGTCCTCCAGGAACGGACCCCAGTAGCCCTCGAACTCCGCCGTCCCCGGCAGGAGCTTCTCGCGGCGCTCGGTGCCGTCCGCCTCCCGCCACGTCGCCATGTAGCCCCACGGACACATCGTGTAGCACGCTATGTCCGGTCCGATTCCGCACCTGCGCCCGAAAGCGACGTACTCGTCGAACACGCCGTAGCCGAACCGCCACGAGCCGTCCGCCTCCCGCACGCGCTCAACCATGGAACGGTAGCCGTCGTGGCACTGGTGGTTCCACGGAAGGTCCAGGAGCGTCACCGTCAGCGCCTTGCATCCGCACTCGGCGAGCGTGCGCCAGACAGGCTCCATCTTCGCGTAGTGCCCCTCCGAAAACGGCTCCACGCCGAAATAGCGTGCGACGGCCCACGGATGCTGCCAGAGGTCGAGATGGTACTCGCGCCCGGAAGGCGGAGGAAGGACGCGGTCGAGGACGTTCACCTCAAGCGGAGGGAAGCTGCGGACGCCCGGCTTCGCGTCCGGCGAGACGCGGACGATGCATACCGTCGGACGCCTGCCGCCGTCGCGCCCGGGAACCCATTCGCGCAGGACGTCCGGACGGCTCCTCATGTCCACGCCGCCCGGCTTCGTCTCGTACGGCACGTCGTCGTACCATCCGTACGAAACGGAAACCCCGTCCCCTCCGGCGGCGCCGCACGTGCCGGAGGCGATCTCCACCCCGTCCGGAACCGCGACGTACGCCGTCTCTCCACGCCATACGGCGACCGAGAACGCCGCCATGCAGACCGCACCGATGCTGCTCATGACTTTCCTCCCTGCTTACCCGTTCATCTTCCCGCGCCGGGAACGGCGAGGCGGACGCATCCGACAAGCGACGCGGACACCGGCGCGAACGGCGCCAGCCGCTCCTCCGCGTGGCTTCCGCCCGAATAGAGGACCGCGCGCGCGCCGATGGCGTCCGCCACCTCCTTGTCGTGGAGCGAATCGCCTATCAGGACGAGGTTGCGAACGCCCTTCGCCGCGAGCTCGCGGACGAGCTCCTGCGCCCGCTCGAGCTTGGACGCGCCGTCGAGGTTGTCCGTTCCGCGCACGACGTCGAAGTACTCCCTTACCCCGTACCGCACGGTCGCGTTGTCGAGATGGTCCTGCCGGAGCGCGGAGATTATGGACTGTCCGCACCCAAGCTCCCTGACGAGCCGCAGCGCCGCCGCGGCGTCCGCCGCAAGCGCGGCAGGCTCGGCGAGGTAGGCGTCGTGGTACTCCTTCGCGAGCGCGTCCCAGTCCTCCAGCTCGAGGCGCATCCCTATGCGCTCGTAGAAGCCGCGAGCGGGAAAGGAGAAGTCGCGGCGGTAGCGGTCGAGGTCTATCGGCGGGATCCCGCGCCCCGCGAGCATGCGGTTCAGCGCGCCCACGCATGCGCTGGAATCGTCCAGGAGCGTGCCGTTCCAGTCCCAGAGGATGTACGGACCGCCCTTCACGGCATCGGCTCGCGGATGCGGATTGTCTCTATCGAGGAAGCCTTCTTCGTGACGGGGTCGAACTCGACGACCGCCCCCTCAAGGACGCACGGACCGTCCGCGACGTCGAAGCGCGCCGGCATTCCCGTCAGGAAGCGGCGCGTGACGGGCTTCAGGTCGCGTCCGATGGAGCTGACGTACGGACCCGTCATCCCGAGGTCCGTGAGGTACGCCGTCCCGTTCGGCAGCACCAGCGCGTCGGAGGTCTGCACGTGCGTGTGCGTCCCGACGAGCGCCGTGACGCGTCCGTCGAGGTAGTATCCCATGGTGATCTTCTCGCTCGTCGCCTCGGCGTGGAAATCGACGAACACGGGGACGTTCTTGGGCATCTCGGCGAGCGCGCGGTCGATGGCCCTGAACGGACAGTCCGATGGGTTCATGAACACGCGGCCCTGGATGTTTGCGATCGCGAAGCGGAACGTCGGAAGCGTCACGAGCCGCCAACCCTTTCCGGGGCATCCTTCGGGGCAGTTCGCCGGGCGCACGAGCCTGTCGATCTGGTCGATCTGTCCGGGGAACTCCTTCTGCCCCCACGTGTGGTCGCCAAGCGTTATGGCGTCCGCCCCGTTGTCAAAAAACTCCTTCGCAAGCGCCGCGGTTATGCCCGATCCGGCCGCGCAGTTCTCCGCGTTCACTACGACGGCGGCGAGGTCGAGCTCGCGCCTGAGGCGCGGAACCTCACGCTTGAAGATGGCGCGCCCCGGGGAGCCCACCACGTCGCCTATCATCAGAAGCTTCATCACCTGAGGCTGTATCCGTTCTGGCTGAGCCACGCCATCGCGTTGCGGTCGCCGCGTGCGGCGCGGGAGCGTATCTTCCACACGGTCGCGATCTTCTCGCTCCGCTCGACGCCGCCGTATCCGAGCTCGTGGCAGGAAGCCAGGTTCTCCATCGCGGCGGGAAGCCCTGCGGACGCCGCGCGCCTGAACCACGCGATGGCGGAGCGCGCGTCCTCGTCGCCGCCAGCGCCGGTCTCGCCGGACTTCAGCATCTCGGCGTACGCGTTCATCGCCTCCGGCGCGCCCTGGCGCGCGGACGCGAGCATCAGCTCCGCTGCGCGCACGAGGTTCTTCTCGACGCCCTCGCCGCGCTGGAGCGCGAGCGCGTAGTTCAGCTCGCCGTACGCGTTGCCCGTCGCGGCGCTCTTCGCGAACCAGCGCGCGGCGGAGTAGAGGTCGCGCTCGACGGCGATCCCGTCGCGGTAGAGGCCTCCGATGTTGTTGATCGCCTCGGCGTGCCCAGCCTCCGCGGCGGACCTGAAGCAGTCCAGCGCCTTGAGCGGGTTGGGCTCGCATCCGTACCCGTGGATGTAGCACATGCCAAGGTTGTACATTCCGTTGGGGTCCTTCTCCGCCGCCGCGCGGCTGAAGCAGGAGAAGCTGCGCTCGACCGCGAGGTCGATGTCCGCCTTCGTCGCGGACGGATCGGTCAGCGCCCTCGTGAGCGAGAGCGTCCCCCACGCGTTGAGCGCCTGGACGTTTCCGCCGTCGGACGCCTTCCTGAGCATCGAGATGTCGTTGTTCTCGAGCGAGAGGAGGTACCACGCCAGCGAGTTGCCCCTGCGCTCGGCGAGGTCCCTGATCCTGCCCCTCGAAGCGTCGAGATAGCGTCCGCGCGTCTCCGCGTCGATCCGGGCCGACTGCGGAAGCATCGGGTCCTCCGCCATCAGCGCGATCACGTACTGCTGGAGCGGACGCCCCTTGGCGGCGTCCTCGGCCACTATCTCGGCCGCCTCCACGAACGACTTCGGACTCCCCGCCGCGCGCGAATTGAGAAGTCTTATGATCGCGCCGGACCTTTCCCCCTCCGTCGGGGCGGCCGCCGAGACCGCGGCGACCATGGCCGCGGCCAATGCGGCGAATACCGTAGATGCTTTCGTCATGTCCTTTTCCTGAACGGTGTGAACGGGAGACCCCCCTCCCTGATCAAGCCCTTGTGCTCGCGCCACGCCTTCTTGCGCGCGCATACGGTAAGCGTGCGTCCCGTGCGCCTGAAGAACCACCACTTCGGTCGGCGCACGGCGAGGATGTCGAACCCCTCGCGTATCGTCCTGTAGAGCGCGGGCAGCGTGAAGCCCTCCTGCGAGCCGGTCCGCTCCGCGACGGTGAAGAGGAGGCATCCCTCGGGCCTGAGCACGCGGTTCGCCTCGCGCACCACTTCGCGGGAGACGACCTCGCCGTTCATGACCACGATCTCGAACTGCTCGTCCTCGAACGGGAACTCCGCACGCGCGTCGATCGACATCCAGACCCCGCCGCGGAAGTCGCGCAGCGTGCGCGACACGTCCTCGTCGCCGAAGCCGACGTCGAGTCCGCACCGCACCCTGCCGTACCTCGCGGCGATCTCGTGGAGTATCGGCTCTAGAGGCATATTTCCTTCTCTTCCCTCGTTTCGAGGTCCTTGATCCTCGCGACGCCCTTCTCCACGTCGTCAGGTCCGATGAACACGGCCTTCGCCGCGCCGGACGCCCCGGCGCGCGAGAAGAAGCGCTTCGGCTTCTGCGCGCGGAGCGCGAGATCGACGCGCTCGCCGTCAGCGCGGAGCTTCGCCGCGAGGCGGACCGCCGCGTCGCGCTGCGCGTCGTCCATGAAGCCGACGGACACGCCCTTGAGTCCCTTCGCCGCGTCCGCGCCGAGGCGGGACTTCAGAAGCTCCGTGACGACCACGTCGCCGAAGCCGAGTCCGACGGCGCTCGTCGGCTCGCCGCCGATCGTCGTGAGCAGGTTGTCGTACCTGCCGCCGCCGAAGATCGCACGGAACTCGCCCTTCGTGTCGAAGCACTCGAAGACGACCCCGGTGTAGTAGCTGAGTCCGCGGATCACCGCGATGTCGAACTGGAGCGCGTCCGCGAAGCCCGCCACCTCCGCGAGGCGGAAGAGCTCCACCAGCTCAGGGCATCCGTCGTACGACTTCACGTCCATGATCGCGAACGTCGCCTCGACCTCCGCGTCCGAAAGCCCTCCGTCGCGCAGCATCGCCGCGATCTCCGCGTCCGGCATCTTCCCGCGCTTGTCGAGCGCGAGGAACACCTGCGCGTGCCTCTCCTCGCCGATGCCGCTCTTCGCGAGGAGCTCGCCGAGGTACTTGCGGGACGAGACGTGCACCTTGAAGTCGTCCGTCGTGAGACCCATCCTGCGCAGGGCGTCCACCGCCGCGCCGATGACCTCCGCCTCGGCGAGGACGGACTCCTCGCCGATGATGTCCATGTTCCACTGGTAGTGCTCGCGCTTGCGGCCCTTCGTCATGCGCTCGTAGCGGAAGCACTGCGCGATCGTCGTCCACTTCAGCGGGAACGGAAGCTCCTTCTGCCTCTGCGCGACCATGCGCGCCAGGGTCGGCGTCATCTCCGCGCGCAGGGCGAGGTGGCGCTCGGACTTGTCGAGGAAGTGGTATATCTGCTCGCCGACCTCCTCGCCGGCCTTGCGCGCGAGGAGCTCGTAGCTCTCGACGACGCACGCGTCGTAGGGCTCGAAGCCGTAGGCCTCTCCCGCCGCGCGGAACGCGTCGAACACCTTGTTGCGCCACACCATGTCCTCGGGATAGAAGTCCCTCATCCCGCGCGGCGGCTCGAAGCTGATCTTGTCTGCCATCCTGTCACTCCTGATCTTGTCCGCGGCGCCGCCTCACAGCCCGACCGCCGTCCTCACCTTCTCCATCGCGATCGCCGCGGCGCAGCGGGCCTTCGCGGCGCCCGTGCTGAGGATGTCCTCCAGCGCGTCCACGTCCTTCGACAGCTCCTCGCGGCGCTCCCTGAACGGATCGAACAGCCTGTGGTACGCGGAGAGGAGGGCCTTCTTCGCCTGTCCGTAGCCGTAGCCTCCGGCGCGGAACGCAGCCGCCATCTCGGCGACCTCCTCCGGCGTCGCGAAGAGCTTGTACAGCTCGTATATCGAGTTGCCCTCGGGCTCTTTCGGCTCCTCCATCGGCGTCGAGTCCGTCACGATGCCCATGACCTTCTTCTTGACGGACGGATCGAAGAGCTCGATCGTGTTGTGGTAGCTCTTGGACATCTTCTGCCCGTCCGTGCCGGGGATCGTGGCGACGGACTCCGGGATGTAGGCGTCCGGCAGCTTGAATATCTCGCCGTAGGCGTTGTTGAACTTCTGCGCCAGGTCGCGCGTCACCTCGAGGTGCTGCTTCTGGTCCTTGCCGACCGGCACGAGGTCCGCGTTCATGATGAGGATGTCCGCCGCCATCAGGACCGGGTACGCGAAGAGTCCGTGCGTCGCCTCGAACCCGTGCGCCATCTTGTCCTTGTAGCTGTGGCAGCGCTCGAGAAGCCCCATCGGCGTGAGGCACGAGAGGTACCACGCGAGCTCCTGCACCTCGGGGACGTCGCTCTGGCGATAGACCGTGGTCTTCGCCGGGTCGAGTCCGCACGCCAGGTAGTCCAGCGCGACCTCGCGCGTGGCCTCCCTGAGCGCCTTGCCGTCGCGCACCGTGGTCATGGCGTGGAAGTTCGCGATGAACATGAACATGTCCTCGCCCTTCGCCTGAAGGTCGAACATGCTCTTCATCGCGCCGAAGTAGTTGCCCCAGTGGAGCCTTCCGGAAGGCTGTATGCCAGTAAGGATTCTCATATGTCTTTATGTCAGATGCTCGATGCTCATGCGGCGGTCGGCGCGGCGGCCTTCGCGGCGGCGCGCCTCTTCCAGACGAGGAACGCTATCGCGGCCGCCGCGACGATGAGCGCGATTCCGACGAGCGGACGGTAGAATATCCACGCGATGCCTATCGTGACGAGCGCGCACGGCGCGGCGACGGCGAACGCGACGAGGCCGGTGCCGACGTTTATGATGGAGCCGATGAACGGGACGACGTCGCCCAGGACCACGAGCGGCTCGAGGACCGCCTTGAGTCCGCGGTACATCAGCAGGAAGCCGATGATGCGGAGGATCCAGGTGAGGAACTTGTTTCCGCGCTCGGCCGCGGCGAACACGCCCTCGGCGTCGATCGCGCCGTCCATGAGGTGGGTGATGGACTTCTTGGTCGATTTTGCCGTGTAGGACATGAACGTGGAGCCCGCCTGCGCGGCGACGACGGTGACGACGTGCGGCTTGACTACGCTGAAGGTGACGCGGATGTCGCCCACGCGCGGCTCGGCCACGGTCCCGGTGATGTCGAAGAACTCGTTGGTGGTCACGGGCTGGTACTTGACGACCAGGCCCTCGAGCCTTCCGATGCGGCCGATCTGCGAGTCCGTCAGCCTGCGGACGCCTATGGTGACGTTCTTGGCGTACTGGCGCGCGGTTCCGAGCTCACGACGAGCAGGCGGGTTGATGTGCCCCTCCTGCTCCTTGAAGGAGTCCGAGCTGACGGGATTGGAGCACCACTGCTTGCTGTAGGTGTAGGTGGTCTTGCGCTCGATCTTGCCGCCGAGCTTCTTCTCCTCCTCGGTGCGGGAGTGCTCGACCCACTGGTACATCTCGACCTCGCGCTCGAGGCGGATGGCCGTCGCGCTGACGCCGTACTCGGCGTCGGACAGGACGTCCTCCGTCGTCGCCTCGCCGACGATGTGGACGAGCTTGCCCTCCTGGGCGGGGTCGATCTCGCCGGCCTGCGCCTCGACGACGCTCGCCGCGCCCTCCTCGTTGGTCTTCGTGTCCGCGACCGCGCGGCCCTCGTTCCAGAAGAGGAGCGGGAAGCCCGCTATGAACATCAGAAGTCCGAAGAGGATGCCCTTGAACGAGCTTCCGAGGCGCGAGCCCCATCCTATCGTCGTCGTTTCGGTAACTGCCATCTCAATCGCTCCATTGCGTCCGGCGCCGGTGCCGGTTCAACATGCTGACTGCAAGAACGCCTCACTTGGCCGGGAAGACGCCCATGCCCTTCTGCGCCCCGGCGAGCGGGGTCGTGTAGGAGACCTTCTCCTTGACCTCGGTCACGACGACCGTGCCGAGCTTCTTCATGTCGCTGTCGAGGACCTCTCCGGTATCCTCGTCCACGACCTCCTCGACCTCGCCGACGTCGAACTTCATGCCGACGGTGACGCCCTCGCGGGTGCCGCGGTTGATGACGAGCTTGTCCTCCTTGGCGAGGGCGACCGAGCCCTCCCACGGAATCGAGTCGAGCTGGCTGACGATGTACTCCATCGCCTGGTTGATGGCGTCCGTCGTCGCGATGCCCATGTTGTCCTTCTCGAAGCCGTCCAGGTCGCCCGTGAGCCCGCCGAGCTTGGAGCCGTAGTAGCCGAGGCTGATGCCGCGCTTGCCGCTCTTGCCGACGACGCTCTTGGAGCCCTTGACCTGGCCCGTCGCGGAATCGACGATGTAGATCGTGACGTTGATCTCGGCGCCGCCAGCGTCGCCGCCGATCCTGATGCCCTTGAAGCCGAATCCGCCGCCCGCGCCCTTCGTCTCCTGCACGTGCGTGATCGCGCCCTTCACGAGAAGCTGCGCCGGCGACATGCGGCCCATCTTCGGCGCCTTCTTGCCGCCAGCGACGCGCCCAGTCGCCGCAAGGTCCTGCTCGGCCATGGCCGCGCCGCGCATGTCGGCCTCGCCAAGGACGATGAACTTGCCGCTCTGCACGAGCTGGTCCGTAAGGATCGTGCCCCACGCGTCGCCGAGGTTCCAGCGGCCGGTCCAGTTGGCCTTGTTCTCGAACTTGTTCACCTGTATGGTGTAGCGGAGGTTGCCGCCTTCGGCGAAGGCGGACATGGCAAACACGGCGAGCGCCGCGGCGAAGAGTGCTTTCTTCATGGTTTTTCCTTCTTTTGGGACTTTCATTATATTTTACAACATTTTGCGTCCGCTAGGCAAGCGGTCCGGCGAAGAATCGCTCGGCGATGCGGACGGACGCCATGGCGTCCTTCGCGTACCAGGTCGCGCCGATCTCCGCCGCGTAGTCCGCCGTGAGCACCGCCCCGCCGACGAACGTCTTGACGGACGGGTCCGCCTTTGCGAGGAGCCTGATCGTCTCGGACATCGCCCCGACCGTCGTCGTCATGAGCGCCGAAAGCCCCACAAGCCTGCACTTCTCCCTGACCGCCGCCTCGACGACCGCCTCCGGCGCCACGTCGCGCCCGAGGTCGATCACCCGGAAGCCGTAGTTCTCAAGGAGCGCGCGGACGATGTTCTTGCCGATATCGTGGATGTCGCCCTTCACCGTCGCGACGATGACCGGCCCCTTCGGCTCCTCGCGCGACCCGCTCTTCTCCAGCGCCGCGCGGATCACGTCGAACGCCGCGCTCGCCGCCTCCGCCGCCATGAGAAGCTGCGGAAGGAACACCTTGCCGGACTCGAATCCGCACCCGGTCCGCTCCAGAGCAGGGACGATCTCGCCGTCGATCACCTCGACCGGCTTCGCGCCTGAGGCGAGAAGCGATGCGGCCAGGGAGGCGGCGTCGGACTTGAGTCCGTGGCATATCGCGTCCGCCAGCGGATGCGCCGCGCCGGACGAGGCGGAAGCCTCCCCCTTCGCGGCGGCGGACGCCGCAATCGGCGCGCTCGCGGCGGACGGCACGGAAACGGTCGGCGCGAAGGCTATCCAGTCGTTGCACGCCGCGTCGCGCCCCGTAAGCGCGCGCCACGAGCGGTAGGCGGACATCATCTCCTGCGAAAGCGGATTCACGATCGCCGCCGAAAGCCCCGCGCCGAGCGCCAGCATGTAGAAGCTCGCATTGAGGAGCGGACGCGCCGGGAGTCCGAACGAGATGTTCGAAACGCCCAGGACCGTGCGCACGCCAAGCTCGGCGCGCACGCGGCGGACTGACTCCAGTATCACGTTGGCGCTGTTCGCGTCCGCGCTGACCGCAAGGCACAGCACATCGACCAGGAAATCGTCCCTGGAAAGCCCGTACCTCGCCCCGCGCTCCAGTATCCGGCGCGCTATCGCGACGCGTCCGTCCGCCGTCGGCGGGATCCCGCCCTCGTCTAGCGTCAGCGCGACGACTACGCCTCCGTACTTCGCGACGACGGGGAAGACGGCGTCCATCACCTCCTCCTTGCCGTTTACGGAGTTGACCAGCGCCTTTCCGTTGTAGTGCCTGAGCGCCGACTCCAGCGCGGCGGGGTCGGACGTGTCGATCTGGAGAGGAAGGTCCGTGACGCCCTGTATGGACTCCACCGTCGCCCTGAGGACGGACGGCTCGTCTATCCCGGGAACGCCCGCGTTCACGTCCAGCACCTGCGCCCCGGCGTCCGCCTGCGCGATCGCCTCGCGCAGGATGTAGGCCGTGTCGCCGGACTTGTACGCCTCGCGGAGCTTCTTCTTACCGGTCGGGTTTATCCGCTCGCCTATAATGATGGAGTCGTCGAACGGAAGCTCCACCGCGCGCGAATAGGATGATACGACGCAGCGCGGGGCGGACGGCGCGCGCGGCGGAGGCGTGGCTGAGCGGACGGCGGACGAAAGCGCCGCGATGTGCGCGGGCGTCGTTCCGCAGCATCCGCCGACGACGGACGCACCGGCCGCAACGCATTCGGTCATGTCGCGGGCGAATTCCTCCGGTCCGACGTCGAACACGGTCCGTCCGTCAACGACGCGCGGAAGCCCCGCGTTCGCCTTTACCAAGACGGGGATGGAGACAAGGGACGCGAGACGGCGCACGAAAGGCAGCAGCCTGTCCG
Organism: Kiritimatiellia bacterium; assembly: GCA_017650345.1. Taxonomy (GTDB): domain Bacteria; phylum Verrucomicrobiota; class Kiritimatiellia; order RFP12; family UBA1067; genus UBA1067. Next base: position 2,526 of record JAGCFB010000054.1, on the reverse strand, counting down.
GTCCGAGTCCGCAGTTGAACCCGGCGGCGTCCGGCCTAAGGGCGGAGAAGAGCGCGGCGATCGCATCGACGTCCGCGCCGGTGAGGAGCTTGCCGTCCTCTCCGACGGACACGGTGGCGATGACGGGAAGAGACGAATTCTCCCTGGCCGCGAGGATCGCAGCCTTCAGCTCGTAGGTGTCGCCCATCGTCTCGACGGCGACGAGGTCCGCGCCCGCCGCCGCGCCGATCCTGACCTGCTCGGCGAAGGCGTCGTACGCCGCGTCGAACTCGAAGTCGCCGACCGGTTTCAGGAGCCGGCCGGTGGGGCCCACGTCCAGCGCAACGAGTCCGCCCTTCGGCGCGGCTTCCTTCGCGAGCGCGATGCCGGCGGATATGACGTCCGCAAGCGGCGCGTCGCCGTGGTACTTCGAGGGATTTGCGCCGAACGTGTTGGCATAGACTACGTCCGCGCCGGAATCGAAATAGGCGCGATGGACGTCGCGGATGTCGTCCGGACGCGTCAGGTTCCACAACTCAGGCGTCTCGCCGGGGGCGAGTCCGCGCGCCTGGAGCTGCGTGCCCATCGCGCCGTCGAGGACGGCGATGCGTCCGGACGAGACGATATCGAACAAACCCATGCCGCCTGCGAGCGGTGACGGATCAGTCGGCGAGCGTCACGGCTGGGGCGAGCTTCTCGAAGTCCGTGACGGACGCGACGTAGCCGCTCTTGGCCTTGGCCAGCTCCGCGAGGAGCGTGGGCCACTTGGTCGCGAGCCAGTAGTCGAGCACGACCTCCTTCTCCGGGAACTTCGCCGCGAAGCGGATGAAGAGGGCTCCGATGACCGCGCCGATCGCCGCATCGACGAGCTGGCGCGCGTGGAGGTCGTGGTACATCTTTCCGTCCGGGCTCGCCTTGACGAACTCGACGGCGGAATCGACCTCGGCCGCGAGCTGATCGACCTTCGCCTTCTTGGCCGCCAGGGAGTCCGTGAGCTGGACTCCGTCGAGCGCGTCGGCGACGACGTCGTTGTAGAGTCCGGCCATGACGCCGGCGATCGCGGCGACGACCTGGAGCTGCGAGGTTCCCTCGTAGATGGTCGTGATGCGCGCGTCGCGGAGGTAGCGCTCGACGGGATAGTCCTTCATGTAGCCCGATCCGCCGAGGACGGCGACCGCGCCGTTTGAGGTGCGCATGGACATCTCGGAGGCGTAGTACTTCGCCATCGGGGTGAGCATCTTGTTGAATCCGGCGTACTTCTTCATGCGCGCGCGGACCGCCTGCGCCTCTGGCTGGCCCTTCAGCGCCTCGAACTTCTTCGTGAGGCCGTTCTCGAGGTCGACGCACTTCGAAGAGTAGTAGGCGAGGATTCGCGAGGCCTGGAGATCGACGGACATGTCGCTCATCAGCTCGCGGAGGGCCGGGAAGGAGTCGATCGTGACGCCGAACTGCCTGCGGGCGGCGGCGTAGTCGCGCGCGGCGCGGTAGGCCGCCTCGCCGATGCCGGTGCCCTGCGCGGAGATGCCGACGCGAGCGCCGTTCATGAGCGCCATGACGTATGTTATGAGTCCGCGCTTGCGTTGGCCGATCAGCTTTGCCGGCGCCTCGGTAAAGACGAGTTCGCACGTGGGCGAGCCGTTGATGCCGAGCTTGTGCTCGAGGCGGCGCACTTTGACCTGCGGACACTTCTCGACGAGCAGGCAGCTGAGGCCGCGTCCGTCGCTGAACTCGGGCTCGGTGCGGGCGAGGACGAGCAGCACCTCGCCGCATCCGTTCGTGATGAAGCGCTTCACGCCGTTGACGCGCCAGACTCCGTCCTTGTCCTGGTAGGCCGACGTCTTGACGGACTGGAGGTCCGACCCCGCGTCGGGCTCGGTTAGCACCATCGCGCCGGTCCACTCGCCGGTGACGAGCCTCGGGACGTACTCCTTCTTGATTTCCTCGTCGGCGAAGGAGTTGATCGTCTCGGCGATGCCCTGGAGGCCGAAGAGGTTCATGAGCCCGGCGTCGCCGCGGCTGACGATGTCGTTGCACGCGGTGAGGACGGTGCAGGGCATGTTGAGTCCGCCAAGGTAGTACGGAATCGTCACGCCCATGAGGCCTGTCTTCCCGAAGAGCTCTATCGCGAGCTTCATGCCGGGCGCGCGCGTCACCGAGCCGTCCTCGTTCAGCGTGTTGCCGACGAGGTCGGTCTCCTCCGCGAGCGGGGCGATGCGGTTCGCCATGATGTCGCCGCACAGGTCGATCGCGCGCTTGTAGTTGTCTATCGCGTCCGCAGCGTCCTTCGGCGCGAAGTCGTATTCCTTCGCGAACTTGAAGTCTTCCTCGAGAAGCGTCGCCACCTCGGTGAGGTCGAGCGCGTCGATGACGTTCTCGATGTCCTTGTTGTCTCTGTAGAAGTTAGCCATTACTGTTTTTCTCCTGACTGCGAGGCAGACAGAACTCAGCGCCGCCGCCACACAATTTCCTAATATTATACCAAATTGTCTCAGGGACTGGGGACAACACCCAGTGTTTGCGCATTTGGATTGACGCGGATCAGACGAG
>JAGCFB010000053.1 GCA_017650345.1 Kiritimatiellia bacterium | reverse complement strand
TCGACGCGCGCATGCACCTCGATGCCGCGAGAGGCGAGAAACTGAAGGCAGAGTCCGCCTGCCGCGCATATCGGAGCGGTGAGCCGCCCCGAGTTCTCGCCACCGCCCGTCGGAATGCGTCCGCGCTCGACCCACTGGCCGAAGTCCGCATGGCCCGGACGCGGAACGGTCCGCTCCGCGCCGTAGTCCGACGGACGCATGTCGCGGTTGGCGATGCGTCCGACGATCGGGTCAGTCCGCGAGATCCACTCGATCTCATCAGTCTCGCGGCGCTGGGTGGAAAGTCCGTCCCGTCCTGGCGCGCGGCGTTCCATGAAGGCCCGCAAGGCGTCCTCGTCGATGCGGACTCCGTCCGGGAAACCTTCAAGGACGAATTCGAGGTATGGTGCGTGTGATGCGCCGGAGACCTTCAGCTTGAGGGTCCGGCCGAAGCTGTCGTTCATGTTTGCGATGTCAGGATTCGTGAAAGCAGTTTAGCGGCGGCGGCGGACTCCGCCTCCTTGCGGGTGCGGGCGCGCGCAGTCTCCTCGCCGACGCCATCGACCGAGACCTTTACGGTGAAGATCGGCTCGTGGGACTTTCCGGCGACGTCGAGAAGAGTGTATTCCGGGTGGCGCGGAGGAGTCATGGCCTGGACGCGGACCTGCAGATCTCCCTTCGGGTTGCCGCTCCACGCGCTGCCCTCGGCGTTCGTCTCAAGCTCCAGCGCCTCGAACACCTTGCGCGCGGCGTCGAGTCCGCCGTCGAGCCACGCCGCGCCTATGATCGCCTCCACGGCGTCCGCGAAAGTCTTCGCTCCCGGCGGCAGCGGCTCCGCGCCCTTGTTGCGCCTGAGGCGCGCGGCGAGTCCGTGCCTCGCGGCCGCATCGCACAAGGCCGGAGAGGAGACCATGTGCGTGCGCTTGACGGTGAGCGTGCCCTCCGAGTCCTCCGGACTCTCCGCATAGAGCTGGTCGGCCGCGAGGAAGTCCAGGACGGCGTCGCCCAGGAACTCTAGACGCTGGTTGTCCCTCGCGTCCGGGGCGCTCATGCGGTAGGAGGGGGTGGTCAGGGCCTCTTCGAGGAGCGAAGGGTCCCTGAACGTGTATCCGAAGATCGTGTCCGACATCTTTTCCTGCGCCGGGTATCAGAGCCTGGCGAGCACGTTCCTGATCGAGCGCTCGCGGGCCTCGATGGACTCGCAGAGGCGGAACTGGACGCGCGCGCGGTTGAGGTTCTGCTCTGGCTGCGTGGTCTTGAAATAGACGTTGCCGGCGAGGTAGTCCTGGAAGAAGCGGAGCCCCAGCTCGAACGGCAGGAGCCTGATCGAGTCGAAGAGGTAGGCGCGGTCGGCGTCCGTCATGAACGTGCCGGCCTCGCGCATGTAGCCCTTGCAGAACGCCGTCGCGAGATCCTCGTCGAAGACGACCTTGGCGAGGTTGGTCTCCTCCTCGCCCGCGGGGTTGCAGATCGAGCGGAGCGCGTCGCCGAAGTCGAGGTGGATGAGTCCGGGCGAGACGGTGTCGAGGTCGATCATCGCCGTGCCCTTCCCGGTCACGTCGTCGATCATGATGTTGTTGACCTTCGGGTCGCCGTGGAACATGCGCTTCTTGAGCTCGCCCTTCTTCTCGGCCGTCTCGAGGCAGAGCGCGAGGTCGCGGCGCTCCTCGATGAACTTGGCGAGGCGCTTAGCCTCCATGGAGGCGCCGAGGAGCTCCTTCGCCGTCTGCGTCTCGAGCGTGGCGTCGTAGTTCTTCAGGTAGTTGCTCGTGATGTGGAAGCCGGGGAGCGGATCCTTGAGGACCTTCGGGTCCATGTCGCTGATGAGGTAGTGGAAATGTCCGAGCGCCGCGCCGCACTCCATGGCGTGCTCGGGCCCCTGCGCGATGTCGAAGGCGTGGGCGGACATGATGCGCGTTATGACGCGCCAGACGTCGCCCTTGTCGTCGAGGACGTAGTCCTTCGAGTCCTTCGCCTTGATGATGCGCGGCATCTGCCACACGCGGTCGTCGCGGCCCTTCTCGGCGTCGCTCTCGAGCTTCTCGTGGCAGTGCTTGGTCAGCTCGTGCATGTTCTCCATGATGACCTCGGGCTCGGGGAACACGTTGCGGTTGACGCGCTGGAGGATGACCTGCGTCTCGGAGAAGGTGTTGCGGTATATGGCAAGGAAGGTGTCGTTGATGTTGCCGTTGCCGAACGGCTGGATGGCGACAAGGCGTCCCTTGATGTTGAACTTGCTTATGAGGAGCGACAGTTCCATGTTGATCTCCTGTAGGTTTTCGGTTTACTAGAATTATACCAAAAATCAACGGCGCGTGCGCGTCGCGGGAACGAAATCAATGCGGCGCTGGCGGAAGTCCACACGCGCGACGCGGACCTTCATCCTGTCGCCGATCCGCCACGACCTGCCGCCGGGGGCGCTGAGGCTGCGGTCGGACTCGTTGAAGCGCACGTAGCTGTGCGACAGGAGGCTGATGTGGACGAGGCCGGAGACCGCGAGCTCCGGTATCTCTACGAAGCATCCGACCGGAGCGCACTTGACGACGACCGCGTCGTAGTCGAGGATCTGGCGGGACGACACCTGCGCCTCGAGAAGCCTGTACTTCTTGATCTCCAGGAGCGACCGCTCCGCCTCGGCGGCAGTCAGCTCCGCCTCGCTAGTGTGCTTCGCCCACTTCGCCAGCGTCTGCGGAGGGACGCGGCACGCGCCCTTCTCCAGGTAGGCCGAGAGCTGGCGGTGGAGCGTCAGGTCCGGATAGCGGCGGATCGGCGAAGTGAAGTGCGCGTAGTACTTCTTGGCGAGTCCGTAGTGTCCGATGGAGGACCCGTCGTACACCGCCTTCTTCATGCTGCGGAGGATCATCACCGCGATCATGGGGTAGAGGGGGTTCTTCTTTATGGACTTCAGGAACGACGCGAAGACCTTCGGATTCTCGATGTTGCCCATCTTCACGCCGAGTCCGCGCAGCTCGTTCCTGAGCATGATGAGCTTCTCAGGGTCCGGCGGCTCGTGGAGGCGCGAAAGTATCTTTATCCCCTTCGTCCACAGCTCCTTCGCGACCGCCTCGTTCGCCGCGACCATGCACTCCTCGATCATCTGGTGCGACTCGTCGTACGGACGCGTCACTATCCCCGTCATCTCGCCCTCGCCGTCGAGCATGATCTCGGACTCCGAGACCTCCAGGTCGAGCGCGCCCGCCGCGAAGCGCCTTTCGCGGAGCTGATGCGCGAGCTCGTGGACGGCGCGGATCGTCTTCAGTTCGCGCCTGCCCACCCCCTTCGCCTCGCCGCCGGAGATGACGGTCATCACCTGCTCGTAGGTGAAGCGGGCCTTGGAGCGGATCACGGACTTCGCGAACTCGCGCTTGACCATCTCGCCGTTCCTGTCGAAGGTCATGAAGACGGAGAACGCCAGGCGGTCCTCGCCCGGAACCAGCGAGCAGACGCCGTTGGAAAGCTCCTCCGGCAGCATGGGGACGACGCGGTCCGCGAAATAGACGCTCGTCGATCTCTTGTACGCCTCGCGGTCGAGCGCGCTGCCCGGCGTCACGAAGTGCGAGACGTCCGCGATGTGCACCCCCAGCACGCGCGTCCCGCCGCGCCCGGACTCAAGCGAAATTGCGTCGTCGTAGTCGCGCGCGGTAACAGGATCGCACGTGAAGATGAACTTCTTCCTCAGGTCGAGCCGATTCCCCGGACTGGACAGCCTCTCGCGGCAGCGCTTCGCCTCCGCCAGCACGGCCGGCGGAAACGCCTTGGGAAGATGGTAGAACTTCATCACCGCCGCAGTATCCTCGCGCGGCGTCTTCCCCGGCTCGGGGAACATCACCTTCTGGAAATCAGACAAATCTCTTGCAATGCTTCTCATGGGGATATTATACCACAAGTAGCGCGCTCGTCGGACTCTGCGGGAGAAACACTGCCGTCAAAGCAAGAGCGGGATGTCGGCGGTGAAGGTGATGCGGTAGGCGACTTCGCCGGCGATGGTGATGACCACTTCGTCGCCG
>JAGCFB010000052.1 GCA_017650345.1 Kiritimatiellia bacterium | reverse complement strand
GCACGCGCTCGGACTCCAGTTCGCGCATCTCGGACTTCGCCTGCTCGCAGAGTCGTCCGTCGTAGGCGGACACCGTGACGCCGCCGCGCGGCGCGCGCAGGTTGAGGATCACGAAGCGTCCGTCGTCCAGGTCGTACCTGTACTCGAACGGCGAAAGGCCGGAGTACTTCGGAATCTTCCCGTAGCGGAGCCTCAGCGCGTCCGCGAGGTACTCGAACTCGCGCCACCTGCCTCCGCGCCCGGTCTCGGCCCTGGCGACGACGCCGACGACCCTGCGGCTCTTAGGCGCGAGGAGCATCCTGTACTGCGAGAAGCCCTTGAGCCCCTTCTGCGGCGCAAACGCCTGGCTCAGGCAGAAGCCGGGCTCGCCGGGGTTGGGGGCGCATTCGCCGGACTGGCCGTCCGCGGCGTCCGCCGGCTCCGGAACCGCCTCCCCGAACTTCACACCGAGGAAGGAGAAATCCTCCTTCGCCGGCGGCTTCGGCTCCTCGGCGCACTTTGCGCGGCAGCCGGGCCTCATTCCGAGCCCGCGCGCCATCCCGCCGGTCATGAAGGCGTCCGCGTCGTCGAAGAACTCCTCTATCTGGATTCCGCCGTCCTCTAGCCACGGCTGCGCGAGGTCCGCTATGCTGTGGGACACCTCGCTCGTCGATGTTCCCACGACGTTCCCGTCCGGGTCCATGGTCGTCGTGGTGACGCGGACGCGTCCGGTCCGCATGGTCCCGTTCGTCACGACGTTGCGCTCCGTGAAAGTCCGCGTGACGAGTCCGTTGGCGTTTGTCACGACGGACGTCTCGGTCGTCTTCGCCTCCGACCTGTCCTGCGCGACGGACGCTATGCACGCCGCCAGCGCGCCTACGGCGGCGACCGCCGCCTTTGCCGATGTCTTCATGTTCAGCTCCTTTCCTTTCGTTCGGTTCCTTGCGCCGGAGGGGGCCTTCCCCGTCCGACGCCACATATCCTAACAAACGAATGTTAAGGATTCGTTAACAAAACTCAATTCGCCTCCGCAGCGCGGATGTGGAAGGCGCGAACGGAGCAGGAGCCGAGGAGGACGATCTGCCAGCTCATGTAGAGCCAGGCGAGGACGATCGGGAGGAACGCGAAGGAGCCGTAGAGGGCGGACGACTTGGCGATGCCGACCTGGGCGATGGCGCACAGCTTCATCCAGCCGCCGAACAGAGCGGCCGTGATGAGTCCGCCACGCCACGCGTAGCGCATGTTGACGCGGCAGTTCGGCAGTAGCGAGAACATTATCGCGAAGTCCAGCGAGGCGAAGAAGAAGGAGACGATGAGCCGGAGGATCCACGAATCGAGGAACCAGATGAGTCCGTCGCTCGCCCACTGCGTCAGCCACGTCGCGCCGAGCGTCGATACGATTATGTTCTTGATGATGTTCATTATCGGGACGGACATGGCGAGCGCGCCGATGAGCGGGGCGAGCACGACGACGGAAAGGTAGAGCGCGGCGCGCTTCCACACCGGACGCGGCTTCTCGACCTCCCATATCTCGTTGAAGCTGACCTCGACCATGCCGACGGAGCTCACGACCGTCCAGAGCAGGAGCGCGAAGCCGATCCACCCCAGCGTGCCGACGTCGAACTGCTCGATCTTCTCGAAGAGCATGTTGGAGTACTCGCGCGCCTGGCGTCCGAACGCCTCCGCCGCCTCGCGCTTGCACCTGCGGTCCTCCTCGTCCATGACCGCCACGACCGCGAGCTCGTCGTCCTGCCCCTTCTCGATGTTCGTGATCATCACGTCGATGCGCTCGTTGATCTCCTTGCGGACGTACTCCTCGGCGCGGAAGGCCTTCGCGGCGAGAAGGAGGATGCAGAGTATCGGGACGAGCGCGAGCATGGAGAAGTACGTGAGCCCCGCCGCGTGCATGGAGCAGTGGTTGTCCAGGAACAGCTTGAGCGTGGTCCCGCACCACTTGACGAAGCCGCTTTCCCTGATTTTTCTGATCTTTGCCTTCATGTCCTTGCCTAGCATGGTCGTGTTTAAATGAAGTCGCCGTTCACGCAAGGGCGGCTAGACCATCGCCGCCAGCGCCGCCAGCACGACGAGCAGGAACGCCGCGAGGCGGCGTCCGGGCGACACGCGCGCCGAGGCGTCCGCGCCCGGGGCGGACCCGGCGTCGCGGCGCATGATGCGGTGGAGTCCGCGCAGCGCCAGCGGAAGCCGCCCCGGCGGAGTGGCGATCGCCGCCGCCGCGCACAGGAGCACGATAACGGCGGCGACCCTTGCTGCTTGCAGAGCCATCGCCTTACGTGTAGCGCAGGACCTCGTCCACCGTCGTGTAGCCGTCGAGGATGGCCTGCACGCCGTGCTCGCGCATCGTGCGCATTCCGAGCTCGCGGGCCTTCTCGCGGATGATCAGCGTCGGGGCCTTGTTGTTGACCAGCTCGCGCAGGGCCGGGGACATGCGCAGGTACTCGAACACGCCCTTGCGGCCCTTGTAGCCCGTGCCGTTGCACGTCTTGCAGCCCTTGCCGAAGTAGAACGGACGTCCGCCGATGTCGTCGCGGGTGAGTTCGATGCGCTCGAGCGTCTCGTCGTCCGGCTCGTACGCCTGCTTGCAGTCCTTGCAGCACGTCCTCACGAGTCGCTGTCCGAGGACGCCCTCGAGCGTCGAGGAGAGGAGGTACGGCGCGACGTTCATGTCAACGAGACGCATCACCGCGCCGGCGGCGTCGTTGGTGTGGAGCGTCGAGAAGACGAAGTGTCCGGTGAGCGCGGCCTGTACGGCGATCTCTGCCGTCTCGAGGTCGCGGATCTCGCCGATCATCATGACGTCCGGGTCCTGACGCAGGAAGGCGCGCAGCACCTTGGCGAACGTGTTGCCGGCCTGGGCGTCGATCGGAACCTGGACGATGCCGTCCACGTTGTATTCGACAGGCTCCTCGGCGGTGAGCAGCTTCGTGTCGATCTGGTTGATGCGGCGGAGGACGGAGTAGAGCGTCGTGGTCTTGCCGGAGCCGGTCGGGCCCGTCACGATGAAGATGCCGTTCGGCTTCTCGATGTCCATCGTGATCTGCTCGTAAACGTCCTCGGG
>JAGCFB010000051.1 GCA_017650345.1 Kiritimatiellia bacterium | reverse complement strand
CTGCTTCATGACCGGTACGGAGGACATGAACCTCGATTACATACAGGTGGTTGAATAATGGAACTCTGGTACACTGACGAACATACGGACGACGTGCGCTTCTCGATGAAGGCGTCCGTCCAGGTCGCCTCCAAGAAGAGCTCGGTCCAGCAGATCGACATCCTGGACACGCCCGCGTACGGACGCGTCCTCGTGCTCGACGGCGGACTAATGATCACCGAGAAGGACGAGTTCATCTACCACGAGATGATCACGCACGTCCCGATGGCGGTCAATCCGAACGTCAAGAACGTGCTGGTCATCGGCGGCGGCGACGGCGGGACCGTCCGCGAGCTGACGAAGTACAGGACGATCGAGTCCATCGACCTCGTCGAGGTGGACAAGGACGTCGTCATCCTCGCGAAGAAGCACCTTCCGTTCACCTCGTGCAAGCTTCGCGACAGGCGCGTGAGCGTGTGGTTCGAGGAGGGGCTCCGCTTCGTGCGCGGCAAGAAGGCCGAGTACGACCTCATCATCGTCGATTCGTCCGATCCTTACGGACCCGCGGAGGGCCTCTTCACGCGCGAGTTCTACGGCACGTGCTTCAAGGCTCTCAAGGACGACGGCATCCTCATCAACCAGCACGAGAGCCCGTTCTACGCCGCCCACCAGCGCTCCGTGCGCGATGCCCACCGCCACATCGCGGTCGAGTTCCCCGTCTCCACCGTCTATCAGTGCCACATCCCGAGCTATCCGTCCGGGCACTGGCTCTTCGGCTTCGCGTCCAAGAAGTACCATCCGATCGGCAACCTGGACGAGGCCCGCTGGAACAGGCTGGGGATCAAGACGCGCTACTACAACACGGACCTCCACCGCGGCGCCTTCGCGCTGCCGAACTACGTCAAGGAGCTGCTGAACCGCTGACGGGAAGATGAATGTCGTAAGCCTAGTTGGACGGCCGAACACCGGCAAGAGCGCGCTCTTCAACCGCATCGCGAGAAAGCGCGTCGCGATCGTGTTCGACCAGCCCGGCGTGACGCGAGACCGCGTGACGCGCGAGGTCGAGATCCTCGGAAGGCGCGCGATGCTCGTCGATACGGGCGGCATCGCGTTCGACAGGCGCGTGACGCGCGACCCGCTTGACGACGAGACTCGCTCGCAGGCCGCGCTCGCCGTGGAGGACTCCTCCGTCTGCGTCGTCGTCGTCGATTCGCGCGAGGGCGTCACGCCGCTCGACGCCGAGGTGATAAAGCGCGTCAGGGAGTCCGGAGTCCCCTGCGTCATAGCCGCCAACAAGTGCGACACGGCGGACGACGACTGGCGCGCGCACGAGTTCGAGCGCTTCGGACTCCCCGTCTTCGCGACATCCGCCGAGCACGGACGCGGCGTGGAGGCGCTCCTCAAGGACGTCGTGGCGAAGCTTCCCGCGGCGGACGCGGAGGAGGAGGCCGGGAAGCGTCCGCTCCGCGTCGCGATCGTAGGGCGTCCGAACGCCGGCAAGAGCTCCTACGTGAACAGGCTCCTCAACGCGCCGCGCGTGATCGTCTCGGAGATCCCGGGGACGACCCGCGACGCAGTGGAGGTCCCGTTCACGATCGGCTCCGGCCCCGACGCGCGCCGCTACATGCTAGTCGATACGGCCGGCATGAAGCCGCACACGAAGATGTCCAAGACGTCAGTTGACAACTTCTCGCTGTTCAGGTCCGAGCAGGCCATCGAGGAGGCGGACGTAGTGCTTCTCGTGCTGGACCCCGTGCTGGGTCCGACAATGCAGGACAAGCGCATCGCCGGGAAGATCCTCGACGCGCACCGCGCGTGCGTGATCCTCATGAACAAGTGGGACATCGCGCAGGAGCAGGGGATGACCGAGACGAAGGCGACGGAGGCGCTGAGGGCGATGATGCCGTTCCTCAACTTCGCGCCCGTCGTGTACTGCTCCAACAAGTCCGGCTACAACATCCGCCGCACAGTAGATGCGATCGACCGCGCCGCGGCGTCCGCCTCGGAGCGCATCACCACGGGGATGCTGAACAACGCCATCGAGAAGGCCGCGAAGAAGACGCTCTCGCCGATGATTAAGGGCAAGCGGCTCAAGATATACTACGGACTCCAGGTCTCGACGAACCCGCAGACGGTGCGGCTGTTCGTCAACGACCCGAAGCTCGTCACTCCCGCCTACCTCAGCTACATCGAGAAGGCGATACGCGGCAGGTTCGGACTCGAGGGCGCGCCGCTCAGGATATTCCTGAAGGCGCGCACGCGGAAGGGTCCGCAGCCCGAGGGGACGTGACGGACTCCGGATTCGGCGGAGCGCTCCGGTTGACTCAAGAAGGAAAGGGGAAAAAGAAGATGACGAAGGCTTCATGCATGAAGGCGCTCGCGGCGTTCGCGCTCGCGGCGGCGTTCGCGGGATGCGGCGAGGGCGCGAAGGGCGTCATGCCGAAGAAGAAGGGTCCGTCGTTCCGCGTCGCGCCCATCGTGCGCGCGGACGTGGTGCGCACCGTCGAGGCGACCGGCACCGTGACGCCGCGCAACAGCTCCAAGGGCATCCCCGTCGGCGCGCAGGTCAACGGAAAGCTGATTAAGCTGTATGCGGACTACAACTCCGTCGTCACCAACGGACAGGTCGTGGCGATCATAGACCCGCTCGTTTACGAGGCGAACTACAAGAGCTCGCTCGCCCAGCTCCACGCCAACGAGGCGAACGTCGAGGTGCGCAAGGCGTCCCTCCGCTCCGCCGAGGCGGAGCTGGTCCTGGCCCGCAAGACATACGACCGCAAGAAGTCCCTCGTCGATCGCAACGCCGCGCCGGTGGCGGACCTCGACAGCGCCACCGAGGCGCTCGAGCGCGCCGAGGCGGCGGTCGCCAGCGCCAAGGCCGGACTCGCGGCGGCGGAGGCGTCCGTCGAGCAGTCTCGCGCCACGGCTGACAAGGCGAAGACCGACCTCGGGTACTGCACGATCGTATCTCCGGTTGACGGCGTGGTCATCGACCGCAAGGTCGAGGAGGGCGAGACGGTCGTCTCCTCCATGAACGCCGTCCCTGTCCTCACCATCGCCGAGGACCTCAGGACCGTCTGGGTCGAGGCGACGATACCGGAGGCGGACATCGGCAACGTGAAGGTCGGGCAGCCCGTCACCTTCACGGCGGACGCCTACCGCAGGAAGTTCGCTGGCGTCGTCAAGCAGGTGAGGCGCGCTGCTACCACCACGAACAATGTCGTCACGTTCCCCGTCATCATCGAGGCCGACAATCCCGACGAGATGCTCTTCCCCGGGATGACGGCGACGCTCTCCATCGAAACGGCGCGCGCGGAGGACGTCGTGACCGTCGCCGCCGCCGCGTTCAGGTTCCGTCCGAAGGACGAGGACCTCGAGCGCGTCGCCGGCGAGGTTCCGCGCGGACGCAAGCTCTGGCTCAAGCCGCTCAAGGAGGGCGACCCCCTGGAGTGCGTTCCCGTCTCCGAGGGCGTGTCGGACGACTCGTTCACCGAGATCGTCTGCGACGGCGTCGCGGCGCTCGAAGGGCGCGAGGCTGTCGTTGGCTACCAGACCGCCGCGACCGTGAAGCAGGACGAGGCGAGCAACCCGTTCATGCCCAAGTTCCCGTCCCGGAACAAGAACAAGGGCACGGCTCCGGAGCCCAAGAAAAAAAGTTAAAATACCCCCTTGTCAAGCGAACGGCCGATATGATATAATATGTCTCGTTTTCAAGATGCGAGGATAACTCAGTTGGTAGAGTGCCACCTTGCCAAGGTGGTTGTCGCGGGTTCGAGTCCCGTTCCTCGCTCCACTTGAGACAGTGAAATGGGAGCGTAGCTCAGCTGGTAGAGCAAGTGACTCTTAATCACTGGGTCCAGGGTTCGAATCCCTGCGCTCCTACCATTTCAACCTAAGCGTGGCTAGGTAGCTCAGTTGGTAGAGCAACGGACTGAAAATCCGTGTGTCGCCGGTTCGATCCCGGCCTTGGCCACCAAATGTATGGCTTGGCAAAACCAAACCGGGCAGTCCGTGCAGATGATGTGCGGACATTGTTTTTTTAGGGGTTTGCTTCCGAATTCTTGGCGTTGGATTTTTGTGCGGAAGGCTCCGTTTCGGAATTTATCCCCTTGTTTTCAAGGCGGGATCGAACCGCCTCGTCCGTATTGGCCCCAGACCAGCGGTTTTCCTTTTCATCTGGCGTGAGGTAGTTGTTTGCCGCATGGGATCTTTTGGCGTTGTATTCGGCGATGTAGGCGGCCACGGAATTTCTGAACTCGCGCATGGATCTGTAGCGTCTTCGGTAGAGTTCTTCGGCCTTGATGGACTTGAAGAACGCCTCGCATACCGAGTTGTCGTAGGGATTGTGGGCTTTGGAGAAGGAGCGCTTGACTTGGAGTTGATGGAGCCTTCTTGTGAAGCAGAATGAGGTGTAGTTCGCGCCTCGGTCCGTGTGGAAAGTCAGCGCCTCTGGATTGCCTCTTTTGGTGAAGGCGTGCAAGAACGCGCCGAGCGTCAGCCTGGTGTTGTTGAACTGGCCGATCCGCCAGCTGACGACCTTCCTGGAAAATAGGTCGATGACGACGCAGATGTAGAGCTTCTTGTCTTTGTGCCAGATTTCCGTGACATCCGAAACCCAGATCATGTTCGGGGCGGCAGGATTGAATTCCCTGTTGATCAGGTTGTCGCGAGATCGGAGCTCCTTGAGGTATTCGTGGCGGTAGATTCCGCGAACGGAGACCATCTTCTGCTCCTGCATGACCCGCCGGATGCAGTCAACGCCGATCTTGCGGCCTTCCTTCTTCAGCACGGCGGCGATTTTCTCTGCCCCGTAGCACTGATGGCTGCCGTTGAATACTCGCTTCACGTGTTCCACGGCTTGTTCTTTGTGCAGTACGAACCATGGTGTGTGTCGTTTCTTGCGGTTGACGATGGTACAGTGTTTGACG
>JAGCFB010000050.1 GCA_017650345.1 Kiritimatiellia bacterium | reverse complement strand
TGATGACGTCCTTCGCGCGATCGACGAGGTATATGACCCCGTCGCGCTCCTCTGCCATGTCGCCGGTGAGGAGCCAGCCGCCGGGCTTGAGGATCTCCTCGGTGGCGGACTTGTTGTGGTAGTACTCCTTCATGACGCCCGGGCCCTTGAGCGCCAGCTCGCCGACCTCGCCGGGAACGACCGGGGTCTCGCCGTCCGGGCCGACGATCTTCGTCTCCCATCCGTAGCCCGCGACGCCGATCGCGCCGACGTGGTCGATGTTCTCGACGCCGAGGTGCACCGCGCCGGGTCCGGTCGATTCGGAAAGTCCGTAGTTCGTGTCGTACTGGTGGTGCGGAAACAGGGACTTCCAGCGCTTGATGAGCGCCGGCGGGACGGGCTGCGCGCCGATGTGCATGAGCCGCCACTGGGAAAGTCCGTATTCGTCGAGGTGGACGTCGCCGCGGTCGATGGCGTCCAGGATGTCCTGCGCCCACGGGACCAGCAGCCAGACGATCGTGCACTTCTCCTCGCTGACGGTGCGCAGGATCCACTCCGGCTTGACGCCCTTGAGGAGCACCGCACGTCCGCCGACGAGGAAGCTTCCGAACCAGTGCATCTTCGCTCCGGTGTGGTACAGCGGCGGGATGCAGAGGAACACGTCGTCCTTCGTCTGTCCGTGGTGGTTCTGCTCGACGCGGCAGCTGTGCATGAGGCAGCGGTGCTGCAGGACGATCGCCTTCGGGAAGCCCGTCGTGCCGGACGAGAAGTAGATTGCGGCCTCGTCGTCGGGAAGGTGGCGGAAGCCGGGCGCGTCGGACGAAGCGTACTTGACGAGACGCTGGTAGCTCTCCGCGAAGCTGGGGCAGTCGTCGCCGACGTAGAGGAGCGTCTTCACGCGCGGGATGCGGTCCACGATCTGCTCTACGCGTCCGATGAACTCCGGCCCGAACACGAGCGCCTCCGCGTCCGACAGGTCGAGGCAGTAGCGTATCTCGTCCGCCGTGTAGCGGAAGTTCAGCGGCACGGCCATGCACCCCGACTTGAGGATGCCGAAGTATATCGGCAGCCACTCCAGGCAGTTCATCAGCAGTATCGCGACCTTGTCGCCCTTCTTGAGTCCGCGCGACAGCAGGAAGTTCGCGAAGCGATTGGCCTTGCGGTCGAACTCCGCCCAAGTCATCTCGGCGCGGAACGACCTGTCGGGAATGGACTCGACGAGCTCCGCCTCCCTCCATGTCTTGTGACGGCCGACGTCCGGCGTGTCGATCTCCACCAGCGCCACGTCGTCAGGCCATTCCCGCGCGTTGCGCTCCAGCACCTCTGTTATGTTCTCCACTTCTGTCTCCTTGTGTTTGAAAGCTACTTCTTCGACGGCTTCTGCGCGGCCGGACGCGCGCGATCCTTCTTCGCGAGCGCCTGGAGGTCCGCCCTGTACGCTGGGGCGTCGTCCGGGAACGTCGCGACTAGCGTCTTGATGCGCTTGACGGCCTCGGCGGGGTCGGACTCCTTGAGCCCCTCGATCTCCGACTTCGCGTTCCGCTTCGCCTCCGCCATCGCCTTGAGTATGGCCTCCGCCTCGGACGCCCTTGCGCGCGCGTCGTCGCCAGCCTGCTTCGCGCGCCCGCGCTTGACGTCCGCAACGAGCTTCATCATCGCCATCTTCACGTTCTTGCCCCATACGAGGTCGTTTTCCAGCGACTTGTACTTTTCGAGCCTGACGTCGCCGTAGAGGGCCGTCCGCGACCCGGCCTCCATCAGCGCCTCCACTAGAGCCTCCGTCGCCTCCGGCTCGCTGTTTCCGCCGTACACGAGATTCCCGCGGTGGTCGATGACCATGAGAAACGGAATCCCGTTGATCGACGGCTCGCCTTCGGCAAGTCCGAAGCCCTGGTAGTTCGCATACGTCAGCTTGTTGTTTTCGGCAAGCTCGCGCACCCGCTCGTCGTCGCGACCCTGGCGGTGGCTTCCGATGAGCACGAAGGGCCTGTTCTTGTACGTCTTCCACAGGTTCTGCATGCGCGGCAGGAGCGCGCGGCAGGGCGGACAGTTGACGCCCCAGCAGTCGATCATGACGACCTTGCCGCGAAGCTGCGACTCAGACAGCTTCGGACCTGATATGTGGTGCGCGTCGTCAAGGTTCGTCCAGCCTGCGGCAGAAGCCGACATGACGCCTGCCGACAGGGCAAGCGCCAGCAACGAGACTCTGTTCATTCTCCGGCTTCCTTTCATTGGTTTCTATTATTTTACCATAAATCCGCTCATAACGGACCAAAGAAAGGATAGAACTGGTACCACTGGAGCGGACGTTTCCGCGTCTCCTCTTCAAGGAAGGCGACGTATCCGCCAAGGAGGTCGGACCCGTCCAGACGCCGCGCTATGACTGAATAGGCGTTCCATCCCGTCTTCACGCAGACTATCGCGTAAACCGGACACTCCATCATCGCGGCAAAGCGGAACACGCCCTTCGGCCACCTGCACCGCCGTCCGAAGATATCCCGCTCCAGTCCAATCTCCCGCCTGCGCGGGGTCTGTCCCCGTCCGCCAGGACCCTCCGCGCGGACGCGCCCGGCCGACGCTGGCAGCCGGTCGCCGGCCATGAGCACGATTTCGCCGCGCGCGATCGCCTCCTTCATCTCGACGGCCGTCTCGACGCCGATGTCTTCCACCGCATGAAGCGTCAGCTGCGATGGATCCATCTTCTTCGCGAACATTTCCGTGAACAGCGCATCGTGCCCCATCTGCTGGAACGCATGGACCTTCACGGACTCGGCGCGTCCGTCCAGGGTTCCGCCCCGTCCGGACGGGGTCTGTCCCCACGTCTTCCTGAGCGCCGGCAGCACCTCTATGCAGCCCAAATGCGTCGAAAGCAGGAAACATCCGCCGTCCACCCACCCGTCGTCCCCCTCGATCGTGAAGCTCGGCGGATCCTTGCAGAGAGAACAGGCGTCCGTCTTGTCGATCATCGACCACGCGAACTCCAGTATTTGCCGGAATGTGTCGCCTTTGATGCCCAAAACGCCATAATACTGGCGCAACGCCGCGCGCGCAGGCCGGCAGAACGGATAAATGAAGAGATAAGCGGGGAAAAAGAGGATTTTCGCGGCAGTTTTGCCGAGAAAGCGGTAGATGGACCATATCAGGAAAAGACGGATGCGCCCGGCGGACTGCTCCTTCTGGCTTGCCCAGTCGGAAGACGACTCTACACGTTCATCCTCAGAATTGGGGACAGACCCCGAAAAATTGGGGACAGACCCCTTGGATGCTGCAAAAAAAGAGAAGAAATACGAGAAGAAATACGAGAAGAACAGTCCGAGGGCGAGCGTAACGCCCATTGAGCGCGTCACGGGGAAGGACGTGAAGACAAGCATGCCGAATCCGACGAAGCTGGTGAGGAAGCTGTAGAACACTATTCGCCCGGAGGGGACGACGGATGGGGACAGACCCTCGGATGGGGACAGACCCCCGCAACATGATGGTAAGGAAGCCGAATTGTGGAAGATCGCATAGTCGATGCCGAGTCCGACCAGTATGAAAAAGCAAAGCGCATGGAAGAAGGTGATCGGCTCGCCAAACGCCGCAAGCGACGCGAACGTCGCGATGGCTGCGGCGGCGACCGGCCATGCATGGGCGGCAAAACGCCTGCGGAACACCACCGTCATGACCACGAGAAGGACGGCGAAGGAAATCGCGAGAAGCCGGTATGTTTCGGCGGACATGGACTCGAAAAGCGACGACAGCTCGTCCCTCAGGCTGACCTTGCGCACCATGTCGGACGACTGATCGCCAATGACCGACGCTCCCGCGCTTTCAGGAAGCAGCATGAAATCCTCGCCGTCCAGCGTTACGGTAAGCCAGGAAGGAAGGTCGGATGCCTTGAGAAATTCGCCCTTCGGCTCCTCGATCTTCGCCTTGAGCGCCGCGTTCCGCTCCTGCCAGCGAGCGAGAGGAACAAGGAAAATGCCTCCGGCGCCGTCGCCCGAAATCTCGGCGAACTTCGCCTCTCCGCGCGCCATGACCGCCGTCGGCTTGTGGAAGAGCGTCGGGTCGCTGGAAAAGCGGACGCCACGAACAGCTGCGGCGACGGCAAGGACCGCAAAAACGGCATAAAGAAGAACTTTCAGGCATCGGTAGAGCGGACGCTCGGGACAAAACCATGCGGCGGAATTGGGGACAGACCCCGAAAAATTGGGGACAGACCCCATGGCGGATGTAATTTTGGGGGGGATACCGCAGAAAAGCATTACATATCCGTAGATTGCGACGAGTCCGGCGATTGTGAAGACGGACATCTGCCTAAGGACTGCGACATGCGAGAAGATGAGCGGTACGAACGCAAGGCAGGTCGTGAGGAGCGCACGGAAAAGGTTGCGCGCGAAGTCCACCCCATGGCGCTCGCCGATGGCGTGGTAGCAGTAGTCAACGCCAAGTCCGACAAGCGTCGTCCCGAACAGGAACGTGAGCGCATGGGGGCGTCCGGGAAGGAGGCAGACGGACGCCGTGCCGGCGATGAATCCGCAAGCGAGGGCGATCGCAGTCGGCATTGCGAAGCGAAAGCCTCCGAAAAGAATCCATCCGATGGCAAAAACAGCAATGATCGAGACGGTGCCAAGGATGTTTATCTCGCTCTTCGTCCGTTCCGTCGCGATCAGCGTGTGGAACGGCGAGCCGGACAGCCATATGCCGTCGTCGGACTCGGCAAGCGCAATGAGGCGGCTGAGTCCGTCCGCGTCCGCCCTGTCTCCGTCCGCCGTGCCGGTGAGGACCGTTGCGCCGTCCTCCATGGCGTCCGGCTGAAGCGAGTTGAGCGCCGACACGAAGTCCGACAGGAAATAGTTCGGGTCATCCTCCTTCGGGAAGAGTCCGACGCCTGTATAGTCGCGGCGCATGACGCTGCGGCGGATGCGGTCCAGGTCGTCCTTTTCGAGAAGTTCGCGCGACTTGGCGGAGAGCAGCCCTCGTCCGTGCGTCCTTACCGTCTCAAGGAACGCCGTCGGATCGAGAGGTTCGTCGAAGCGGAACGCCTCGCGGCATTTCGCCTCGCGATCGGCGTCCGCGCACAGGACGCGCACGGTGCCGGCGGACTTCGCGTTCAGGACGGAAAGGACGCCGTCTCCGCCGACGAGCGAATAGAGGTCGGTGTCGATTCCGCCGCCGAGGCTTAGCGCGGCGAATGTGCAGGCGGCGGCGACTGCGGCGGCAAAGAGGACTCTCGCAAAGGTCTTCATCGGCCGCGGACCAGGTCAGATGGCGTTTGCGAATTCGAGCAGGTCGGGCAGGCGCACGAGCGCGTACTCGTCAAGCGGGGTCGGCTGCGCGTTGACTATGACGAGCCTTCCGCCGTTGTGGAGCGTCAGGCGGGGGAGTCCGGCGGCCGGGAAGACCGTGAGCGACGTTCCGAGCACGAGCATCAGGTCCGCGCGCGCGGCAAGCTCCTGGGAGCGCATGAACGCCTCCTCGGGAAGCGACTCGCCGAAGAAGGTGATGTCCGGCTTGAACGCGCCGCCGCACGGGCAGCGCGGGACGTACGGGTCGCCGAGGGCGGACGCTCCGCCGTTGGCGGACACCATGTCCATGATCTCGTCAAAGGACGCGGACTTCCCGCAGCGGCGGCAGTGGTGGACGAGCGGCGAGCCGTGGACCTCGTAAACGCGCGAGGAGCCGGCCTTCTGGTGGAGCATGTCGATGTTCTGCGTGATTATCCCGTCGAGCCTTCCCGCATCCTCGAGGCGCTTGAGTGCGTCGTGGACGGGTCCGGGGCGGAACTCGCCGAGTCCGTAAACCAGCTCGCGGCAGCCGCGATAATAGACGGACGGATCGCGGTCGAACCAGTCGATGTCGAAGATGCGCTCCGCGTCGGGATTCCTGTAGAGCCCCTTTGGTCCGCGGAAGTCCGGTATCCCGCAAAGGGTGGAGATTCCGGCGCCGGTCATGGCGGCGACGCATTTGGCGGACGCCATCGCGTCCAGCGCGAGCTTGATTCCGTCGTTCACGAATACCTCCCCTACTGGTAGCAGACGCGGGTTATCATGTAGCCCAGCATCAGGATGAGAAGGAAGCTCACGATCACCGACCGCTGCGTGGAGCGTCCTACGCCGGTCGCGCCGAGCGAGGTTCCGAGTCCCTCCGAGACGGAGACAGTGCCGATGAGCACGCCGAAGACGAGCGCCTTGAGAAGTCCGACGAAAAGGTCCTTCGTGTCCGCCATCCCAATCGCGCTCGACATGTACTGGCGGAAATCGACACCGAGCTGGGTGACTCCTATGATTCCGCCGCCCATCGTGCCGATGACGCAGCAGAAGAATCCGAGGAGCGGCGCCATGAGGACGAGCGCGAGGATGCGCGGGGCGGCGAGGAAGCGGATCGGGGAGATGGACATTATCTCGAGCGCGGCGATCTCGTCGTTCACCTTCATGGTGCCAAGCTCGGCCGCTATCGCAGACCCGACGCACGCGGCAAGGCACATGCCGCAGCTGAACGGACCCATCTCGCGGATGAGCGAGATCATGACCGCCGCGCCGAGGTATATCTCCTGGTTGAAGCGGCGCAGTTCGAGTCCGACCTGCAGGGCGAGGATCATGCCGGTGAAGAGGGAGACGACCGTCACGACCGGCAGCGTGCGGATTCCGGTTATGTAGAGCTGCTTGACGAGATCGGCGCGCCCGTTCCGTCGAAGGACGACGGACGGAAACGCGGCGACGGAGCCGACGAGTATGCGAGCCGCCCATCCCAGCGAAGCCAGGAAGGAGACGAAATGGCGGACGACGCCCTGCAGCTTTCCTGCGGGGGCGTCGTCCCACATCGGCTCGCGTACGACCGTCATTCGGCGGCGGGAACGGGAGCCGGCTCCGCGGCTGGAGCCTCGGCGGCCGGGATCTCGGCCGGAACCTCGACGGGAGCCTCGGCCGGAACGGCAGCGGCGTCAGCCTCTATCTGCTTGGCGGCGGCGTCCGCGGCGTCGAAGAGCGTGGTCTTCTCGCGCTTCTCCCAGCGCTTGACGAGGGCCTCGGCGGACTCGACGAGCGTCTTGGCGGACTCGTCGTCGCCCACCGTCTCCTTGACTGCGGCGAGGCGCTCCAGCGCCTTGGCCTTGTCGCCGAGCTGCGCGACGCAGCGGGCGGCGCCGAGCCTGGCCGTCAGCGCGAGGAAGCTCTTAGGCTTCGCCTCGGCGAACGCGTCGTAGGACTTGACGGCCTCCTCGAGGCGTCCGAGCGCCTCGAGGCACTCGGCGCGTCCGACGGACGGGACGTCCTCGAACCCCTCTGGCGCGGAGCCGTCCATCCTCTCGTACTCGGCGAGGGCCTCCTCGTAGCGCTCGGCGTCGAAGTAGGCCTTGGCGAGGCGCATCCTGAGCGCGGGGCCGGACTTCGTGCCGCCGTACTCGGCGACGGCGGCCTCCACGTCCTCGACGGCCGACGCGGTGAGGAGCGCGTCGGAGGCCTTGACCGCGCGCGCGTCGCGCCAGCCCTTCCATCCGTAGTATCCGGCGACCGCGATTGCGGCGACCGCGACGATTGCGACGGTCTGCTTGCCGTCCTTCTCCCACCATTCGATGACGGGAAGCAGTTCTTCGGGGATTCTCATTGCTTGTTTCCTTTCTCTTCGTAAAGTTCGGACCATTCGTTGAGGACGTCTTCGCTCCGCTTCTCCGCCCGGCAGACTATCCGGTTGTAGTCGAGCGCGTCCAGGAAATCCTTGTTGTACATGAAGCGGCTCTTGCCCTTCGTCGGCGGCGAGGAAAGCCTCTTCCCGCTCTCCATGAGGAGGACCGCCTCGAAGTATGCGGCCTTTGGGATCTTAAGGGAATCGACCATCTCCTGCATCACGCGGCGGCCGGCGCCGTCCTTGCCGCTTTCGCGGAACGGACCAGTCATCAGCACCGCGGCGCGGAGTCCGTTCGGAACCTCGAACCCCTTCTCGGACATCATCTTCTCGTAGCCGTCGAGCACGGCGAGGTACTTCCACTCGGGGCTCCTCTTCCCGCCGGAGCGGTCGATGTAGTCCGAAAGTCCGGGCAGGAGGTCGCCCAGCATCCCGCACTCCCACATCATGCGGAAGGCCTCCGCGCTCTGTCCGTACGTGAAGAGGCGGAATACCTCCTCGCACACGCGCGGGACGGACGCCGTAAGGATGCAGCGGTGGTGCTTCTTCATCGCGGCGAGGGTCCGCTTCTCGATCTTGAATCCGAGCCGCGCGGAGAACTTGATCGCGCGCATCATGCGGACGGGGTCCTCCTGGAAGCGGATGTCCGGGTCGCCGATCGCGCGGATGATCTTGCGCTCGATGTCCTTCATCCCGCCGACCCAGTCGATGACGCTGAAGTCCTTGATGTCGTAGAAGAGCCCGTTCACCGTGAAGTCGCGCCTGTACGCGTCCGTCTCCGGCGTGCCGAACGTGTTGTCCTCGAGCGGACCCTCGGCGGCGTGCTCGATGATCTCGCCGACGGTCTGCGAGTTCTGGCGGAACGTGGCCGTCTCGATCACCTTTTCTCCGAACCTGACGTGCGCGAGGCGGAAGCGGCGGCCGATCAGGAAGCAGTTGCGGAACGCGCGCTTCACCTCGTTGGGCTTCGCGGACGTGCCGACGTCGAAGTCCTTGGGCTTGCGCCCCATCAGAAGGTCGCGCACGCCGCCGCCCACGAGGTAGGCCGTGTAGCCGAGAGAGGAAAGTCGGTAGAGGACCTTGAGCGCGTCCGGGTCGATGTTCTTGCGGGAAATGCAATGCTCCGGTCGCGTGTACACGACCGGCCGGTTCTTTGCCCTCTTCTTCAAAAACGAAAACATTTCTGATATTATACTATTTTTGCGTGCAAAAAGGCAATACCCCGCGAGCCATGGCATGAAGCGCAATTCTTTATAATGCCGGACACCATAGCCAAATTCTACTCGCCGCGAGGGGTAGCGCATTCGTCAAATGCCAGGACACCGTCGGTTTGGCTTAGAATATGAGGCATGAGCACTATGTCAAGAAGAACGACAATGGAGT
>JAGCFB010000005.1 GCA_017650345.1 Kiritimatiellia bacterium | reverse complement strand
GCGCCCTGGACGCCCGGGGCGCGACGGAGAACTCGTCGTCGCCGTCGTCGGCCGGCGCCGCCGCGCCGGGCGACAGGACGACGCCCGCGACATCGACCCCGCGCAGCTTCGGCATGTCCGCGTTGAGCGCGTCGAGCGTCCGCTTCAGCGCGCGCGGCGACGGAGTCTCACCCACAATCGACAGCACCCTGTTCGTCGCGGCGGACACCTTGAGCGCGCCTTCCGTCAGCGTGAAGAGCGCATCCTCCGCCGCGGAGCGGAAGGATTCGTCGTCCGACAGGTCCAGCTCCACGCCAGGCTGCGCCTCGTACGCCTCCGCCGTGGCGGAACGCCTTTCGCGGCGCGTCTTGAGGTTGCCCGAAAGCGACTGCACGCCGTCCACGTCAACAAGGGAAAGTCCATACTTCTCGGCGACGCCGGAAAGGTCCGGCGTACGGGAAAGTACGGGAGCGGCGGGCGCGCCGGACGTACCGGGCATGAAGAACGAAATGCGGGAGAAGAGCGACGAGACGAACCCTTCGCTGTCCGCGTCTTGCGCCTCGCGTCCGCGGAGCCAGACACCGAGCCCCGCGAGGACCAGCAGCAGGACGGCGAGCGCGACGAGGCATCCGAGGCATCCGCCGCGCTTGCGGCGCTCCTCGCGCGGAGGCTCTTCGGACGCGGGGCCGGGGGCACCGCCGGGCGCGGGCTCCTCCTCGCGCTTCGCCTCCGGGGCGGCGGAGACTTCGGGCTTGCCGGCCTCGGACTTCGGCCACACGAGCGCGCCCCACGGCGCGTCGGCGGGTCCGACGGCGAAAGACGTGGAGCCGAGCGTCATGACGTGCAGCGGCTCGAACGCGGAGCCGTCCACCGTCACGCCGGACGCCGAGGCGGCGACCGAGACCGGCGCGTCGGGAAGCGTGGCGTCCGCAAGCACGACGTCGCACGCGTCGCCCTTGCCTATCGTGACGGCGACGCCCTCGACGAGCGCGATCTCCGCGCCCTTGTTCGGACCCTCGACTATCTTAAGGAGAAAGCTCACAGTTTAATCCTCCCCAGCGGCTGGATGTTTATCTCGGCGCTCAGCTCCTGGAACGAAAGGACCGGCAGCTCGTAGTAGTCCTTCTCGATCATCTTCCTGAAGTAGCGCCGGATGTCCACGGACACTATGACGACCGGCTTCTGCGGGATGCGCGCGAGGTCGCCTATCGTGCGCTTGACGACGGAAAGGATGGCGCGGACGGTCGCCGGGTCCATGGCGAGGTAGCTGCCGCCGGAGGTCTGGCGGACGGACTTCCTGATCTTCTCCTCCAGCGACGGGTCGAGGAGGTACGCGGCGACGATGTTCTGTCCGCCAGAGAACTTGTACGAGATGTAGCGCGAGAGCGCGGCGCGGACGTACTCCACGAGCAGGACGGAGTCCTTCTCCTTCTGCCCCCACTCGATGAGCGTCTGGGTGATCCGCTTGAGGTCGCGCGTGGAGATGCCCTCCTGCACGAGGCGCTGCAGCACGTCCGTGATCTTCTGCAGCGGCAGGACGCGCTGGACCTCGCGCACCAGCTCCGGCGCCTCCTTCTCCATGTGGTCGAAGAGGATGCGCGTCTCCTGGAGCGAGAGGAACTCGTGCGCGTAGCGCCTGAGCACGCCCGAGAGGTGGTAGGTGAGCACGCCGCCGACATCGAGCGAGCGGATGCCGCTCTCGTCCAGCTTCGGCTTCTCCCCCTCCTTGACCCAGCACGTCTCGTAGCCGGGGAGGAACGGACGCCCCGTCTCGTAGGCGATTCCGGTCGCGGAAAGGTTCTCCGGCTCCTCGAGCGCGAACACGAAGCCCTTCCTGAGCGCGCCCTCGGAGACCGGCACCTCGTTGACGAGGATGCGGTACCTGCCGTCGTGGAGCGCGGGGTTGAGCGAAAGGTTGATGCCGGGGAACGGGACGCCGAGGTCGTGGTAGAGCGCGCGGCGGACGGACATGATCTGGTCGTTGAGCGCGTCGTAGGTGAGCGCGCCGCGGATGTCCGCGTCGATATCGACCGTGAGCGGCGTCACCATGGAGAAGTCGTCGCCCTCCTTGCGTTTCGGACGCGGCGTGTCGCCCTCGGACGGCGCGGCGGCGGCGAGCGGATCCGCGCCCTTCGCGGCGCGTGCGGCGGCGATCTTCGCCTTCGCGGTGAGGCTCCAGCCGACGAGCGCCACGAACGCGGCGAGTCCGAATATCTGGATCTTCGGGAAGCCGGGGATGAGTCCGATCGCGACGAGCATCACGGAGCCGAGCAGGATCGCCTTCGGCTGGGCGAAGAACTGGTCGATGATGTCCTGTCCGAGCGGCTTGTTGTCCACGTCGCCGACGCGGGTGACTATGACGCCGGACGTGATGGAGACGAGGAGCGCCGGGATCTGCGAGACGAGTCCGTCGCCGATCGTGAGGATGCCGTACTTCGTGACGGCCCAGCCGACGTCCTTGCCGTTCATGAACACGCCGACGCATATGCCGCCGATGATGTTGATCGCGGTCATTATGAGGCCCGCGATGGCGTCGCCCTTGACGAACTTCATCGCGCCGTCCATCGCGCCGTAGAGCTGGCTCTCCTTTGCGAGCTCGTTGCGGCGGATCTTCGCCGTCTCCTGGTCGATCGCGCCGGCGCGGAGGTCCGCGTCGATGGACATCTGCTTTCCGGGCATCGCGTCGAGGGTGAAGCGGGCGGCGACCTCAGAGACGCGCTCCGCGCCCTTCGCGATGACGACGAACTGGACGATCGTTATGATGAGGAAGATCACCGCGCCGACGACGAAGTTGCCGCCGACGACGAAGTTTCCGAACGTGTAGATGATCTCGCCGGCGTTCGCCTTGAGGAGGATGAGGCGCGTCGTCGTCACGTTCAGCGCGAGGCGGTAAAGCGTCGTGAACAGGAGCATCGACGGGAAGGTCGAGAACGCCAGCGCGCGCGGAAGGTAGAGCGAGAGCATCAGCATCACCGTCGAGATCATCAGGTTGATGGAGATGAGCAGGTCCACCATCGGCGTCGGCAGCGGGATGATGAGCAGCCCGATGATGCAGACGACGAGGAAGGCGAGCACGAGGTCGCCGAACCGCGAGAACACGTTGGAGAAATCTGTCAGCCTTCCTGTCATCACGTCTCCAGCAGGGCAAGCCTGTAGTGCTCGAAGAGGTCGGTGTCCGCGAGCAGGTTTTCGATTTCGTGCGCGGCGCGGTCGGACGCCTGCGTACGGCGCGAACGGAGCGATCCGACGGACCGCCTCGCCGCGCTGGCGAAGCCGCCCGGCATGCGCAGCTCGGGCGGGTTGCCGGACACGAGCGCGCGCATTATCTCGCCGCTGACGTCCTGTCCGGTGGGGAAGAGCTCGTCTATCGCCTGGGAGACCGTCGTCGATCCCGGCAGCAGCGCCTTCTGCGGCTGCCCCTCGACCGGCGACTCCAGTATGTCCGCATACCCCGCGCGGCCGATGCCGACGTCGAAGCGCAGCGGATCCGTGGTCCTCGAGACGTTCAGGCTCATGCCGCACCTCCGATCTCGTCGGCGAGGCGCCACAGCGCCGCGAACGCCGCGTTCAGCCGGGGGAGCGTCACGTCGCGCTCGGCAAGCCTCACCGCCGCCACGTACGCGCCGCTCCTCTCGAGGATCCCCGTCCTGACGCGAATTCCGTCGCGCGACTCCGGGTGCGAATGCGAAAGGAGCCGCTTCAGCGCGTCCATCCCGCCGCGCGCCGGGACCGTCACGGCGACGACCAGCTCGGACCCCGTGTACTCCAGCCTCAGGGACGCGCCGTTCTCGAAGTCCAGCCGCGCCGCGCCGCGCCCGTTGAGCGCGAGGGACGGCGCCCCGGCCGCCCGGCCGAAGTCCCCTATCACCGCGTTCATCCAGACAGGCGCCGTCATGCCGCGCTCCCTTCCGCGTCCTCTTCGGCCGCTATGAGTCCGTCGAGATGCTCCTGCGCCGCATCCACCAGGCGCTGCCTGTCGCCCTCCCGCGCGAAGAGGCGCGGCGAAAGCTTCCGGAAAAGCCCCGTCAGCTCGCGCGCGAAGTCCATCCGCGCGAGGAGCGCCTGCATTCCGCAGTCTGCTATGAACGCCGCTATGCCGGACTCCGCCACGAACGACTGCTCCGTGAAGTCGAGGACGCGCCCCGTCATCTCCTCGCCGCTCAGGAGGCACTTCTCGCCGAACTGCCTGCCCATGCGAACGCCGAGCGCGGCGAGCGCCTCGAGGACCGTCTGGAGGACCTGCACGCACTGGAGGTCCGTCAGGATGCGCCCGAGCGCCTCCGCGTCCAGCGACGGCGCGGCGGACTTCAGGTCCGCTCCGCATCCCGCCATGAGGAACTCTATCGCGTCCTTCAGACCCTCCGCCCCGCGCGAGGCGACGAGCGAGCGGAAGCAGTCCTGCGGCTTCGTGAAGCCTACCACCTCGCCGCGGTACATGTCCCTCAGCTCGCGCATCTCCTCCGGGGTCGTCGCGCGCGCGTTGATCTCCTCGGCCAGGTTGATTCCGGCGCGGATCTCCGGACCCTTCTCCTCCGCGAGCTGCGCCTTGGCCTGGCGGACAAGGGCGCGCAGCGACTCCTCGCCTTCGCCGAAGGACTGCTCCAGGATGTCCAGCATCGCGAACATGTGCGACGGGTCCGTCGAGCCGCGCGCAAGCTCCTTCAGGAGGTCGCGCGGATCCATCGGCTGCCCGGCCCCCGCCAGGCTGCGCATGTTCCTGAGCATCTTCGTCAGGAACTCGCGCCCCGGCATGTCGGGCAGCATCGTGAGCCAAGTCTCGATGGCCTTGACGAGGGCGGACCTCGGACCCTGCATCTCGCCGAGCTTCCTCTCGCCCGCGCGCTTGGTCTCCTTCTCCTCGAACTGGAATGAAAGCTCCTCCATGGAGTCCATCAGCTCCGCCGTCGGGTCCGACGCCACGACGAACGACGTGCCCATCATGGAGCCGCGCTCAACGGTGGCCTGGCGGACCTCCTGAGGCTCCGCCATCTCGCGGAAGCGCGCCGCCTCCGCTCCCGCCGCGTACGTCTGGCGGAGTATCTGTGCCGCGTCGAACGCCATCAGCAGGCCCTCCTGCATTGCGCTTCGCGGCTGAAGGCCGAGCGTCCGAAGAACTTCGGATCGCACGAGCCCTCGATCCATACGATGCACGGACCGTAGAACGTAAGCAGCAGGTCGCGCGGTCCGCGCGGAAGGAGCACGTCCCATATCCCGAGCTTCGGACAGAAGCCCGTCGGACGCTTCCCGGTCCACGCGACCGCCGCCTCAGGCCTCACGGACAGCGTCTCGCCGTCCGCCACCTGGACGCGGGCGGTCCGCCCAGCCGTGGCCATGACGACCCATTCGCTTGCGAAATTCGTGACGCAGAGCGCGCCCTTGACGCTCATCGGGATGATCTTGACCGTCTCGTCGCCGCTGCGCGCCGCGACCGGCGCGACGAGCACCTTGGACGAGACGGCCGCGACCGGAGCGGCGCACGGGATGTGCGTGAGGAAGGGACGCGACGAGTCGG
This sequence comes from Kiritimatiellia bacterium, assembly GCA_017650345.1. Taxonomy (GTDB): domain Bacteria; phylum Verrucomicrobiota; class Kiritimatiellia; order RFP12; family UBA1067; genus UBA1067. Next base: position 19,449 of record JAGCFB010000005.1, on the reverse strand, counting down.
CGCACTTCGCGGCGGCGCTAGTGACGACAAGGTCAAGGCGCGAGCGGTCGCGGACGAACCAGCCCTTGCGGCGGCGGCGGGCGGCGGTGCCGAAGAACGCCGCCGGCTGGCCGCGGCCCACAAGCCACTGCCCGGCGCCCACTTCGGCGAATCCTCCGGCTATGTCAACCGCGCCTTCCATCGGTCATTCAGCCTCCTGCGATTCTTCCGCAACTTCCTCGACGACAAGTCCGTCGATCGCCTCCTGCGCATCCGGCTCCGCCGGCACGGCCTGCTCGGCCTGTTCGACATCCTCCGCAGGTTCGACCGGAGCGACCGGCTCGTCAACGCCGACGCCCTCCAGCGCCGCGCGCGCGGACGCCTCCTCGGCCTTCCATTCCTTGATGTCGCCGGCGAGGGTGCGCCTCCTGCGCGCGCGCTCGACCTTGCGCATCTCCCTGAAGTGGTCGAGCTCGGCCTTGCGCCTTTCGAGCGCGTCCTCCGACTTCTCGCGGCGACGCTCACGGTTGTGCTTGCGCTCCAGGTCGCGCCTTTCGCGCTCGTCATCCATGTCGTCCGCGTCGTCCTGGAACGCCTCGGCTCCAGTGATGTCCCTCATGTGCGCCGCCTGCGAGCGCGCGAGCATCTCCTGGTCGAGGCTGACGATGCGCGGCGTCAGGATGAAGATGCGCTGCACCGTCTCCTTGCGCGTTGACCTGCCGCCGAAGATCCATCCGACGAGCGGAATGTCGCGCAGCCACGGGATTCCCCATCCGGCGTCCTCCTCGATGTCCCTGAGGTAGCCCGCGAGCATGATCGACTCGTTCTCGAAGACGGCGGTCTGCGTCTGAAGGGTCGTGGAGCGGGACATCGGCATCGCATCGACGGTTATGGACTCGAAGCCGCCGTCGTTCAGCTCGAGCGAAAGCCAGACCTGGTCCGGGACGTTCGTCACGGAGGACGGCATGATGCGCGGCTTGACCTGGAGGCTCGTCCCGGCGCTCACCTCCTCGAGCGACGCAACCTCCTGTCCGACGACCTTCGCATGGTAGCTCTGGGTGTCCGACATCTCGGCGGCCAGGTTGTTCACCGTGAGGAGCGAAGTCCTGGAGATGGACCTCGCCTTGCCCTTCTCGCGCAGGGCCGTGAGGGAGACGGAGAGCGCGTAGGAGGAGTGGATGTGCGTGAGCGCGCCGGCGAGGCCCTGCCCGGCGATCTCGGACGGACCGAACAGGTTCGCCGCGTTCTGCCCGGCGCCGAAGTCCGTCTTTGCGTGCGAGCCGGTGCCGGACAGCGAAAGCTGCCAGTCCAACGCGTCCTTCTTCGACAGCTCGACGACCGTGACGTCGATCTCCACGAGCTTCTGCGGAACGTCCAGCTGCTTGATGAGGCGCTCGTACATCCCCATGCGCGAGACGACGTCCCTCACCACGACGGCGTTCAGCCTGTTCTCGGCGCGGATCACCGGACGGAACGTCGAGGCCTGCATCAGCTCCGCCGCGGAGAGCGCGTTGGTGTTCTCCGCGTCCATCGCCCTGTAGGACCTGTCGCCGTTCACGATGTCCTCGAGGAGCCTCGCCACGCCGCGCAGCGACGGCGTCGCCTCGGGGCTCGACGCGCGGAACGACACGTCGTCCGCCCACGTGTGGACCAGCGGGAACATGCGCGTCTCGACCTCCGTGAACGTGCGCTTCTCCCTGAGCCTGTCCGCCTTGGCGACCATCTCCGCAACGAGCGAAACGTAGCGCGGCGGACCGGACACCATGATGAGCTCGTCGTTGGACGTCGTCTTGAGCGGGAAACGGGCGTCCTCTACGCCAAGCTCGGCGAGCATCGCGCGAACCTCACCGGCCTTGACGTGCTGCAGTTCGATGAGCATCGTAGATATCTCGCCGGCACCGTAGATGTAGAGCGCGGCGCCGTCGTAGTACCAGATTAGGTTGTGCGTGGTCGCGATGCGGTCGAGGAATCCGGACGGCGGAACTTCCTTGAAGTCGCCGGAGAATGTGCCTGAGACGGACGGCGACATGACGACGGAAAGCCCCTCGGCGACAGCGAACGTGTCCAGCGCAACGCGCAGGTTCATGTCGCGCGCGACGAGCGTGTAGGACGGCAGCTTCCACGGGATCGGCGCGGCAGTCGCCGCGCCCCAAGCCAGGAGCGTGGCCGCCGCCGCAATCAGTACTGAAAATCGTTTCACTTGTTGCTCGCCTTTCTCGCCTATGGCCTTATCATCATCGTTTCGGGAACCGACTCGTCCGCATGCGCGGCAATCCCGTCCACACGCTCGCGCCACCAATCGCACGAGTCCGCAAACGTCTCGAAGAGCCGCAGCAGTCCGTGCCTGTCCGCATCCGCCGGGACGTCCTGCCAGAGGAACGCCCTGCGCGCGGCGCCGGCCCCGCCGAACGGCGGAAACGCGCCGTACGCAAGAGCGGCATCCTCCCGCAGCATGCGCCCGGCCGCCAGCCGGGCGAGCTCGTCCAGATCGAAGTCCCCGTCGCCAAGCGCGCATGAAAGCGTCAGGCGCCGGCCGTCCTCCGCCGCGGCTATCTCCATGCCGTCTGTGCGGAGGATGAACGACGTCGCTCCCTCGGGAATCCGGTCCGGATACCCTATGGCCTCTGCAAGACGCTCTATCGCTCTGGTTCCCATCGGTGCTTGCAAATCATCAGGTGTTGTTAACGATGCCGACAAGGACGTTGTTGAGGCTCTTGAGGATGTTGGAGATCATGTCGTAGCTCTGGTCGCGCTTGTTCGTCAGCGACTGGAGCTCAATCATGGTCTGCTGACTGAAGGAGTTCTTCTCGTCCATCTTCGCCTCGATCTGGGTAATGAAGTCGTCGTAGAGCATGTCCCCCGCGGCGGTGGCGGAATCGTTGCGGATGTTCCGCTGCGAGCTGTTCAGCACCCCCACTTCACGGAGAAGCTCCGCGTAGGAGCTGCCCGAATCGAGGTACAAGGCACTCAGGTCCAATGCGTGATCGGACGTGTCGTTCTGGAACTCTTCTATGACCGCCGTCTCTATCTTGGTCAGGTTCGCGAGGAGATCAGACGCTCTCTCGATTTCGTTCATCAGCTCGACAACCTTCGCCTCCATCGCCGCCGCACGGTTGAGGCACAGCGCCATGACGAGCTGCCCGATGCTAAGCTCGCGCGGAGTGCCGTCCGGATAGGTAACCCCCTCCACGGTGTACATCTTCGCCGTGTTGTACAGCCCGGTTTCCGGGCTGTACATGGAAAGGTCGAACTCAACTGTCGCTATAGCCATCTTTGCCCTCCTTAGAAGTTGCTTGCGTTGGCACCCATCGAGTTGCCCAAGCTGCGCACTAGGTTGGTCGATGCCGAAAACGCAACGTCGCGCTTGCTGATGATCGACTGGAGGTCGATCATGTCCTGCTGCTGGGACTGCGAAAGCAAGTCCAGCCTGCCCTTGATCTTGTCCACGGCGCTCATGCGTTTTGCATATGTGTCTATGTCGTCCGGCAACGTGCTCGCGTCAAGGCCGAGCGTCCCGACAAGGAACGATTTCGCCTCGGCCCAGACCGCCGTGCCGGCGGCAACCCCCTCCATGTAGCCGGACGCGGTCTCGAGCATATTGGCGCTGGACGTCATCTGGTTCATCTTTACGACGCTCTGCGCCTCCAAAACCGCAGCGTGCCTTACGCAGACCGCTATCGCGAGCTGGCCGAGCGTAAGGCCCTCCGCAACACCGGTGGAGTACAACAATATCGCGGAACTTGCCACGGGGGCGTTGTTGTTCACAGCTATCTGGACAGCTTCTATCATGCCGCAGCTCCGTTACAGGTTGTTGATGAGCGTTCCACGCGTGTCGCTGACCGAGCCCATCAGGTCCGACGCCGTCGAATACGCCTCGTCGCGGCGGTCCACAAGGCTCTGAAGACGCGTCATATCCGTCTGGGACGCGTTGTTGCGCGAGTCAATCATCGTCTTCAAGGTCTGAATCATGCCCTCGACGGACGACTTGGTCCAGTCTTCGTTCCACCACGAAAGAGAGGTGCTTGGCGTTCCGCCCTTCATCCTGTACGCCTTGCACGCCAGAGGAACCATCTCCGCCGTCACACCGGACACGGCCTCTTTCGCGTTGCCGGCCGCGTCGCTGGCATATTTGGCCTGGGTTTGCGTGAATATGCCGAGCAGTGAGCCAAGCAGCTCCAGCTCCTTGTTGCGGATCTGTATGCGCGTCGAAAGCGGAGCAACCTCCTTCTCGACCGCCACTGCGCGATTCTCCGCAATCCTGACGGCCAGGTCTTCGAAATCCGCAAGCTTCCCGTTTACCATGTAGTCGGAAAACTCCACTCCCCAGTCCTGGCTGAGCCGCACAGGCTCCTGTCTCTCTATTGCCATGGCGATCTCCTTTCTACATGATGTTGCGGATTGTGCTGTTGGTGGCCTTGGCGGACTTTACGGACAGCTTAGATGCGGTCGAATACGCGTTGTCGCGCTTCGTTATGTACGACTGCAGAGACACGAGGTCCTGCTGGAGGTTGTTGTCCTCGACGTCCAATGCGTACTCTATGTCGTTCTGGGCCTTGTGCGCATTGGCATATGTGATCTTATTGTTGGAAATCTTAAGCGTAAGACCGTACTTCTCGCATATGTCCCTCGCTGTGGAGAGCGCCGCCATCGCCGAGCTCTCCTTGTCCGTGTTGTTGGACTTGGGGTCCATCGTCGCAACCGCCTCCGACAGGATCGCCAACACCTGCCCAAGCTCGTCGACCTTCGTCTCGCGCTGGCGGACGACAACGGTGTACGCCGACGCAGCCGCCTCGATCGAGACAGCGTGCTTGAACGACGCCGCGACAATGGCAGAGCTGTAGTTATGGCCGGAAACGCCGTCCACGACGTAACTCACCTGAGTCACGCCGTAAACGGACGCACCTTCTATCTTCTGCGCTTCTATCATGTTAGCCATAACAGACCTCCTGAATACGCACCAACGGCGGATGCACTGCAACTGCCTCTAGGTACATTATAATTATAGCATTTTTGCGCTTGTCCAGTATAGCGAAAAATCAGCGGAGGATCCACCGGAGCGAACGGCAGGACAGACTCCAGAGAGTGGAGTAGGCGGACGCCGTGCGCGAGGATACGGCATCCCACATCCCGCCGAACCCGAGCGGCGTCACGGCCGCAAGCCACGCCATGACCAGCAGGAGGTTCATGAGGAGGATGAACGTCCAGGAGAAAAGGCGTCCGTACGCCGTCACGTCCGGCTGCCGCTCGGACAGCGTCTCCAGCGTGAAAAGGACGTGGAACGCCCATGTGAACCCGACCATGAAGGTCCACAGCGGAAGGAACGGAAGCGGACGCGCGAATACCCGCACGACGAGCGCGGCGACGATCACCACGAAGGTGTAGAACGGGAAGAAGTACGGCGCGAGGGTTATGAGCATGTTCGTCTTGGTGAGGCGGACGCTCCCGCCGGACGCCCCGACGCGCAGCCGCGACGGCGACGCGCCGAAGAGGAGCCCCCAAATCGCGTGCGTCAGCTCGTGTCCGAGGACGTACGTGCGCGTGAGGCGCGGAAGCGCGTACCAGCAGAGGACGAACGCCGCCATCCCGCCGACGAGGGCGATGGACTCCGGACACGCCGCGCCAGGCGCGCCGGCCGCCGTCACGACGCAGTCCGCAAGCGCGCGCGCGAAGGACCAGCACGCCGGAAGGAGCGCGACGCCGAGGATCATCCTCAGGAAGTTCGCCATCACCTTCCCTGGTCTTCGTCGAATATGAAAACTAGCTCGCCAGGGAACACGCGCCCGTTCTTGCGCGCTATGGCCTCGACAAGGTCGCTGTCCGTCTGGAACCGCCGCTGGAGCTCCTGGAGCTCGGCTATGCGCAGCTTCTTCTCGTCGATCCGCGCGGAAAGCTCCGCCTGCTGCTGCTGGAGCGCGCACGAGCGCCTGTACGTGGGCCACGCCACGACAAGCCCTCCCGCAAGCAGCAGGAAGGTGAGCGCTATCGCGCTCGCCTTGAAAACCCTCTCTCCGATGCCCTCTTTCATTGACGCGATTATACCAAATTTACCCTCCGGCAGGCAACCCGGCGCGACCGGCTCCCTGTTCAGGAGAGCTTGATCTTGCCGGAGGCCGTGCGCGGGAACGGCTCGTCGCGGACGACGACCGCCTTGATGCGCTGATAGACCGGAAGCGTCTGGTTGAGCGCGGCCACGGCGCGGCGTACGGACTCCTCCGGGACGGATCCGTACAGCTCCGCCCTGATCTCGCGCGTCTCGCCCTTGCCGCTCACCATCGCCTCGGCGACGCCGGGCAGGGCGAGAAGCTTCTCCTCGATCTCCTCGGGCGCGACCTTCTTGCCGGACGAAAGGACTATCGTGCGCGACATGCGTCCGGTTATCCAGACGTAGCCGTCTTCGTCGATGCGCCCGGAGTCGCCGGTGTGGTACCACCCCTCCGCGTCGATCGCCTTCGCCGTGCGCTCCGGCATCCTGTAGTAGCCCTTCATGACGCACGGACCGCGGACGAGGAGCTCGCCGTCGGGCGAAACCTTCGTCTCCACGCCGTCCGCGCCGGAGACGCGCCCAGCGCTGGTCGGACGCGGCACGTCCGCCTCCCGCGCCATCGAGTAGCACGCCGCCGTCTCCGTGAGCCCGTAGCCCGATATCGTCTTCACGCCGAGCGCCGTGATCCTCTCGTACGTGCGGCGCGAAAGCGGCGCGCCGCCTGTCAGTATCCAGCGGACCGGCTGCCCGAGCGACTCCTCCGCGCTCTTCGCCTTGTGCTCGATCTTCGTCGCAAGGATGTCCGCAAGCGCCGGGACGAGGAACGCGAAGTCCGCACGGAAGCGCTCGAACGCGTCGTAGATGCGGCGGAAGTCCGGACAGACGCCCAGCGCGACGCCGTTCGCCAGCATCGTGTACGTCGCGGCGATGCCGAAGATGTGGTGGAGCGGCAGGAGCATCAGCGAGCGGTCGCCCGGCGCCATCGGAAGCGCCCTGGACGTCGATTCGACGAACGTCTCGATCGCGCGGAGCGAAAGCTCGACGGCGCGCGGCTCGGACGTCGTGCCGCTCGTGAAGACCATCGTCGCCGTGCGTTCCGGATCCGGCGCGTCGCGGTGCCAGACCGTCCGGCGGAGGAGCCCGAGCGCCTTTACCGCCGTGCTGAGGAAGAAGTCCGTCTTGCGCGACCCGAAGCTTCCCGTGGAAAGCCCCGGGAAGCGCGCCGCGACGTCGTGCGCCTTCTCCGCGTAGAGCGACGAATGCAGCAGGACGGACGCGCCCACGAACTTCAGTCGGGCGGCGATGTCGTCCGCCGAAAGGACCGGCTCCACAGGGACGGCGACCGCCCCCGAGAAGATGCACGCCGCGTGGGCGACCATCCACTCGTAGGAGTTCTCGCCAAGGAGCGCGATCTTCGCCCCCGGCGCGTGCTTCTCGGCGATCCAGCAGACGGACGCGATGTCGTCCGTGAACTGGCGCCAGCTGACGGGGACGAACCTGTCGCCGGAGGCGATCAGGAACGCCGGCGCGTCGGGACGCTCGGCGCGGTGCCGCTTGAACGCTTCGAAGATCATGGGCGCCGACGCCTCAGTGCTGGTTGTACGTCGCGGAAACCTCTTCCCAGGTGCGCGTCGTGAAGAACTGCGAGATGGCGGTGTCGTACTCGGCCGTGTGCGTGAACGCCTTCTTCATGAGCTTGAAGCGCGTGTCGAGTCCGAGCGTGCCGCCGTGCGACGCAAGCTCCTGCGCGATGTTGGGGTAGTCGAGCGGATCGGTGACGGACGCGACGCGCAGGTAGTTCTTCGCGCTGGCGCGGACCATGCACGGTCCGCCGATGTCGATGTTCGTCCTGGCCATCTCGGGCGTCACGCCCTCCTTCGCGACAGTCTGGCGGAAGGGGTAGAGGTTCACGACGACCATGTCGATCGGCTGCGCGGAAAGGCGCGCGAGGTCCGCCTGGTGGGCGTCGTTGTACTTCTCGGAGAGGAGCCCGAGGTAGATCTTGAAGTCGAGCGTCTTGACGAGTCCGCCCTGCATCTCGGGCTGGCCCGTGTAGTCGGAGACCGCGACGAGCGTCCTGTCAGCGTCCGCGCCGAGGATCTCCTTGACCTTGACGTACGTTCCGCCGGTGGAGTATATCTTCACCCCGGGGCACGCCTTCACGAGCGCGGGGACGAACTCCTCGAGCCCGGTCTTGTCGCTCACGCTCATCAGCACGTTCCTGACGGGCACGCGGTTGTCGATCTCGGTTACAATGTTAAGTGACATTTCCGATTCTCCTTGCGTCTATTCGTTGCGCTGTGGCCATGGGGCTTCCGCCGGCGTCAGAAGCCGACGGACGACCTCGTCTGCTCCTTGCGGATCTCCTGCTCGTCGCTCCAGATTATCTCGCCGGACTTGAGGTCCTTCAGGTTCAGCGTGAACTTGAAGTAGCGGTCCGTGATCCCGCCGACGTTCTGGCGCATCTCCGTGAGCGCGCCGTACAGGTACATCTGCGCGGCGGACTGCTGTCCGGCGCGGACGGCCTTGGACTGGTCGGTCAGTCCGTTGAGCGCCTGGTCGTTCATGAACTCCAGGTCGTCGGCGGACGTCGTGCGGTCCATGAAGCGGAAGCGGCGCGAGCGCAGGAGCTTCGTGCGGCTGGAGTCCGTTATGGACGTCATGTCGAGGTGCATCGTCGAGCGGTTCTTGATGCCGGAGATGTCCAGCACGGGACGCCTGCCGCCGATCTCCGTGATGAACTCCTGGTCCTCAAGCATCGAATCGACCATCTTCTCAACCGTGCGGCGGACGTCCTGCGGCTCAAGCGCGGCGGTCATCGCCTTCCTGTCGAGCTGCGTCTCGCGCGCCATGGGCGTCGTGGCGCATCCTGCCGCGGCGAGCATGAGCGCCGCGATGGTTCCAAAAGCTACAGTCTTCATCTTGCGTGTTCCCTTTCGTTTATGTGTTGTCTTTTCGTTGAATCGCCGCATCACTCCGCGGTGTCGGTCTCGCGGACCTGCGCGCGCGCCTTGACGGCCCTCGCGTTGGGCGCGACCCCGGTGACCGTCGTCACGTCGTACCCGTCGAGCACGATCGCGCGGAACGGCTTGGCGTCCGCGTCGATGTCCGAGCCCTCGGCGTCGGACCACACGATCCTCGCCTGCAGGTCAAGCCGCTTGTGGACCTTCGACTCCAGCGTGACCGTCGCACGCTTGATGCCCTCCACGTCGCCGTACGTGACCTTCGCCACGCGCACCTTCGAGGCGAGCCTGGTTGAGCACTCGAGGACGGACGCGTCGCCCGTCTCGGTATCGATCTCGACGCGCGTTCCCGCGGTCTCGACGCATCCCGCCGCAAGCGCGAACGCCGCGACGGAAGCGATCTTTCCCATGATGTTCATTGTGTTTTTCCTCCGTTCATTTCATTATGTTGAGATAGACTATCCTGGTCTCGCCCGGCTTGAGCTCGACCGTCGTCGCCGCCGTGTGGAGTCCGATGGACGCCTCGACGCGGTGCACGCCCGGCTCGATCTCCGGGTCGCACCAAACGTGCTCGCCCATCGGAAGCGTGACCCAGCTGCGAAGGTCGGCGCTCCTTATCGCGGAGACGACCAGGTTCCCGACGAGGACCGCCGCCTGCGCGTATCCGTTCCCAGCGTGGTTCACCGCCGCCTGCGCGCCGGCCTGCACCGCCGCACGCGTGAGGTTGCGGACGACCACGCCCGGCATGTGCTCCTTGAGGTCGCGCGCCGCGAGAGACTGGATGTTGAGCGCCGGCGATGCGTACGACGGGGGCCTGCCGCCGACCGTCACCTTGACCGCGCCGGGCGAGTACGTCGCGTCCTGGTACATCGGCATGTCGAACGAGAGTCCGGTGTAGATCGGGATCGGCACCTTGAGCGCGACCCTGCGCGAGACGAAACCCTCGCCGACCACGACGACGAGCTTCGCCTTGTCGGGAGCCGGCGTGCGCGGCCCGTCCGCGCGCGCGGAGTCCGCGGCGAACACGGCGCACTCGGGACGTATCGCCGCCGCCCTGCGGTAGCTCTGCGCGGCCGCGTCCATGTCGGCGTCCGCTTCGAAGAGCACGCCCGTAAGCCACCACAGGACCGGATTCTCCCACGAGTTGCGCGTCGCGGCGATCATGCCGTCCAGCGCCGCGCCCTCCTTGGCGCAGATGCTACGCGCGGTCGAGTTCGTCGTCGCGGCCGCCTTGGCGACGTCCGCGCCGTACGTGTCCGCCAGGCTGTCCTGCACGTAGGCCGCGAGCCTGCAATCGACGAGCGCGTCGTCGTGCATCCCGGCGAGCTCCTGCGCGACGATCCCGTGCTCGAGCGCGAGGTTGAGCTCGTACGGGGCGAGGCGGTACTGCCGCGTGCGGTCGTCCGTGATCGTCGAGGCCAGCACGTCGTTCCCGACGTCGCCGAGCTTGATCTTCGGCTGGGACTCCTTGCGGTCGATCGCCGTATCGACGGCGGCGCGGTACCAGCGCGCGGACTCCGGCATGTCGCCGGCTATCATGTGCGCGCGGGCGAGCTCCACCCTTCCGCGCGCGGAGGAGTAGATGCTGTTCGTGGCGAGGTCCCCGCCCCACTCAATGGCGGGCGCGGGGTTGCCGAGGCGCAGGGACTCGACGGACTTCGCCGCGAGCGTCTCCTCCGATATGCAGCCCGCGAAGGCGAGCGCGGCGAGCGCAAGCGCGGCGCGTACGGCGCGGAATGCGTCAGTTGCCATCTACGTTCTCTATCGTGAGCCTGGCGGAGGGACCGTCTCCGACGTCGCGCCAGTTCTGCGTATCGACGTTGACCTTGATCCCGCGCCTCCATGCGGCCTCCGAGTAGCGGCGCGCGACGTCCGCGCGCAGCGCCTCGACGCCGCCCCACTTCGCGATGCCCTCGTCGCTCAGCTCCAGCGCGACGTTGAGGCGCATTCCCTCCGTAACGAAGATCTTCGCCCTGTACGGCTTCATCCATTCGCGGCTGACCACGATGTCGTGGCTCCCGGGCGTGGCGGAGACCTCGCCAGGTGCGGACCCCACGACGAGTCCGTCGATCTCGATCGTCGCGCCGCCTACGACCTTGCGGAGCTCCTGGAGCTGCTCGCCCTGCACGCCCTTGGTCTGGCTCTCGAGCGGCTCGACCACGCTGTCGATGGTCGTGGAGACGTAGAAGCGCACCGGCGCGGCCACCGCGGCGGGCTTGCGCCACCTGGGCGCGCTGTTGGCGACCGCCGTGCCGGCGTCCTCGCACCACTGGTCGAAGAGCATGTTGTAGAAGGCGAGCGGATCGCCGGACGCGTCGAGGATCGGAAGCTTGCGCGTCCACGGCGCCATCGAGAACACGCTCGCGCCACGGGAGTCCTTGACCGTCAGCGTCATCCTGAGCGTGAAGACCGTGCTCGGACGTCCCCCCTGGCTGCGCTGCATGGCGTCCGCGCCGACGATCGTGCCGACGACCATGTAGTCGCAGCCGAGCATCTGCGCGACGCGCGTCGCGGAGCCGCCGGAGACGATGCCGTCAACGAGTCCGTTCCGCTCCTCGGCGGTCGTCACCTTCCAGCGGCGGAAGGAGTCGTCGATCTCTGTGGAATCCATGACGATCACGGCGTCCGTCGCGGCCATGGAGGCCGTGAGGCGGTCGCGGACGCCGTCAACCTCGTCGTCCATGCCGGGGACGCGAGTGCGGTTGCGGACGAACACCGCGACCTTCTGGGGCTCTGCGGTCTGCTCGATGACGACGTTCTCGACGATCGAGGTCGTTATGGTGGTCGTGGTGGTGGTCGTGGTCGTCGTCTGCTGCGCAAACGAGGAGAGCGCGGCGACGGATGCCGCGAACAGGAGCAGTTTCTTCATTTCTGTCGTCCTTTCTTCAGAAGTACCAGTTGATGAGCGGCATGAACGAGAGGTCGCTCTCGGAGATGACGTTGACGAGACCCAGCTGGATGCCCTGCATCCTGCGCGTCACGTTGACCACGCCGACCTGGAGTCCGCAGAAGTAGTCCGTCACGTTGAATATGCCGATCTGCAGTCCGGAGAAGTCCTCGACGCGGTTGTAGATGCCCGTCTGGAGCCCCGCGATGTCCCACTCGTCGCCCCACGGGATTCCGATGGGCGTCACGAGGTTCGCCGATATGGGGGTGACGGGCCGCGTTCGGACACGGTTCTCCCCGTATGTGGTCAGATTGGCCTCGGTGGCGGATGCTGCGATCGCCACGAACGCCGCCGCGGCGGCAAGAACGCTTTTGAGCTTCATTTGTCTATTCCTTTCGTCGCCCATTATACCACCTCGCGGCGAAACGCGCAACCCGCCTGTCATCAGGCCTCCTGCGCGGCAGACGCTTTTGCAAGGGCGCGGGTTAAATGGTAAAATACTCGCCGTGGAAAGCGAGACAGAGACGAAGGACGCCATACGGCGGCTGATGCGCGAGCGCAGAAAGGCGCTTGCGGACGATGAACGCGAGCGCGCGTCGAGGATCGTGTGCGAACGGCTCGTCTGCGACGCCGCGATAGCCGGTACGGCGGACCGTTCCGTCGGCGGCGCAATCGCCGTCTATCTCGCCTCGCCGGAGGAGATCGACCTTTCCGTCTTCATACGCGCCATGCTCGTCCGGGGCGCCACGGTCGCCGCCCCGCGCTGGAACGGCGAGACGTACGAACTGGCCAGGCTGAAGAGCCTTTCCGAAGGCGACCTCAGGCGCGGACCCATGAAAATCCTCGAGCCCGCATGTGCGGACACCGTGGAGCCGCAGGATGTCGCCGTCTGGATCGTCCCGGGCCTGGCCTTCACAATGGACGGCGGACGCATCGGATACGGCGGCGGATGGTACGACCGCCTGCTGGCCTCGGCCCGGAAGGATTCAATAAAGATCGGCGTGGCGCACGGATTCCAGGCCGTGGACCGCCTTCAGTCGGAGCCGCACGACGTCCTCCTCGACCGCGTCGTGACGTCCTAGACCGACGGAATCCAGTCCTAGTTCGCGGCCCTGCGAGCGAACATGCGGGCGACGAACGCTCCGCTGATGTTGTGCCAGACGCTGAATATGGCGCCGGGGACGGCCGCCATCGGATACGCCGCGAAGTGCGCGGCCGCAAGGCTCGCCGCGAGCCCGGAGTTCTGCATACCCACCTCTATGCACAGCGCCCTGCGCTTCGGCTCGGAAAGGCGAAGCGCCGCCGCAAGCAGATAGCCGAGCGCGAGTCCGCACAGATTATGCAGCACCACGACAAGCGCCACGGCGAATCCGCCCGTGAGAAGCCGACTTGCGTTCGCCGAGACGACGATCGCGATTATGATGGCGATGACGGTCGAGGAGACGGCGGGCATGAAGCGGACGGCACGCTCCGTGGCGCGCGGGAAGAGGCGCTTCGCCAGGAGTCCGACGGCGATCGGAAGGACTACGACCCAGAGGATCCCGACGAACATCCCGACGGCATCGACCGCGACGGTCTTCCCGGCGAGAAGCAGCGTGAGGAGCGGCGTAAGGACGGGCGCAAGGAGCGTCGATACGCCCGTCATGCCGACGGACAGCGCGAGGTCGCCCTTCGCGAGGTAGGTCATCACGTTCGAAGCCGTGCCGCCGGGGCAGCATCCGACGAGGACGACGCCGACCGTGAGCGCCTCGTCGAGTCCGAACAGCCGCGACAGCGCCCACGCGAGGGCTGGCATTATCGTAAACTGGGCGATGCATCCGACGGCTATGTCCTTAGGACGGCTGAAGACGATCTTGAAGTCCTCGAGGCGCGTGGCGAGGCCCATGCCGAACATGACCACGCCGAGCAGCACGCTTACGACCCATCCCGGTACGGCGAAACCGGCAGCCAGAACCATGTACGCAACCTCCTACTTCTTCGCCTTGACGCCCAGGTCGGACAGGCGCATCGAAATGATGCGCGAAACGCCCTTCTCCTGCTGCGAAACGCCGTACACGAGGTCCGATCCGGCGATCGTGTGCTGGTTGTGCGTGATGATGAGGAACTGCGACTGGCGCAGGAACTCCTTCAGCTGCTCCACGAAGCGTCCGATGTTCGCGTCGTCGAGCGCGGCGTCCAGCTCGTCCAGCATGCAGAACGGGGCTGGCTTGATCATGAAGATCGAGAACAGCAGCGCTACGGCCGTCATCGTGCGCTCGCCGCCGGAGAGGAGGGTGACGGACTGCGGACGCTTCCCCGGGGGCCTTGCGATTATGTCGATGCCGCACTCAAGCGGATCCTCCTCGTTCTCCAGCAGCACGAGCCTCGCCTCGCCGCCGCCGAAGAGCTTCGTGAACATCGTCTGGAAGTTCCGGTTCGCCTGCTCGAACGTCGTGCGGAACATCTCGCCGGACGTCGTGTTGAGGTTGTTGATGAGCTCCATTATCTGCGCCTTCGCCGCGACGAGGTCCTCCTCCTGCGCCTTCTCGCGCGCGTAGCGCTCCTCGAGCTCGCGGTACTCGTCGATGGCGACCATGTTGACGGGCCCTAGCGCGGCGATCTCGCCCTGGAGCTTCGCGACGGTCCCCTCCAGCTCCTCCATCGGCGGCACGACGCCCTTCTTCCACTCCGGGTCCGGCTCGCGCAAAACGGCGTCCGCAAAGAGTCCGTACTCGTCCTGCAGGTGGTCGTAAATGTTCTGGCGTCGCATCGTCGCCTCGGCCGCCTGCACCTCGAGCTTGCCGCGGAAGTCCCTCGCGCGGTCCAGCTCGCCGCGCCTCATCGCGACCGCGCCGTCCGCCGCCGAGATGCGCTCCATCATGCCGACGCGGCGGGCGCGCTCGTCGTCCATGCGCGCGTGGCACTCCTGCGCCTTCTCCTTCAGCTCGTCCAGCCTGTCCAGGAGGTCGCCGCTCTCGTCCGTCAGCCTCTGTATCGACTCCTCGTATCCGCGTATCCCGCTCTCGCGTCCGTCGATCGCCCTCTGCAGCTCCTCGCGGCGCCTGTCCGCGCCCTCGCTCTGCTGCCCCACGAACGAAAGCTCCTGCTCCATCCGGCTCGCCGCGATGCGGCGCTCTGTGAGCGTCTGCGACTCGCGCACGTTCTCCGTCTCGAGCGCCTGGAGCTCCTCCTGCCTGAGGGTCACGGAATCCATGAGCGCGTCGCGCCGCGCGACGGTCTCCTCCAGCTCCCCGGCGAGCCGCTCGCGCTTCGCCGTGTCGTCCGCGTTCGCCTGCCTCACGGCCGCGAGCTCGCGTCCGACGGCCTCCAGCCGCGCCTTTACGGACGCCGCGTCGCGCGCGACCATGGACTCCTCGCCCTCGGCCTGCGCGGCCGCCCGCCGCGCCTCGGCGAGGCGCCTGTCCGCCTCGGAAAGCCTCTCCGCCAGCTCGCGGCTCCTGTCCGCGCCCGTGGCCAGCACCTCGCGCGCCTCCTCGATCCGAGCCTTCAGCTCGGCGAGCGAGCGCTCCGCCTCCGTGATCGGCGAGCGGCGGCCGGACGACGACTCGACGGACGCGCTGAGCGCGAAGCCTCCGTCCCCGCCGCCGACGAGCACGACGTCCCCCAGGAGGTCCTCAGCCGTCTCGCGGCTCTCCTCCGGAACGACGACGTGATCGACCAGGCGGTCGCCGGACGCGACCTCCGCGCCCTCGCGACCCGTCGGCGCCGCGACGATCCGCACGTCGCCGTCCTGCGACTCCAAAATCCCCTCCAGGACGACCTTGGCCTTCGCCTCGTCCTTGAGCATCTCCAGCTGCGCCTCCTTCGCGGCGGCCTCGCTCTGCATGTCGCCCAGATGGTCGCGCGCCTCCTCGATCTTCGCCCTGAGCGCGTCCAGCTCCGCGCGCGCGGCGGACTGCGCCTCCGCGCTCGCCGCCTCGACCTCGCGCGCGGCGTCCGCCTTCGCCTTTATCTCGGCGAGGCTCCTCTCCGCCGCCTCCGCGCTCGCCCTCAGCTGCGCCTCGTCCGCCGCAAGCCTCTCGTTGCGGACGATCGCCTCGCGCGCCGCGGCCTCCATGCGCGCGATCTCGTCGCGAATGGACGCGGCGCGGCGGTCGCACTGGACGGACTCCGCGCGCGCGACCTGCACCTCGGTGCGCAGCGCGTCGATGCGCCGCTGCGACTCCTGGAAGGACTTCTCCGCCGCGTCCAGCGCCTCGCGCGCCGCGGCGAGCGAATCGCCGAGGAGCCGCGTCTTCTGCGCCAGCGACTCGACCTGCATCTTCACGTCCTCGAGCTGGCGCCTCGTGTCCGCGATCTCGCGCCCATCGCGCTCGGCGAACATCTTGTACTCCTGGATGCGCTGCGCGTTGACGCCGATCACCTCCGTCGCGCGCTGGTACGCGCCGTCCGCCTCGGCCTGCTCCTGCGCGAGGGTCTGGAGGCGCTCCTCAAGCTCATGGACCTCCTGGTGAAGCCTCTGCTGCTCGGACTCCGCCTCGGCGACGACAGCGCTCGCCTCCTCGATGGCCTTCTCCACCTCGCGGCGGTTCGCCGCGTTCTGCTCGAGCGTGAGGTCGAAGTCGTGGATGCGCTGCTTCGAGACGTAGATGTCGAGTCCGCGCAGCTGGTCGCGCAGCTCCTTGTACCGCTCAGCCTTGCCGACCTGGCGCTGGAGCGAGCCGATCTGGCGCTTCATCTCCCTTAGGACGTCCGCCTCGCGCAGGAGGTTCTGCTCCGTCTGGTCGATCTTCCTGAGCGCCTCCTTGCGGTCCGCCTTGAACTTGGTGATGCCCGCCGCCTCCTCGAACACGGCGCGGCGATCCTCGGGCTTGGACGACAGGATAGCGTCGATCTGGCCCTGCGCCATGACGGAGTAGGACGACGTGCCGATGCCCGTGCCCATGAAGAGGTGCTGCACATCCCTCAGGCGGCTGGGCTGCTTGTTGATGAGGTACTCGCCCGAGCCGTCGCGGTACACGCGCCGCGTTATCGTCACCTCGTGGTAGTCCGTGCCGAGCTCCTTCTCGCAGTCGGCGAAGGTGATGGAGACCTCGGCGAGCCCGAGCGGCTTGCGCGTGTCCGTTCCGTTGAACACAACGTCAACGAGCTTCGAGCAGCGCAGCGCCGTCGGACGCTGCTCGCCAAGGACCCAGCGTATGGCGTCCGAAACGTTGGACTTGCCGCACCCGTTGGGGCCCACGATGGCGATGAGGCCCGGATCAAAGGTCAGGCGCGTCTTGTCCGCAAAGCTCTTGAAGCCTACAATGTCTAGCTGTTTCAGATACATTTTCCATATATTTTACCATATTCTCGCCCGGCTCTCAAATGGTCCGGCGCCGGACGGACGCGGACGGGAAATATCGTCGCGGAAAGGGACAAGGTGTCCCACGCGGCGCGACAGATGCGGACATCCCGGGCTTTGGCACGGACGTGCTTAATGTGGGCGTCGGTAAACGAAAGGAGACAAAAGATGAATACGATGATCAACATGGATCCCTGGGGTCTGCTGGACGCCATGCTCGGCGTCAGCGAAGCCTGCAAGCGCGTCAAGGCGCGCGCGGCGGGACGCTTCCCGCCCGTGAACGTCTTCCTCGACGACAACGCCGCCATTCTGGACCTGGAGCTGCCCGGGAAGACCGCAAAGGACATCGACCTCACGCTCGAGGCGCAGGCGGTCGTGATCGCTGACAGGCCCGCGCTCGACGAGAGCGGCAAGCCCGGCACGCCCGCATGGCGCCGCAGGCTGGAGCTGCCCTTCAAGGTCGATGCAGAAAAGGCCAACGCGAAGTTCACGAACGGAGTCCTCCGCATCGAGCTTCCCAAGGCCGAGGCCGCGGGAGTGCACCGCATCGCGATCGCGGGCTGAAACGGAAAATGGCAAAGAGAAAGGAGAAAAGAGATGAACACCGCTGAAAACTACGTCGTCCCGTCCGCCACATTCACCGAGAAGCCGGACGGATACGAACTCAAGGTCATGCTGCCCGGAATCGGCAAGGGCGACGCCGAGCTGCACATCGAGGGCAAGACCCTCACGCTGAAGACACATGCGGCGCACCAGAACCCCGCCGGGTTCAGGCAGGTCGCGTCCGAGTTCTGCATGTCAAACTATGCGATGAGCGCGGACCTTCCCGAGATGGCCGATCCCTCGACGCTGTCGGCGAAGCTGGAGAACGGCGTCCTCGACATCGTCGTCGGCAAGCGTCCCGAGACGCAGGCCAAGAGGATCGAGATCGGCTAGCGGACCGGCGCGCGGAGCGCCAGGAGCTGCTCGCGGAGAAGCTTGCAGGCGAGCGCCGTGGAGCGTCCTGACGCGTCCAGCGCGGGCGAAAGCTCGACGTTGTCGAGCGCCACGATGCGGAAGCGCGAAAGGATGTCCGTAAGCGCGCCAAGCAGCTCCGCGAACCTCAGGCCTCCGGCCTCCTGCGTGCCCGTTCCGGGAAACTCGGACGGGTCCAGGACGTCGAGATCGACCGTGAGATACACAGGCGTCCCCTCCGGGAAGGAGAGGGACGCCAGCGTCTTTACGGAGAACGGCTCCGTGACGACGTGCCCCTCGCGCATGAACGCGAACTCTTCGCGAGTCCCGGAGCGGATGCCGAACTGCCAGATGCGTCCATCTCCCAGAATGTCGTGGCAGCGGCGAAGCACGCATGCGTGCGAAAGGCGCACGCCCAGGTAGTCTTCACGGAGGTCGGCGTGCGCGTCAAAATGTATTATGTGCAGGTCGGGATAGCGCTTTGCGGCGGCGCGGACGGCGCCAAGCGTCACGAGATGCTCGCCGCCAAGCAGGAACGGAACCTTGCCGGCGTCCAGTATCCCGGCCGCTTTCTCCTCGATCATGTCGAGGGCGCGGTCCGGCGCACCGAAGGGCAGCTCGAGGTCGCCGGCATCGCAAACGCGAGCGTCCGTCTCGAGGTCCCTGTCCTGGTACGGAGAGTACGTCTCGATCCCGAACGACTCGCTCCTGACCGCGGAGGGTCCGAACCTGGTCCCCGGCCTGAAGCTCGTCGTCGAGTCGTACGGGGCGCCGAAGATCACGACGTCCGCGTCAGCAAAGGCGCTGTCTGCCCCGATGAAGCTCATTCGTGATTGAACAGGTCGTTGATCGACTCGTTCGCGTGCGTGCGCTTGATGGCCTCGCCGATGAGCGGCGCGACGGAAAGCTGCGTGAGCTTGAACGGAAGCTTGGACGGATCGAAGCCGGGGCGGAGCGGAATGGAGTCCGTCACCACCAGCTCGTCGAGCTGCGTCTCGTTCATGAGCCTCTCCTCGCCCTTCGCGGTGAGCGGGAAGTGGGAGACGAAGGCGTGGACGGACTTCGCGCCGTTCTCGCGGCACATCTTCGCGGCGGCGGAGAGCGTCCCGCCCGTCGCGGTCATGTCGTCGATCATGATGACGTCGCGGTCCTTCACGTCGCCGACGACGGAGAACGCATCGACCGTCGAGTCGCCCGTGCGCTGCTTAGCGACGATGGCGAGTCCGCACGAAAGCTTGCGGCTGTACCCGTAGGCCGTCTTCGCCCCGCCCGTGTCGGGCGCGACGACGACGGGACTGGACCAGTGCTGGTCGCGGATGTACTTGAGGATGACTGGCTCCGCCTTGAGGTGGTCGAGCGGGATGTCGAAGAAGCCCTGGATCTGGTTGGCGTGGAGGTC